>DATLHR010000406.1:0-13447 GCA_035539815.1 Kofleriaceae bacterium
GTGCATGCTCTGCGTGCGGTCGAGCACGACGAGCATGTCGGGCGCGTCGCACTCGACGCCGTCGCCGGGCGGAGCCATGTCGGAGGTCGTCGCGTCGACGTTACCGCCGTCGGCGGCGGGGACGGTTTCGGGGCCACATCCGAGCGCTGCCGTCGAGATCGCGAGCAACGCGACCGGTAGGTTCGACATGCGGTCACCATAAACGAAATCGCGCTCAGCTCGACGAACCAATTGCGACACGCGCCGGCACCAAACGCGAAACCAAGCTCAGCCGCCGGTGAGCAGCTTCTCGAGCTCCTCCTCACCGATGACGGCGACGCCGTGCTTCTGTGCGGCATCGAGCTTGGTCTTGCCCGTGTCGGCGCCCGCGACGAGGTAGTGGGTCTTCTTGCTCACCGATCCGGCGACCTTGCCGCCAGCCGCCTCGATCCGCTTCTGCACGTCCGCGCGCGGCTGGGTCAGCGTGCCGGTGACGACGAGCGTCTTGCCGGTCAGCGGTCCCTCGGTGATCGCCACGACCGGCTCGCTGGGATCGACGCCGCGCCCCTGCAGCTTGTCGAGCACGACGATGACGTGTGGATCCCGCAGGAACTTGTCGACGTGCGCCGCGACCACCTCCCCGATGCCGTCGATCGCGTGAAGCTCGGCGCACATCTCTTCCGACGACTTGCCGGCCGCGGCAGTGCGCAGCGCCGACAACGTGCCGTACTTCTGCGCGATCGGGCGCGCGAGCACGCTGCCGACGTTGGGGATGCCGAGCGCGGCGAGCAGCCGCGAGAACGTGGCCGCGTGCTTGGCCTTGTCGATCGCATCGACGAGGTTCTGCGCGGATTGCCGGCCGAACCGCTCGAGTCCGAGCAGCTGGGGAACCGTGAGCACGAACAGATCGGCGACGTCGTGGACCAGGCCCGCGTCGAGGAGCTGCACGACGACCTTCTCGCCGAGGCCGTCGATGTTCATCTGATGGCGCGACGCGAAGAACTCGATCGCGGCGAGCCGCTGCGCGGGGCACGCGATGCGGTTCGGACACATCAGCGCGACGCGCCCTTCCTCGCGCTCGAGCTCGGCCTGACACGATGGACATCGCGTCGGCGCCTCGAAGGCGGGACCCGGTCCCTTCTCGCGGACCTCGAGGATCTCGGGGATGATCTCGCCGGCCTTCTGGATCAACACGCGGTCGCCCTTGCCGAGGCCGAGCCGCAGGACCTGATCGTAGTTGTGCACGCTCGCGCGCGACACCGTCGTCCCCGAGACGTCGACCGGATCGAGGATCGCGACCGGCGTGACCGCGCCGGTGCGCCCGACGTTGTCCGCGATCTCGCGCAGGATCGTGGTGACCTGCCGCGCGGGGAACTTGTACGCGATCGCCCAGCGCGGAAACTTCGCGGTCGTCCCGAGCGCGCCGCGGCTCGCGAAGTCGTCGACCTTCACGACGAGCCCATCGACCTCGTACGGCAGATCGTCACGGCGATCCTGCCACGCGTGCACCTGCGCGATGAGCTCCTCCCAGGAGTGCGCCACCGAGTTGTGCGGGCTCGTCGGCAGCCCGAGCTTGCGGATCAGCTCGAGTGACGCGAGGTGGCCCGGCGCGTAGCGCTCGCCGTCGACGACCTCGTAGAGGATCGTGCGCATCGGCCGCTTGGCGACCTCGCGCGGGTCCTGCTGCTTGATCGAGCCCGCGGCCGTGTTGCGCGGGTTCTTGAACGTCTCCTCGCCGGCCTCCTCGCGCGCCTTGTTGATCGAGGCGAACTCCTCCTTGGTCATGTAGATCTCGCCGCGCACGACGATGTCCACCGGCTCGCGCAGCCGCAGCGCCACGCCGCGCACCATGCGCACGTTCGCGGTCACGTCCTCGCCGATGCGGCCGTCGCCGCGCGTCGCGCCGAGCACGAGCAGGCCCTGCTTGTACGTGAGCTCGATGCCGAAGCCGTCGATCTTGGGCTCGATCGAGAACGTCACGTGGTCGCCGTCGAGGCCCTTGACCACACGATCGTAGAACGCACGCAGCTCGCCCTCGTCGTAGCTGTTGTCGAGCGACAGCATCGCGACCGGCCGGGTGACCTTCGAGAACTCGGAGACCGGGGCGTGCCCGACGCGCTGCGACGGCGACCACGGGACGACCCAGCTCGGGTTCGCTTCCTCGAGCGCGCGCAGCTGCTTCGCGAGCCTGTCGTACTCGAGGTCGCTGATCGTCGGCGCGGCCTCGACGTAGTAGCGACGGTCGTGCTCGGTCAGCTCGTCGACGAGCGTCAGATAGTCGGTGCGTGGATCGGACGCCATGGCGCCCGAAGCATGGCCTCAGCCGCGGCTAGTCGTCCAGGTGCGGAGGGCGCTTCGCACCGTCGATGAACGCGTCGAGCTCCTGGTCATCGGCCGAGATCGCGCTGTGCGCATCGCCGGTGTCGGCGAGCTCCTCGATGTCGAGGTCGTCCGCGTTCGAGACCTGCACCGAGCCCGCGGCCATGTGCGCGGGCGGCGAAGGCAGCGCGGGCACGACGACGCCGACCGGCGCGGCGGGCGCGTCGGTCTTGCGACCGATCAGGCAGCCCGCCTTGACCGTGACCTGGAACGGCCGGCCATCGAAGTAGGCATCGATCGCCTCCTTGATGTACCAGAACACGTCCTGCATCTCCTGGCCGCCGCCGGCGATCTCCTTCCACTCGGCGAGCGGACCGAACTCGATCACGGGCGCGAAGAAGAACTCGCGCGAGCTCTTGAACAGCAGCGCGAACTCCTCGATCTCGAGGCCACCGTCGAGGCTCGCCGACCTCATGCACTCCTCGACGTGCTCGGTGGTCGGATAGCGCGCGATGTGGCGCTCGAGGCGCTCGAGGGCCTCGTGCTTGTCGTGCTTGATCAGCACCTCGCGGTAGAGGTCGTGGAACTCCTGGAACGTGCCGGCGAGCGGCAGCGTGCAGCGGACCTCGCCCCCCTGCTTGGCGACGCGCGCGAAGTCACGCAGGGCGACCTCCAGGCTCGGCATTTCATTGAGGCCGAGGTTGCATACGACGAGGTCGTAGACGTCGTCGGCGAACGACAGCTTGGGCACCGGGCTCTCGGTGCGGAAGAACACGCCCTTCTTGCCGAGCGGTCCGAGGTCCGCGACCTTGCGGCGGGCGACGTCGAGCATCGCGCTCGAGGCATCGATGGCGATCAGGCGGCTGCCGTCGTTCATCCGGCGCAGGATCTCGATCGTCGGCCAGCCGGTACCGCACGAGATGTCCAGGACCTGCCCTCGCTCGGGCACGGCGAGGTTGCGCAGCAGCATCTTGCCGAAACGCGTCCCCCACACGGGCGCGATCTCGTCATCGTAGATGCGCGCCAGCTTTTCGACTTTGAGGCTGCGCTTATTCTGAACCGTCACGCGTGCTCGGCGGATCATGACCAAACGCGCCGTGGATGTCCACTCTCGCGACCGAGGGCGTAGACGAAATTTGAAAACCGCTTTCGTTTTCAGGTAGGTCAGGTCGGAGGTGTCGGACTCCTACCGACCGAGCGCCGTGCCGGTCAGAGTGAGTCCCAGACGTACGACAGCTCGATCACGGGCGTGCCGCCCACCACGGATCGAAAGCGCGCCGCCGGCCGTCCGCCCATCGCCTCGTAGAACCGGCGTGCGTGGTGATTGTCCTCGAGCACCCACACGATCATCGAACGCAGGCCATGCCTGACCAGCCATGCCTGCACGCGCTCGAACATCTCTTGCCCGATGCCGTACCGCTTGGCGCGATGAGCGAGATAGATCTCGTACACCTCGCCTGCATACGGGACCTCGCGCCGGCTCGCGCCGGCATCGCAGAAGCCCACGATGTCGAGGTGGGTCACGTCGTACGCGACGAGCTGAAAGATCGAGCGATCGCGGAGGAGCCTGCGGCGGACTACAGCGCGCCTCCCGACGTCGATGCGCTCGAGCAGGGCGTCCGGCAGGATGCCGCGGTAGCTCGACTGCCAGCTCTCGGCGCTGACCCGCGCGATCTCGTCGGCGTCGGCGAGCACTGCTTCCCGGATCGCGAACCGTGACATCAACCCTCTCCGCGCCATCACCGTAGCAGCTCGCGCGCGATCGTCAGATTCCGTGCACCACCCATTCGTGCGGGTCCGAGCGCGTCTCCCGGAAGGCGCTACGGTTTCGGTGTGACCGAGCTCGAGCGCGGCGACCTGCAGATCTTCTTCCGCCCGAGCGTGCAGCCGGCGGAAGCGCCGGTGCACACGCTCGGCGTCCAGAGCCTGTATCTGCTGCTGTCCCCCGCCGGCCGCGACGTGCACCGCCGGGTGCGCGTCGGGAAGAACCGGCTGCCGACCACCGCCCGCGATCGGTTCTGGTGCCGGATCGAGCGCGTCGGGTCGCTCGAACGCGCGCTCGGCGACGTCCTCGAGGACGAGCGCTACACGACCAAGACGCGCGGCGAGCGCTACCAGCCGGGCGCACGCCCCGTGGCGCACGGCGAGTACCTGCTCGCGAGGCACGATGATCACGTGCACCTGACCTATGCCGTGGAGCCGTTGCCGTTCGACGATGCGCCCGAGGAGCTCCACGTGGAGCGCGCCGCGCGCCTCCTGCTCCTGTTCGAGAACCACCGCGGCCGCGCGGTGTGGACGCAGCATGGTGACCTCTCGAACCTCGATCGCGAAGGCGAGGAGATCGTGCTCGTGGGCTCCTCTGTTCCAATCCCGCTCGGCGAGGACGGACTGCTCGCACGCACGTAGATGCGAGGCGCTCAGCGGGCCTTCCGTGCCGCTACCAGCTCGGCGACACGGCAACGACGACCCACTTCCACATGGTGGGAGCAGACCGCGAGGGCTGCAGCGAGAGTAACGATCACGTTCAGGCCGGCGGCGCGGACTCTCGACAGACCAGCGCATCGATCACCCAGTCGTAGTCGACCGGGGCGCCGTCCCAGCCACACGCGGGCGTCCCCGCGGTGATCTCGAGCTCGCGATTGCGGTCGAGCACCAGCGCGTGGCCGCGATACGCATTCGCAGGTGGTGCGGGCGCATCGACGACACGACGGCTCCGCTCCGCGGAAACGCACGTGCCCTCGCTGAGGGTCATCGATCAGCGGCAGCTCGCCCAGGCGTTGCGCGACGCGGACCCGGTCGCGCGCGGTCTGCCGGCTCCAGCCAACGCGCCACGACAACCACTCCGCACACGACCGTGCGCCTTGCGTGTGCCAACCGCCGACCGCATCGAACTCGCGTACCGCGGTGAGCAGGCGATGCGTCGCCGCGTCGAGGTGCGCGGCTTGTTCGGCGATCCACTCTCCCAACGACTCGATATCCTGCGCCATGGCGGTTCATATCATCTCTGACATATCGTTTCTCACTGGCACTTCTGTCGCACGTTGTCGTCGATATCTGCGACGCGAGCGATGCTGTCAGCTGAAGTCAAATCGCGAATAGACCCCATGTCGTCCAGGCGCACCTCCAAGTTTCTCTCCCTCGTGCTCCGGCACAACCCGACGTCGATCGGCATCGTGCTCGACGAGGCGGGCTGGACGAGTGTGGACTCGCTTCTCGCCGCGCTCGCACAGCACGGGCATCCCCTGCCCCGTGAGGAGCTGGAGGAGCTCGTCGCGTCGTCGGACAAGCAGCGGTTCGCGCTGTCCGAGGATGGAGCGCGCATCCGCGCCAACCAGGGTCACTCTGTCGACGTCGATCTCGAGCTGCCGCCATCCACGCCACCCGCGCGGCTGTTTCATGGCACCAGCGCGGAGCTCGTGGACTCGATCCGCGAGCACGGCTTGCGCAAGGGTGCGCGGCACCACGTGCACCTCTCGGCCGATGTATCGACCGCGACACAGGTCGGTGCGCGGCGCCGCCAGCCGCTGATCCTGACCATTCGCGCCGACGAGGTGGCCGCGGCGGGGCACACGTTCTATTGCTCGGCGAACGGCGTGTGGTTGACGGACTACGTGCCACCGGCCTTCATCGATGTCCCCGACCTGCCCTCGCACGTGACCGAGCCGCGCAAGGTGCGGGCCGACATCGCGCGAGGGACGCTCGCCGCCTGTGAAGCGGGCGCCTACACGAATGGGAGCGGCGAGCGCGTGGAGCTCAGTGGCGCGATCGAGCGTGCAAAGCGAGGAACGCGCCTGTACGACGCCGCGACGTACCGCGGCAAGGTGAGTCACTGTCCGCTGCGGACGGCGATTTCGGTGATCGACGAGACGACGCTCGCGGCGATCCGGCGCCTCGCGGATCCGCGCGCGCATCTCGCGTGCCTGAGCTTCGCGTCGGCGAAGCAGCCCGGCGGCGGCTTCCTCGGGGGCGCGCAGGCGCAGGAGGAGTCGCTCGCGCGCAGCTCCGCGCTGTACCCGTGCCTGCAGCAGGCGCCCGACCACTACGCGCGCAACCGCGCCTATGACTCGCTGCTCTACCTCGACCTCGCGATCTGGTCGCCGTACGTGCCGTTCTTCCGCGATGAGGAAGGGAGCTGGCTGGACGCGCCGGTCCTTTGCTCCGCGATCACGAGCGCCGCGCCGAACGCCGGTGCACTGCGCCAGGGTGGGCGCTTCGATGGCGATGCAGTCGAGGCCGCGCTCCGCAAGCGCGCGGACCTGGTGCTCTCGATCGCGCGCGACCACAGCGTCGATCGCCTGATCCTCGGCGCGTGGGGCGTCGGAGTGTTCGGCAACGACCCTGCCCTCGTCGCCCGGACGTTCCAGTCGCTCCTCACCGGAAAGTTCGCGTCGGTGTTCGGCCAGATCGTGTTCGCGATTCCGGACGGCCCCGGCCACGCGAACTATGACGCCTTCGCGGCGGTGTTCGGATAGCCCCTTCGCCGCTGCGAGGCGTGCGAACGAGGGCAGCCGCACGTGCGAGCTCGTGAGGGACCGAGGCGCGTCGCGCCCACCCGCATCGATGCGCCCACGTGGGCGCAATGCACGGCCCCGCTGACGCTTAGCGTCGCTGCTCCTGCTGGCGCTGCTGCTGCTCCTGCTGGCGCTGCTGCTGCCCTTGCTGGCGCTGCTGCGCCTATTGACGCTGCTGCTCGGCACGAGCTTGCTGCTCCTGCTGGCGCTGCTGTTGCTCTTGCTGTCGCTGCTGTTGCTCCTGCTGTCGCTGCTGCGCCTCCTGCTGCCGCTGCTGCGCCTCCTGCTGCCGCTGCTGCGCCCCCTGACGCTGCTGCTCGGCCCGCGCTTGCTGCTCCTGCTGGCGCTGCTGCGCCTCCTGCTGCCGCTGCTGCGCGTCTTGCTGGCGCTGCTGCGCCTCCTGCTGCCGCTGCTGCGCGTCTTGCTCGCGCTGCTGCTCGGCCCGCGCTTGCTCCTGCTGGCGCTGCTGCGCCTCCCGACGCTGCTGCTCGGCACGATCCTGCTGCTCCTGCTGGGGCTGCTGCTCTTGCTGCCGCTGCTGCTGCTCTTGCTGCCGCTGCTGCTCGGCGCGCTGCCGCTCCTCGGCGCGGGACTGCTGTCCTTGCTGACGCTCTTGCTCGGCGCGTTGCCGCTCCTCGGCGCGCTGCTGCTGATCCTGCTGGCGCTGCTGCGCCTGCTCACGCTGCTGCTCACCCCGAGCCTGCGGCTCCTGCTGGGGCTGCTGCTGTTCCTGCTGGCGCTGCTGCTCTGTGCGCTGCCGCTCTTCGGCGCGCTGCTGCTGCTCCTGCTGGCGCTGCTGCGCCTGCTGACGCTGCTGCTCACCCCGAGCCTGCGGCTCCTGCTGGCGCTGCTGCTCCTGCTGGCGCTGCTGCTCTGCGCGTTGCCGCTCCTCCTGCTGGCGCTGCTGCTCGACACGGCTCTGCGGCCCTTGCTGCTGTTGCTGATCGAGACGTTGCCGCTCCTCTTGCCGCCGCTGCTCCGCGCGCTGCCGCTCCTCGACCTGTTGCTGTTCCTGCCGCTGTTGATCGGTGCGCTGGCGCTCCTCGAGGCGTTGCTGATCTTGCTGGCGTTGCTGCTCCATGCGTTGCCGCTCGTCGAGTCGCGGCTGGCCGGGTGTCTGCGGCTGGGCCGCGCGGCCGGCGCGCTGGGCTTCCTCGGCCCGGCGCTGCTGCTCCTCCAGGCGGCGCTGGTCGACCTGGCGGCGCTGCTGCTGCTCGGCGCGCTGGCGCGCTTCGCGCTCCTGACGCCGTTGCTGCTCCGTCAGCTGGCGCCGCTGCTGCTCGAGTCGCTGGCGCTCGGCCTCGATGCGCCGGCGCTCCGCGTCGGAGGTGGTACGGCGCTCGCGCTGGACGAGCTGGTCGTGCTGCTCGACGAGACGCTGCTGCTGATTCGCGCGCTCGCGGAGCTCGCGCTGCGTCCGGCGTGCACGGGCATCGAGGTCACGACGAACCTCTTGCTCGCGCTCGAGGCGGTCGGCCCACCGGTCGCGTGCGCGATCTTCGCGCACCTGGACCTGTGCGCGCCGGTACTGCTTGGCGTCGAATCGTCCGAGCTCGCGTGGGGTCAGCCGCTCCGGGCGGACGCGCACGTCGTGCCGCCGCAAGAAGTCCTCGCCGGGCCCCGCGATCCAGTAGCGCTGCCCGTACCGGCTGAACCGCCACAGTGGCTCGCTATTGCGCAGGTAGCGATCGTGGTTCGAGCGGACGTAGTAGCTCGCGAGAGACGGCGCGGTGAGTCGATCGACCGGTACGAACCGCCAGTAGTCGTCGGGGAGATAGGCGTATTCGTCGTATCCGAGCGGCGCCCAGCCGACCCAGTTCTCGCCGGCGCGCCATTGCACCCATGCTGGGCCCCACGTCGTGTCGGGTCGCCACACCCAGCGTCCCCGCCAGATCCAGCGGCCGTAGTGGTCGGTCGCCCAGCCGAAAGGATCGTGCGAGACCCACGTGAAGCCGTAGGCGGTCAGTCGCCAGTGGCCGTTCGCGTACGGAACGTAGTCGCGATCGTAGGGCGCGAAGACGAAGCCGTAGAGCGGGTCGTCGTACCAGAAACCGTACGGGGCGAGCGCATCGTAGAAGACCTCGATGTTGGGCACCTCGTACCCACGCGGCGCCGCCGAGACCTGGACGTAAAGCGGATCACCAAAGCTCAGCTCTCCGTAGAATCCGACGTCCACATCGTCGACCACTTGCGCTAGTGCCGGCTGCGAGCCGACGAGCACGGCGATGAGCCATAGACGCGCATGCATGGATGACATCTCCTCGAGTAGTTGGCGCGAGGTGATGCAGGAGGCGCGCCCGGCGCACTCGGAAGGAGGATGTCGGCGAGGTCGCCTTAGAAGCCGCGCGTCATGGTGACGTTCGCGGCGAGGATGTCGTCGAAGCGATCCTGCGCGCCGAGATACACGCTCATGTAACCGAGCTCGACGCGCAGGCCCTCGAGCTTGGTGTCGACGCCGAGCCCGACGAACAACCGATTCTGATCGAAGCCGGACGTCGCGGCCCAATCGGTGTCGTTGAGGCCGAGGAACAGCTCGTCGGTCACCACGAGCTGCAGCGGGAGGTCGGAGAGCGGGGCGACCTGCGCGCGGGCGAGCAGGCGCAGGCGATAGCCGAGGTCGTCGCCGGGTCCGAAGCGCTGCTCGAAGCGCGCGCGCCCCTGCACCTTGATGGGCTGCGCGAAGGTGTGGTTCCAGATCACCTGCTGCCAGGTGCGCTGCTCGTGCGTGTCGGCACCGTCGTCGACTTCGGTGGGGACGTACGCGTAGCCGACGAACGCCGAGAACGCGGGCGAGAACGTGTAGCCGAGCGCGGGCCGCACGATGAACAGCGTGCTGTCGCTGCGACGGCGGTCGTGCAGATCGAGCCACAGCGTCGGCCCTGCCTTCTCGCCGAGCCGGGCCTGCGCCGTCAGGGACGTCCAGACCTGTGACTCGGCGGCGGCGCGAGGCGGTGTCGCGAGGACGAGCAACAACGCGGCGCGCGCGACGCGGAGCTTCACCTGCCCACGATATCGCGCACACCGCCCGCGATGAACTCCACGGCCACGGCCGCGAGGAGCAGGCCCATCACGCGCTCGAAGGCGCGCATCAGCGTCTTGGGCAGCAAGCGCTCGGCGCGTGCGGCGCTGCGCATGAGCAGCCAGGCCGCGACGCAGGTGACGGTGATCGCGATGAACACGGCGAGCGTCGGGAACGGGCGCCAGTGCGCGCGCGACATGAACACCATCACGGTCGCGATCGCACCGGGCCCGGCGAGCATCGGCACCGCGAGGGGGAACACCGCGATGTCGTCACGCGCCTGGCTCTCGCGCTGCTCCTCGTCGGTGGTGCGCGTCGGCGATGGCTGCGCGCGCATCATGTCGATCGACATCAGCAGCAGCATGAGCCCGCCCGCGACCTTGAACGCGCCGAGCGAGATCCCGAACGCCTTGAAGATCAGGCCGCCCGCGACCGCGAACATGGAGAGCATCACCCATGCGGCGAACGCGGCGACCCGCGCGGTGCGCTGCCGGCGCTCGAGCGAGTCGCCGGCGGTGATCGTGAGGAACACCGGCAGGATCGCGAAGGGGTCGACCACGAAGAACACCGCCGACAGCGCGACGAGCGCGAAGGTGAGGTCCTGCGACGACACGCGGCGTCAGTGGTTATGATCGTCGGAATTCGCGTACAGCCGCTGCCCGCCGTCGCGGAACTCGGCGGCCTTGGCGGCCATCGCTTCCTGCTGTGCCGCCATCTCGCGCACCTCGCCGGTGATCTTCATCGAGCAGAACTTCGGGCCGCACATCGAGCAGAAGTGCGCGCCCTTCGCGCCCGGCGCGGGCAGCGTCTCGTCGTGGAAGTCCTTCGCCGTGTCGGGATCGAGCGACAGGTTGAACTGGTCCTGCCAGCGGAACTCGAACCGCGCCTTGGACAGCGCGTTGTCGCGATCCTGCGCGCCGGGGTGGCCCTTTGCGAGGTCGGCGGCGTGCGCGGCGATCTTGTAGGCGATCACGCCGGCCTTCACGTCGTCGCGGTTCGGGAGGCCGAGGTGCTCCTTCGGCGTCACGTAGCAGAGCATCGCGGTGCCGAACCAGCCGATCATCGCAGCGCCAATGCCGCTGGTGATGTGGTCGTAGCCAGGGGCGATGTCAGTGACCAGCGGCCCGAGCGTGTAGAACGGCGCCTCTTTGCAGACCTTGAGCTGGATGTCCATGTTCTCTTTGATCTTGTGCATCCCGACGTGGCCGGGGCCTTCGATCATCGTCTGCACGTCGTGCTTCCACGCGATCTCGGTGAGCTCGCCGAGCGTCTCCAGCTCCGCGAGCTGCGCGCGGTCGTTCGCGTCCGCCGTCGAGCCGGGGCGCAGGCCGTCGCCGAGCGAGAAGCTCACGTCGTAGGCCTTCATGATCTCGCAGATGTCCTCGAAGTGCGTGTAGAGGAAGTTCTCCTTGTGGTGCGCGAGGCACCACTTCGCCATGATCGAGCCACCGCGCGACACGATGCCGGTGACGCGGTTCGCGGTCAGCGGGATGTACGCGAGCCGCACGCCGGCGTGGATCGTGAAGTAGTCGACGCCCTGCTCCGCCTGTTCGATCAGCGTCTCGATGAACAGATCGATGGTGAGCTTCTCGGGGTCGCCCTTGACCTTCTCGAGGCACTGGTAGATCGGCACCGTGCCGATCGGCACCGGCGAGTTGCGGATGATCCACTCGCGCGTCTCGTGGATGTTGTCGCCGGTCGACAGGTCCATGACCGTGTCGGCGCCCCACTTGACGGCCCACCGCAGCTTGTCGACCTCCTCGCCGATCGTCGACGTCACGGCGGAGTTGCCGATGTTCGCGTTGATCTTCACGAGGAAGTTGCGGCCGATGATCATCGGCTCGGACTCCGGGTGATTGATGTTGGCGGGCAGGATCGCGCGGCCGCGCGCGAGCTCGTCGCGCACGAACTCGGGCTTCACGTTCTCGCGGATCGCGACGAACCGCATCTCCGGCGTGATGATCCCGCGGCGCGCGTAGTGCATCTGCGAGCGGTTGCCGCTGTCGCCGTCGTTGAGCCGCGCATCGATCCAGGGCTTGCGCAGCTTGGGCAGCCCCTGATGCGGATCGACGCCGTGCGGCCCGGACGTGTCGTAGACGTCGAACGACGGCTCGCCGCCCGACAGATGGATGCGGCGCACCGGGACGCGCAGGCCGTCCGCCTCGACGTAGATCTTCTCCGACGCCGGGAAGCCGTCGATCGCCGGGAGGTTCGCGACCGGATCCTCGCCGAGCTGCGGGAGCGATCGCTTGTTGCCGTTGGTGCCGTTGCCGTTCGTGCCGTTGCCAGCCATGTCGTCCTCCCTACGCGAGCATTACCTCGGTCAGGTTTTTGGGGTCGTGCACTCGCACCTCTCAGCCGCCGCTCGACCATCGAGCGACAGCTCCCCCGTCGGTGTGTGGGTAGTGGTGACCTGAAGCGGCACCGTACCCCTAACCCACGGAGAGTGCCAGACGATCTGTTACGCTCGTGGCGTGTCCGCCGTGCAGAGCTTCGGCCGCTACCGCGTGACCTCGACGCTCGGGGCGGGCGCGATGGGCGAGGTGTACGCCGCTGTCGACGAGGTCCTCGGCCGCGAGGTCGCGGTCAAGACGCTCAAGGGCCACCGCAACGGCCTCGCGGCGCGCATCCTCGATGAACGCTTCAAGCAGGAGGCGCGCGCGATCGCCTCGCTGGCGCACCCGGGCGTCGTGCAGGTGTTCGACATCGATCTCACGGCGGATCCGCCGTACCTCGTGATGGAGCGCGTCGCCGGCCCCTCGCTCAAGGAGCGGCTGGAGACCGGCCCGCTTGCCGTCGGCGAGCTGCGCGCACTCGGCATCCAGATCGGGCGCGCGCTCGCGGCGGCGCACGCGCAACGCGTGATCCATCGCGACGTCAAGCCCGCCAACATCCTCGCCGCCGGCCCCGGCACGTGGAAGCTCGCCGACTTCGGCGTCGCCCACATCCCCGACTCGTCGCTGACGATGACCGGCCAGTTCGTCGGCTCGCCCGCGTACGCTCCTCCGGAAGCCCTCGTCAAAGGCCAGTCCGACGCCGAGGGCGATGTCTACGGCCTGGGCGCGACGCTCTATCAGGCCGCGGCCGGGCGGTGGCCGCGCCTCGAGGACAGGAGCAGCGCGCTGATCCCGACGGTCCCTCCCGTCGCGCAGCTCGCGCCGCACCTGCCCGCCGAGCTGTGCGCGCTCATCGATCGCGCGATCGCCACCGACGCGGCGCAGCGCCCGACCGCCGCGCAGATCGCGGACGCGCTCGCTTCCGCAGGACCGCACCTCGCCACGCCGCCGGCCGGCGTCGCGATCGTCGCGCACGGTCCCGGCACGACGATCGGCGTGCCCGACGCCTCGCTACCCGGTGTGGCGATCTCGCACGCCGGGATGCCGACCACGGACGCAGGGACGCCGCCCGCCGGCGTGTCGATCGCGACCCCGATCGCCGCCGCGACGCTCACCCCGGCCGCGGGGATCTCCGTGATCGGACCGAGTCCCACGACGGAGCGCAACCCCACGTGGAAGCGCAATGCGATCCTCGGCGCGGCCGTCCTCGCGTTGATCGCGATCGTCGCCGCGACGCGCGGGAACGGCACGTCGGGCGCACCGGCCTCGCTCGCGGCGCCGGC
>DATLHR010000407.1:0-40536 GCA_035539815.1 Kofleriaceae bacterium
TCCACGTGGCCGCCATGCCGGCGCCGCCGATCGCGGGCGGGTTCGTCGGCACGATCCAGCCCGCGCGCGCGAACATGTAGAGCAGCGCGGGGAGCACCGTGAACGTCGTGATCCACGTGGCCGCCATGCCGGCGCCGCCGATCGCGCCGAACTGGCGGAAGCCGCGGAAGTCGGTGATGAGCAGCGAGCTGTACGCGACCGCCGCGGTGCCCGCCGCTGCGAGCGTGCCGCGCATCGCGCCCCGGATCGCGCGCCCGAGGGCCTCGACCGGATCGCCGATATCGCGGACCTCCTCGAGGTAACGCGCGACGAGGATCAGCGCCGCGTTCAGGCCGTTCCCGACGACGATCGCGAACAGGAACGCGGTCATCACGTTGAGGTGGCCGACCACCGCCCACGCCAGGGCGAAGGTGGACACCACGCCGACGCCGAGCGCCCACAGCATCGCGAGCACGATCCGGCCCGACCGGTAGTAGAGCAGCAGCACGACAGCGCACAGGCCGACCGTGATGAGGAGCGACAGCGTCATGCCGTCGAGCACCGAGTCGTGCTCGAGCAGCGAGTACGTGATGTTGCCAGTGAGCCCGACGGTGAAGGCCGGGCCGACCTCGCGGCGCACCTCGGCGACGGCGCGGTGGATCTTCGCGGTGAGGCGCTCGGCGCGGGGGGCGTCGGAGCCGGCGAACGTGGTCTGCAGCGTGATCAGCTGGAGCCGGCCGTCCTTCGAGACGCGCAGCGATGGCGCCTTCGCTTTCGCTTCGGCATCGGCGAGCTTGGCCTCGAGCTCGCCGAGGCGATCGGGCCCCGCCGGCGCCTCGTCATCGAGGGGGATGAACAGTGGGTTCGCGTCGAGATGTGCGTCCGCGATTCGCTGATCGAGCGCGGCGAGCGCGTCCTGCAGGTCGGCGAGCTCCGCCCACAGATACCGGTGCTCCCAGGCGTAGCGGCGCTGCGGTCCGTCGTCGATCGACACCTGCGCGACCAGGTCCGGCTCGAGCTCGCCGAAGCGTTCGATCAGCCCGCGCGCGGCGCGCTCGCGCACCGCCGGGTCGCGGGCCTCGACCACGACGTTGATCGTGCCGAAGGGCCGCGCGCGCTTCTGCACCGCCACGAGATCGCGCACGGAGCGCTGCGCGGGCGGTAAGAGATTCGCCAGGTCGCTCTTGATCGCGATCTTCGCGGCGACGTACCCGCCGAGGATCGCGATCAGAACGGAGAGGACGACGACGCCGATCCGGTTCCGGTCGAGCCACGCGGCGTAACGGTCCGCAGGGTGTCTCGACACGGCAGCGCCATATACCGCCTACAGGAGCGGAAGACCAGGCTTTTTCGTTCCAACTTCGGGTGACGCGGCGGTCACGCTCAGGATCTCTCGCAGGTGCTCGGGCACCCTCGTCAGATCGCACCTGAGGGTGCGGCGCGCGCGCGGATCCTCGTTGTCGATGACCAGGTCGGCGCGCCCGCGTGGGTCGAGCTCGTCGTGGTACCGCCGCTGGGACGGGAAGTAGCGGCGATCGATGCGGCGGTTGATCTCCTCGACCGACCTGCCCTTCTTCGCATCTCGCGCGACGATGCGGCGGCGTGCTTCGTCCTCCGACGCCGCCAGGTAGATCACGACACCGGCGGCGGCCCGCGGCAGGCGCAGCGGGAACACGCCCTCGACGACGGCGACGGTCGCTTCGCCCAGCGCGACGGTCCGCTCGCCGGACATGCGCTCGGCGACGACGTCGTACGTCGGGATCGCGATCTCGGCCGCACCGTCGGCGAACGCACCGAGACACGCATCGCACCGCGCGAGGTCGTAGTACGCGTCGTAGTACAGCTCCGCTTCGGCCTCGGGTGTGGTCCACGCGACGGGCCGGCGGAAGTCGTCGACGCGAAACAGCACCGGCGCGTGCCCCGCGGCCGCGAGCGCGGCGTGCAGCGTGCGCGCGAACGTCGACTTGCCGCTGCCGTCGATGCCGTCGACCGTGAGGATCGGCTTCATCCGAGGTACCCGCGCACGAGGTCGACGAGGCGCGCGTGGGACGCACCGCTGCTCGCGATGCTGCCGCGATGATGCTCGGGATCGGGCTGGTTGTAGCGGAAGGGTGCGCCGTCTCCGTCGGTGTAGCTGCCGCCCGCCTCGCGGAGGACGACCTCGGGCGCGCACGTGTCCCACTCGAGCTCGCCCGAGCTGAGGTTGATCACCGCGTCGAGCTCGCCGGCGGCGACGCGCATGTGCTTGACCGACGCGCCGATCGGCCGCCGATCCACGATGCCGCCCGCGTCGAGCGCGGCGCGGAGGCGCTCGCTCAGGTGATGGCGGCTGATCCCCACGCGCAGGTCACCGCGGTCCGGCGCGACGCGAAGCGCCGAGCGCGCCCCGCCCTGCTCGCACCACGCACCGGCGCCGCGCGCGGCGGCAAACAGCGCGCGCGTGACCGGCAGGTACACGGCCCCGACCACCGCCTCGCCGTCGACAGCGAGCCCGACGTGCACCGCGAAGTCATCGGTGCGCTTCACGAAGTCGCGCGTCCCGTCGAGCGGATCGACGATCCAGACGCGCGTCGCGGACAGCCGTGCCCCGTCGTCGGGCGACTCCTCGCTCAAGATCGCGTCACCGGGGAACGCCGCGCGCAGCACCTCGAGGATCGCCGCGTTCGCGTCGCGATCCGCCGCGGTCACCGGCGACGCGTCCGCCTTGTGCTCCACGGCGATCGGCCCCGCCGCGTAGTAGCGGGCGACGAGCTCACCGGCCGCGCGCGCCGCGACCTCGGCGACCTGCAGCTCGCGGGCGAACGACATCGAACGGACACGCTAGCATGGACGGACGCACAGACCGAGCGAAGCCTGCCAAGGCGCTCGAGGACTTGCTATACGTGTCGCGATGACGGCGGGCGGTACCGTGTTCGTCGACTACGCGAGTCGTCCCGACATCGCGTCGATGACGATCTGCGGCGTCAGCGTCGCCGAGCGCGTGCTCCGCAAGGCCGCGCAGGATGGCGCCGCGCGCGCCGTGGTCCGCGGCGAGGTTGCGCGGCTCCCTGCCCTGCCTGCCCTGCCGCTCGCGGTCGAGGTGATCGATCCCGCCGCCGCGCCACCTGCGGCGACCGAGGTCCCCGGCAACGTGGTCGCACAGGTCCCGATCCTCGACGAGTCGTCGCGCCGCGCCGCGGCCCGCGCCCTGCTCCAGAGCTGCCGGCGCTCGTACGACGGCCTCGGCGATCGCTATGTCATTCGCGGCATCTCGCTGCGCTTGTCCGCGCTGTGGTGCCGGCTCGGCGTCACGCCGAACCAGATCACGATGGTCAACATCCTCGTCGGCCTCGCCGCGTGCGCGGTGGTCGCGCTCGGCACCTACCCGGCGTTCGCCGCGGCAGGCGCGCTGATGTTCGTGCAGGTCATCCTCGACTCCTGCGACGGCGAGGTCGCGCGGCTGCGCTTTCTGTCGAGCAAGTTCGGGATGTGGCTCGACAACGTGTCCGACGACGTCATCGACAACCTCTTCCTCGCGATGCTCGCGGTCGGCATCGGCGGCATCTGGATGCCGATCGGCCTCGTCGCCGCCGGCCTACGCTCGTACTGCGCGCTCATGATCCACCTCGACGTCGCGCGCCGCGGCCGGCCTGGCGACATCATGTCGTTCAAGTGGTTCTTCGACACCGAGGGCGAGGACCTCGCCGAGCGGTTCGAGACCTCGCTGTCGGCGCGCCAGCTGCTGCGGTCGTCGGGACGACGCGACTTCTATATCCTGCTATGGAGCGCGACCTGCCTCGCGGGCGTGCCGGTCGTGGGCCTCGTGTTCGGCGTCGGCGTCAGCGTCGGCTACTTCGGCCTCGCCGTCGCGCACGTGATCGTCACGCGGCGCGGCGGGCGGTAGCCGCTGCAGCCTCGGCGTCGATCGCGCGCATCTGCAGCGCGCGCTTGATGCACATGATGACGAGCTGCACCGCCTGCGAGACCACGAGCAGCAGGATCGTGAACGGCAGCTCGTCGAGGACCAGGCCGAGCCCGATCCAGAAGAACAGATCGATCTCCTCGAACATCGCGGCGCGCGCGAGCGAGGAGACGAACCAGCCGGCCCACTGCGCGGGCGTGCGCGACGGCGGCTCCTGCGCGGCCGGCGCGGGCGTGCGGCGCGAGGCGGCCGCGACGATCCACTTCATGTAGCCGATCACGAGCAGCATGTACGCGGACGCGACGGCGCCGATCGGCAGCCACACGTCGCCGGTGTCCTTGTACGCGGCCCAGCCGAGCGCGCCGCTGATCACGAGCCACGTCACCGCGTCGCTCGCCTTGTCGTAGAACGCGCCGAACACGCTGCCCGCGCCGCGATAGCGGGCGAGCATGCCGTCGATATGATCGAAGAGCGTGCCGATCTGGAGCACGATCGCGCCGAGCACCCCGTGGTCCTGGTGGTTGAACGCGATCAGCGCCGCGCCCGCCAGCTTGAACACATTCGCGAACGTGGTGACGAGGTTCGGCGTCAGCCACTTCCAGTCGGCGACGAAGATCAAGACCAGCGTCGACAGCGGCCGCATCACGAGCCGCGAGTAGAACTCGGCGCTCTGGATGTTGCGGATCCGGCGCAGCCGTTGCGGGTCGAGGAGGCGAGACGCGGGCGCGGTCGCCGTCAGGCTAGCCGGCACGACGCTCCTGCGGAGCCGCCAGCTCGGGTGCGATCGTCGACGGCTGTGCGGTCGCGCCGCGGAGCCGCGCGATCTCCTCGCCGAGCACCGCCAGCACGCGCTCGATCGTACCGTCGGCGAGGTCGCCCATGTTGGCGATCTGGAGGTAGCGATCGGCGAGCACGCCCTTGCAGCCGTACACCAGGATCCCGCGCGCCTTCACCGCCTCGTACAGCGCGTCGAACGCGACGCCGTCCGGCAGCCGGCAGGTCACGATGGAGTGCGACTCGTGGCCCGTCTGCGTGAACGACGGCATGCCGAGCGCCGCGAGCCCTGCGCGCAGCTTCGCGTTGCGCTCGCTGTACATCGCGAACCGCGCGGCGTGACCGTCGGCGAGGAACTCACCGCACGCGGCGTCGAGGGCGAAGTACACGGACACCGCCGGCGTGAACGGCGTCTGCGCGAGCTCGTCCATGTACTTCCGGTAGCGACGGAGGTCGAGGTAGTACGACCTCGGCTGAAGGGCCTCGATGCGGCTCCACACGCGCGGCGACACGCACATGAACGAGGCGCCGCTGATCGCGTGCAGGCACTTGTTCGCGCTCGAGTAGCAGATGTCGATGTGATCGCGGACGACGTCGACGTCCTCGGCGCCGAGCGACGACACCGCGTCGACGACGAGCAGCGCGTCGTGGCGGCGGCACAGCGCACCGACCTCGCGCACCGGGTTCATCAGCCCCACCGACGTCTCGTGGTGGATCATCGCGACCACCGCGATGTCGGGATACGCGGCGAGCGCCTCCTCGACGTGCGCGGGCTCGACGGTCTTTCCCCACGCGTAGCGCAGGTGGACGATGTCCATCTCGTGGACCTTCGCCACCTCGACGAGCCGCGCGCCGAACGCGCCGTTGTCGACGATGAGGATCTTCTTGTCGGGTGGCACCGTCGACACCAGCGCCGACTCCATCGCCGCGGTGCCGCTGCCGGTGATCGCGACGACGGTGTGGTGCGGCGTGCCGCGGAAGATGCGGCGCAGCTTGCCGGTGAGCGAGACCATCAGCTCGCTGAACACGGCGTCGCGGTGGCACACGTCGTGGTGCACGAGCGCGCTCTTGACCGTCGCGGTGGTGTTCACCGGGCCGGGGTTGAGCAGCACGTACGGCGCGTGGCGCTTGGTCTCCAGCAGCGCCGTGACCTTGTCCTCGACGTCGATGCGCTGGCGCGCCGCCCACGGCCACACCGACGACCGCACGAGCGCGACCACGCGGCCGGCCTCGACGAGCTCGTGCAGGCCGTGCTCGAGCGTGGGGTTGTTGAGCTTGCCGAGCGCGTCGAGGATCGAGCGGTCGACCAGCGCGTGGCCGGTGAACACGCCGTCCGCGTCATCGAGGTCCTCGCCGATCGCGGTGACCGTGTGCAGATCCGTGTCGTCCTGCGGGACGAGCTTGATCCGGAACTCGGCGCCGGGGTCCGCCTCGGGACCGGGCGCGGCGACGATGGCGGCCGCGATCCCGTCGCGAGACAGCCGCGTGTCGACCAGGAGGCGAATCGCGGCTGCGTCGGGGCGATCTCCGCGCACGACGAGGCAGTGGCCGTCCCCCTCGAACCAATCGCGGGCCATCAGCACCGCCGAGCCGCTCAGGTTCTTCCACGACAGGTTCGCGAGCACGCGAACGTCCAGCTGTGGCAACTCGTGTAGCCTCAGACGATCTCGGAGCTCGTCCGCGTGGCGACCGTCGACCACAGCAACGTGGCGGACGCCGACGGCGGCGAGATGCTCGAGCGTCTGCCGGACGCGCGCGACTGCCCGGGTCGAGAGCGTATTACCCGACTCCAGGGCCAACCGCGTCGCCAGCACAACGGCATGCGAGACCATAGGTGACGGGCCGCGATGCAACAACCACACCGCCCGTCCGCGGCGGAGTTGAGCCGCGATAATGTCAGTTTTCCACCAGACTGGTGACCGCGGTTTGACAGGTTGGTCACGTGGAGAGGTCGGACCTGCCACGTCGTGCGCTTGGAGCGGCGTGGTCCCCCGAGTATCGTGGGCGCGTCATCGCATGAAAGCACTGATCCTCGCTGCGGGTGTCGGGTCGCGCTTGGCCCCCCTGACCAACGACCGCCCCAAGGTCCTCGTCGAGGTGGCCGGGCGGTCGTTCCTGTTCCGCCAGCTCGACGCGCTCGCCGAGGTCGGCATCTTGAGCGAGGACGTCGTCGTGGTCGGTGGCTACTGCATCGATACGCTACGGGCCGCCCTCGCCGCCGGCGGCTACCGCTGCACGGTGGTGATGAACGAGCGCTACGCCGAGTGGAACAACTTCTACTCGGTGCTGGTCGCCGAGCCGGCGCTGCGCGGCCACGCGTACGTGCAGCTCGACGGCGACACCGTGCTCGACGACCAGCTGCTGCCCGCCGTGCTCGCCGCTCCGGGCGAGGCGGTGCTCGCGGTCGACTGCCGCGACGAGCTCGACGAGGAGACCATGAAGGTGGAGCTCGGGGGCGATGGCAGAGTCGCGGCGGTGTCGAAGAAGCTGGTGCCCGCGCGGTGCACCGGCGAGTACATCGGCATCACCAAGCTGTCGGCGGACGCGGCGCGCCAGGTGTTCGCGGACCTGACGACGTTCGAGGCGCGCGGCGTCACCCACGAGTACTACGAGCACGCGTTCGATCGACTGACCAAGGGTGCGCTGCCGTTCTCGATCGTCGACGTGCATCACTGCAAGGTGATCGAGATCGACACCGTCGAGGATCTGGCGCGCGCCGAGGTCCTGCTGCGTGGCTAGCGCTTTCGACGCGGTGATCATCGCGTGTGCGCCGAGTGCGCGCGAGCGCGTGCTCGGGCTCTCGCTCGGCGAGCGCGGGCGTCGCGTCGCCGCCAAGGCAGGTGCGCGGCGCGTGGTCGTCGTCGATGGCGCGGCGGCGACCGCCGACCTCGCCGCGTGGGACGCCGCGCGAGGCGAGGCCGCGCTGCTCGTGATCCAGGCGGGCGATCAGGTCGTGCACCTCCCCCTCGTCGAGCCGCTGCTCCGCGCGACCGGCGCCACGCGCATCGCCGTCGGCCCCGAGGGCGGCTACGCCGGGGCGCTGTACGCGGAGGGCACGGCAGCCGCCGAGGCGATCGCGGCGATCGTGCGCGCACCCGAGGCCGCCGACCTCGAGCTCGCCACGCAGTGGGCCGATGCCACGAAGGTCGCGCACGGTGACATCGCGCGGCACGCGGCGACCACGCCCGACGAGCGGCGCGACGCAACCGGGATGCTGCTGCGGCTGATCATCAAGCACGAGGACAGCGCGATCACGAACTACATCTATCGCCCGCTGTCGCGTCCGCTGACCCGGATGCTCGTGTGGACGCCGGTCACGCCGAATCAGGTCTCGATCCTCGTCCTGCTCCTCGGCATGGTCGGCTGCTGGATCGCGGCACACCCCACCCCACGCGCGCTGGTCCTCGGCTGCGGCCTCGTCCTGATCGGCGGCATCATCGACGGCTGCGACGGCGAGATCGCGCGGCTCAAGCTCAACGGCTCCAAGGCCGGTGCCTGGCTCGACACGATCGTCGACGAGATGACGACGCTCGTGCTGATGTTCGCCGTTGGCTACCACGCGTATCAGCTGCATCCGCACACGTGGGTCGCGGCGTCGATCGCGATCGGCGTCGGCTCGATGATGATCGCGGTCTACGGCATCTACTTCTTCCTGATCGTCGTCTCCAAGACCGGCAACAGCCAGCACTACCTCGGCGATCTCGAGATCGTCGGCGAGGGTGCGAGCTCCGCGCTCGGCCGGCGGGTCGAGCCGCCGAGCAACGCGCCGCGCTGGATGCGCAAGGCCGGCGAGCTGCTCATGCTCGTCGTGCGGCGCGACTTCGTGAACCTCGCGTCCTTCGCCGTCGCGTGCTTCAACGGCTACGCGATCATCTACGGCACCATGTGGATCGGTGCGTTGATCACGTGCGTCGTCGTCGCGAGCGAGCACGCCAAGCTGCGCCGCCAGCTGCGCGAGCTCGCGCGCCGCGGTGCGCGCCCTGCCCTTCGAGCGTCGTGATCAGCGGCGGTGGAGCCGGAAGGTCAGCCACCGCACGATGTAATCGAGGTCGCTCTGCGCGAGCACGCGGGTGGCGCGCGCGATCGGGATGTACACGAGACCGTAGACGAGCACGGCGAGCAGCAGGCGCGCCGCCGCGGGGAGTGGCAGCGCTTGCTTCGCGAGCCACACGCCGATGCCGACGCCGCCCGCGGTCGCGAGGCCGCGCGCGAGGGTGGCCCACGGCAGCGCGCCCGCGAGCCCGGTGCCCATGGCGCGGCCGATCCGCGACAGCGTCCACAGCCACGGCGGGATGTTCGCGAGCAGCGTCGCGAGCGCCGCGCCGGGATAGCCGAGCGCGTACGTGAGGGGCAGCGTGAGCACCGCGTTGGTGGTGACGAGCAGGATGCTCGAGACGAGCAGCGCACGCGTCTGATCGGTGGCCTGGAGCATCGCGCCGTAGCTCGCGACGCGGTGGAGCAACACCGCGGTGAACAGCTGGAACGGCACCGTGGCGCGCAGGTAGCCCTTGCCGAACAACAGCTCGACGAGCTCGGGCGCGACCACGATGACCGCGATCGTCACCGGGAACACGACGAGCGCGGTCTTGCTCGCGTTGGCGAACCACAGCGCGCGCAGGTCCTGCGTACGCCGATGCAAGTAGAGCTCGACGTAGCGGATCTGCATGACCGCGCCGATCGCGTACGGGATCATCGAGATGAGCGGCAGCTCCCACGCGGCCGCGGTGTAGATGGCGAACACTTCGGTGCTGAGCAGCACGTTGACGACGTACTTGTCGATCTGCGGGTTGAGCTTGCCGCACAGCGCCGCGACGCCCGCCGGGAACGCGTAGCCGATCATGGCGCGCAGCTCGCGCCCGACGAGCCACGGCGTCCGATCGACGCGCGGGAACACGTTGCGCATCAGCCACAGGTGCACGAGCAGGCGCACGCTGGTCGCGCCCGCCAGGAGGATCGGCGTCCAGCTGACGTCGATGCCGAGCAGCGCGGGCAGCACGAGCGCGACGGCGTTGAGCGCGGCGTAGAGCGTCTGCAAGATCGACGCGGCGCGCGCCTGCGACGCGGCGAGCAGCTGGTTGATCGCGGGCTGCGTCGGCATCGCGAACAGCAGCGCGAGCGCGACCCACGGCAGCGCGGGCACGAGATCGACGTCGGGCTTGGACAGCGACCAGCCGACCACCATCGCGACGCCGATCACCGGCAGCGCGACGAGCAGCAGGAGAAACGAGGCCTGCCGCACGACGGCAGGTGCGCGCTGATGATCGCGCCCGACGAAGAAGAACACCGCCTCCGCGAGGCCGAGCGAGCCGAGCGCGTACGACGTATCGAACATGAGGAGGAGCGTCGCGACGTACGCGAACGCGGGCTTCGCGTACACGTGCGTCGCGATGCCGATCGTCAAGAGGCCGAGCATCGACGCCGCCAGCCGCGAGTACAGGTAAAGGCCGGCATCGCGCGATCGCTTCGCGTGATCCTCGTGCTCGGCATTCGCCGGCACATCGCGCTCGGCGCCGCTGCGCACCGGCGCCTCGTCGGGACCGCCGGTCACCTGCGCGTCGTCGGCGTTGCGGTCCGCCCGATCCTCATCGGGCATGCCGGCAATCGCTGGTTCACCGTCGGAAGCCATCTTGGCGCTGCGGAAGCATGGTGGCATAACATCGCGCGCGCATGCCCACGCCGATCGGCTTTCTCCGCCATAACTTCCTGGCGCGATCGGAGACGTTCATCTACGGGTCCTTGCGTGCGGTGCACGACGCAGGGAATTTCTCGGTGCGCGTGTTCGCCTCGCGGCGGCTGTTGCCCGAGCGCTTCCCGTGGGACGACGTCACGCTGGTCGACGGCTTCGCGCGCACGCGCTATCTCGCGACGCGCAGCGCGGGCCGGTTCGCGAGCTGGGCGAGCAGCGTCAAGCTGATCCATGCCCACCTCGGGCAGACCGGCCCGTACGCGATGGCGGGCGCCGAGAAGGCCGGCATCCCGTTCGTGGTCTCGTACTACGGCCACGACGTCGTCATGTACAAGACGCGCGAGCGGTTCGCGTCGTGGGCGTGGTGGTACACGCTGACGCGCAAGAAGGTGTTCGCGCGCGCCGCGAAGATCCTCGTGCTCTCGCAGCACATGCAGCGCGCGCTCGAGGCGCAGGGCTGCCCGGCCGACAAGCTCGAGGTCGTGCGGCTCGGCGTCGATCTGTCGCGGTTCGCGGGCGCGGCGAAGCTGGCGCGCGACACCACGCGCGACCGCCCGCTGCGCGTGCTGATGGTCGGGCGCGAGGTCGACAAGAAGGGCTTCGACGACGGCCTGCGCGCATGCAAGGGCGCCATCGATCGCGGCCTCGCCTGCGAGGTCACCGTGCTCGGCACCGATGGGCCGCTCAAGCCGCAGCTGCAGGCGCTCGCCGGCGAGCTCGGTGTGCCGGTCGCGTGGCCGGATCCTGCGTCGCCGGTGCCCGACGCGATGGCGCACGCCGATGTCCTGCTCGTGCCGAGCCGCACCGCGGTGAACGGCGACGAGGAAGGCACGCCCACGGTGATCATCGAGGCCGGCGCCGCGGGCCTGCCCGTCATCTCCACGCGCCATGCGGGAATCCCGGAGCAGATCATCGACGGCGAGACGGGCCTGCTGTGCCCCGAGCGCGACCCGGTGGCGCTCACCGAGGCGCTGCTCGCGCTCGCCGATCCGGCGCGGCGCGGTCCCCTCGCGGCGGCGGCGCGGGACAAGATGCTCGCGGAGTACAGCTTGCCTGCGCATGTCGCGCGGCTCGAACAGGTATACGCGTCCGTGTTAGGAGCAACCAGTGAGTAACATCCCCGTCGTCATCCTGTGCGGAGGCCAAGGCATGCGCATCCGCGAGGCCGCGGAGCGCAAGCCCAAGCCGATGATCGAGGTCGCGGGTCGACCGATCCTCTGGCACATCATGAGCTTCTACGCCGCGCACGGATTCAAGGACTTCGTGCTGTGCCTCGGGCACATGGGCGACGTGATCAAGCGCTACTTCCTCGACTTCGCCGCGATGTCGAGCGACTTCACCGTCGACCTCTCGGCGCCCGGCAAGATCGAGTTCCACCAGAACGAGGCGCGCGACTGGCGCGTGACCTGCGTCGACACCGGCGAGGGTTCGATGACCGGCGCGCGCCTCGCGCGCGTCGCGCCATTCTTATTGGCTCCCGGCAAGGCGGAGCAGTTCATGCTGACGTACGGCGACGGCCTGTGCGACGTCGACGTCAACCAGCTGCTCGCGTTCCACCGCGCGCACGGCAAGCTCGCGACGGTGACCGGCGTGCGTCCGCCCGGCCGGTTCGGCGAGCTCGCGGTCGATGGCGACCGCGTGCGTGCCTTCGCCGAGAAGCCGACCGGCGAGGACGCCGGCATGATCAACGGCGGCTTCTTCGTGTTCGACAGGAAGTTCCTCGGCTACGTGACGGCCGACGAGCGCTGCACGCTCGAGCGCGAGCCGCTCGAGAACTGCGCGCGTGATGGCCAGCTCATGGTCCATCACCACCGCGGCTTCTGGCAGTGCATGGATACGTACCGCGACCTGGTGAAGCTCGAAGAGCTCGCCAAGAGCGGCCAAGCCCCGTGGAGGATCGCGTGAGCTTCTGGACCGATCGACAGGTATTCGTGACCGGAGCCACCGGGCTCCTCGGCAGCCACCTCACGCAAGCGCTCGCCGACGCCGGCGCGAACGTCGTGTGCCTCGTGCGCGACGAGGTCGCGGGCAGCCACTTCCATCGGCTCGGGCTCCCCGGCCGCGTGACGATCGTCCGCGGTCAGCTAGAGGACTACCCGCTGCTCGAGCGCGCGCTCAACGAGCACGAGATCGACACCGTGTTCCACGCGGCGGCACAGGCGATCGTCGGCACCGCGAACCGCAACCCGCTGTCGACGTGGGAGAGCAACGTACGCGGCACGTACAACCTCCTCGAGGCGTGCCGGCGCAACGCGAAGCTGATGAAGCGCGTCGTCGTCGCGTCGAGCGACAAGGCGTACGGCGATCAACCCGAGCTGCCGTACAAGGAGGACTCGCCGCTCGAGGGCCGGTTCCCGTACGACTGCTCGAAGAGCTGCACCGACCTGATCGCGCGCAGCTACTTCGAGACCTACGAGGTCCCGGTCTGCATCACGCGGTGCGGAAACCTGGTCGGCCCGGGCGACCTCAACTGGAACCGCATCGTGCCCGGCACGATCCGCAGCGCGCTGCGCGGCGAGCGTCCGATCATCCGCTCCGACGGCAAGTTCGTGCGCGACTACGTCTACGTCGGGGACGCGGTCAACGCGTACATGACGACCGCGGAGGCGATCGGCCGCCCGGAGATCACGGGCGAGGCGTTCAACTTCGCCGATGCGAAGCCGATGACCGTGCTCGAGATCGCCGCGGCGATCCTCGCCGCCGTCGGGCGCACCGACCTCGAGCCCGTCGTGCTCGGCCAGGCGTCGCACGAGATCAAGGCGCAGTTCCTCGACGCGGAGAAGGCGCGCACGCGCCTCGGCTGGAAGCCGGCGTTCGGCGTCACCGAGGGCCTCGCGCGCACCGTCGGCTGGTACCGCGAGCACCTGCGGGCGTCGTAGTGCGCGTCGTCGTCGGCGGCGGGCGCGGCTTCATCGGCTCGGCGATCTGCCGCGCGCTGACCGCTGTCGGCCACGACGCGATCGCGATCGGCCGCGGCGAGACGGCGCGCGGCGACGTCCTCGTATGGGCCGCGGGTAAGAAGCTGCCCTCGCTCGATGACAACCGCGCGGTCCACGTGACCGCCGCCCTCGATGCCCTGATGGCGAGCGGCGCCACCCGCGCGATCTATGTCTCCAGCGGCGAGTGCTACGGCGAGGCGCCCCTGCCCTTCCGCGAGGACGGCCCCGCGCTCGCCACCACACCCTACGCTCTCGCCAAGCTCGAGGGCGAGGCCGCGTTCGCCGCGCGCGTGCCTACCCTCGCGCTGCGCCTGGCCGTCGTCTACGGCCCCGGCCAGCAGCCCCCGATGTTCCTGCCTTCCATCGTGCACGCCCTGCGCGCGGGCGAGCACGTCGCGCTCACCGACGGCGCGCAGACGCGCGACTTCGTGTTCGTCGACGACGTCGCCGCCGCCGCCGTGGTCGCCGCGCTCGCAGCCAAGGCCCCGAATTCGTCCGTCATCAACATCGGCTCGGGCGTCGAGACCCGCGTGCGCGACGTCGGCGAGGAGCTCGGCCGCCTGCTCGGCGGCACGCACTTGCTCGGCTGGGGCGAGCGCGTGCGCGGGCCGAACGATCCGATGCGCTACGTGCTCGCGGTCGATCGCGCCGCCGAGGTGCTCGGGTGGCGAGCGACCACCCCGCTCGGCGTCGGCCTCGCTCGGCTCGCGTCGAGCTAGGTGGGCCACGCCGCGCCGCGCGCGATCGCGTGCCAGCGCATGCGATCCTCGGGGCTGCAGCGGTAGTAGTCCGCGAAGCACGCGATCGCCGCGAGCTGTTCGCGCGTGAGGAGGCGATGGCGGTCGATCGCGTCCTCGCGCAGGCGCGCATCGCGGAGGCAGAACCGCAGGTGGTACTCCATCGAATCGAAGATCCACCGTGACCCGTGGTCCGGCCTCGGCACGTCGTGTTCGCGGACGACGAAGCTCATGATCGCAGGCAGGTAGTACGGGAGGCTCTCCGCTCCCAGATGCGGCAGCGCGAACTGACATGCGAGGATGTGCTCGCGCGGGAGGTCCTGCCAGCGGCCCTTGTGATCGCGTGACTGATCGCAGCCGGCCCAGCTGTCCGCGGCCTGGGCCTGGAACAGCGAGCGATGCGGCTCGCCGGGGAACGGCACGCCGTCGAACGCCTCCTCGATCGCGACGAGCACCTTGTTCTTGTCGCGCTGGATCCGCGCCTCGCCCTCCTCGCCGAAGATCGCGCGCCAGGCGTCGCGCACCGTGTCGAGTGGAGCGCGCTCGAGGATCGCCTTCGCTGTCGCATCATCGCCGGTCAGCAGCCGACACAGCGCCGCGAGCTCGGACAACCGGAACGCCGCCCTCGCGACCGGCAGGTCCTCGCACTGTTCGAGCGCGCCGGCGAGACGGCGCAGACAGCCCTCGCGATCCCCCGTCGTGACGAAGTCCATCACCCCGAGGAGCTCGACGTCGGTGTCCGGTCGAACGTCGATCGGCGCGTCGGTCAGTGACCTCGGTGACCTCCCGGGCGCCAAGGCGAGGAGCTGGCGCAGCACGTCGACGCGATACGCATCCGAGGGATCGACGAACTTCGCCGCGTACGCATCGATGTCCTGCGGTTCGACCGTGTGCCCCCTCGCCTTGCGCGCGAGCAGCACATCCCTGTGGTCGAACGTGCCAAGCGGTCCGACGTCGACGGGTTCACCGCGCAGCGTCGCCAGCAGCGCGCTCTCCGGCGCGTGCGCCTCGCAGGATCGCTGCACGACGTCCGCGTGCCCCGTGACCAACAGATCGGGCACGGTGACTTCGCCGAGCAAGCGGCCCGCGTCGTAGCGAAGCGTCCAGATCAGGCCGCGGTGCAAGAGGCCGATCGCGTCGGCGGCGACGGGGCCGTGCAGCCAGATGTGATCTGGCCAGAGGCGTGTCTCGAGGAATTGGGCGGTGGAGCGTCGCATCGATGGCTCGAACAGCGGGATGCCCACTGCGAGGAGACGCTCCTGCGCAGCCTGCGTCAAGGCGAAGTATGCATGGCGTTCGTCGCGGGTCTCGAGGTCGAGGATGCGGCGCAGGCCCGGCGGGGCAACGTCGTCGAGCGCGCGGTTGGGTCGCCGCGCTCGGCGTTCGACGAGCGTATCGAACCAGCGGTCGAGGTCAGCAACGCCGCGGACGGATCGGGATCGAGGCTCGGGCCAAGCGCGATGCTGTGATAGATCCGAGGCCAATGAGATCCGTCGCGCGCGTCTTGTTGGCTGTGGGCCTCGTGGTTGCTAACGACGCGGGCGCCAAGCCGAAGCGATCGGACATCGATACTCGATACCTCATCGGAACCGCGATCAACTGCGTCGACGCCTTGTCGCCACATCTGGGCGACAAGCCTCCCGAGATCCTCGACCGGATCTGCGGCTGCGAAGTCGACTTCCTTCGCCGCGAGCGGCTCGCCGGTCGGCCGGCCGATAAGATCCTCGCCGGCCAGCAAACGACCGAGGTCTGCGCGGACTTCGGTCTGGCAAAGCCCGCGGCCGCCGAGGAAGCCAGCCCCTTCAGCAAGGGGCTCAAGCACCGCTCGGTTCTCGTCATTCGTGCCTACGCCGGCTGCTACCGCGACCTGCTCGCCGCCAAGAGGTCGGAGAAGCAGGCCGCCGACGTGTGCATTTGCCTCATCGATGACGTCCGCAAGGGGAAGCCAGTCCCCGACGTCGCCAAGGCCTTACTCACCGTCCCGAAGAAGGCGGTCGATGCCTGCCTGTCCAGCGCCGGAGTACCACCGCTCGCCCGATAAGAATCAGAAGCCGTCGAACCGGATCGCGAGCGCCGACGGGAGAAGTCGACACCGTCAGCTTCGCGTGCATCCGCCACGTCGTACCTTTTCGTGCCGCGTGCATTTGGCTCCTGGTCTCGCGCGAGCGCCGTCCGGGGCGTGATACGCAATCGAGCCGATGACCACCGAGCAGCCCGTCTTCGTCGACGTCGGCCACCCCGGCGCCTACGCGATGATCTGCGGCGGGCTCAGCGTGCTCGAGCGCACGATCCGGCTCGCGGGCAAGGCGGGGGCGACGCGCGCGATCGTCCCAGCCGCGCCGATTCCGCTGCGCGCCGACCTGCCGGTCGCCGTCGAGTGGGTCGCCGAGGGCACCGCCGCACCGGAGGGCGTCCAGGTCGTGCGCGCCGACGAGGTCGCCGGCGTGCCGATCCGCGACGCCGCCTCGCTGCGCAAGGCCGAGAAGGCGCTGGTCGCCGGGCTCGGCAAGAGCCACGAAGGCCCCGTCGACCAGTACTTCAACTCGCACTTCTCGCGGCCGATCACGACCGCGCTGATGCGGACGCGGATCACGCCGAACCACATCACGCTGTTCGCGACGCTGGTCGGGCTCACCGGCGCGATCTGGCTGCTCGGCGGTACGTGGCAGGCGTTCGCGATCGGCGGCACGCTGCTCGAGATCCAGTGCATCCTCGACTCCTGCGACGGCGAGATCGCGCGCCTCAAGTACCAGGGCAGCAAGCTCGGTCAGTGGCTCGACACGATCACCGACGGCATCCTCGATAACGCCTTCGTCGCCTGCATCTCGATCGCGGTCGGCGGCATCTGGGGCACGATCGGCCTCGCGCTCGTCATCGCGCGCATCTACGTCGAGATCTACGTCTACGTCGATGTCTACAAGCGCACCGGCACGCCCGATCAGACGCTGTTCCGCCTCTGGTACGAGGATGAGAAGGCGACCGCGGACGAGATCTACGACCGCTCGAGCTTCAACAGCCACTTCCGCTCGCTCGGCCGCCGCGACGTGTTCGTCGCCGCGTACTGGATCTTCTGCCTCGTGAACCTGCCCGAGGGCGTCATCCTCTACGCGAGCGTGATGAACGGCATCTCATTTGTCGGCGCTGCCGCCGACCATCTGATCAAGACCTTCCGTCGCCGCAAGTAGCGGGCTACCCGGCCCCACGGCGCCCTCGGGTGCACCGAACGGGACCTTGATCATCTTCACCGCGTGCACCGGCAGCGCGAGCACGAAGCCGATCGAGCCGGCGATCCGCCACAGCGTCGTCGGATAACGGCGCGAGTCGTTCCACAACCAGTCGATCACGAACACCGCACCCGCGAGGACGTAGAGCGGGTACAAGAGCCGCACGCGCGTGCGCCGGTAGCGTCCGAGGATGCGGTGCACGAACGTCATGAACTTCGTGTAGAAGCCGCCCGCGGTGAGCTGCCGCTTGCCGAGCCCGCCACCGACGTCGAGCCCCCGCTGCAGCAGCGGCCGCGGATCGAACGCGAAGTACTCCTCGGGGCGCTTGCCGGCGGCCACGCGCAGCGAGAACGACAGCTCGTCCTCGATCGGCGTGTCGACATCCCACCCGCCGAAGCGCTCGAACGCGGAGCGCCGGATCGCGCCACCCGTACCGTGCACGTAGTCGACCGGGCGCACCGGCTCGTCGAGCCGGTTGTACGTCGACGGCGTCTTGAGCAGCGACGAGTAGCGCATGCACCGCTTCCGCGCGATCCACCGATACGCCGCCGACGGGCGATCGTCCTCGCGCCACAGGTGGCGGCAGGTCACGCCCAGGCAGTTCGGATCGGCGAACGGCGCCTCCATCTGCGAGAGCCAGTCGTCGCCGATCGGCAGGTCGTCGTCGTCGAGCAGCACGACCACGTCGCCGCGCGCGGCCGAGACGCCGATGTTGCGCGCGCGGGCGCCGCCGAGGGGCGGGAACCGCAGGATGCGCAGGCGGGGATCGCGCGCGAGCTCGTCGAGGCGCCGGGTCGCGACCTCCGGGCGCTCGGTCGACTGATCGACGACGACGATGTCGAACGCATCGTGCCGCTGGGACAGCAGGCGCTCGAGCGTGTCCGCCAGCTGCGGCAGCCGGTTGTACGACCGGATCATGACGGTCACGCGCGGGGGCATCGGAGGGGCGGAGCTATACCAGGAGTCAGAGCGGCGACAGGGATCGGGCGCCGGTGGTGAAAAGCTGACAGCTTCAGCGTCGTAAGTAGCGGCCCAGCTTCAACTCTGTTCTGGATCTGCCGGACCACTTGTTGCAGTCTCCGCGCCGAGATGAAGTGCGTGATCCTCGCCGCAGGCTCTTCCACCCGCCTCCGCCCCCACACGGATGACGTCCCGAAGACCCTGCTGACCGTCGCGGGCGTCCCGATCCTGCGCCGCACGATCACCAGCTTCCTGCGCCTGGGCATCCGCGAGTTCGTGATCGGCACCGGCTACCTCGAGCACCTCGTGCGCGAGGCGGCCGCGTCGTGGTTCCCCGACATGGTCGCGCACGGCGAGATCACGTTCGTCTCGAACGCCGAGTACGCTTCTACGAACAACGCCTACTCGTTGCTGCTGACCCGCACGCACGTCGACGCGCAGCCGTTCGTGCTCATCGATGGCGACGTCGTGTTCGACCTCGCGGTCGTCAAGCAGCTCGTCGACCACGGCACCGATTGCCTGGCCGTCCGCTCGGTCGGCGGCATCGGGCTCGAGGAAGTGAAGTGCACCGCCGACGACACCGGCCGCATCGGCCAGATCGGCAAGCACGTGCCGGTGCCGTCCGCGATCGGCGAGTCCGTCGGCATCGAGCTGTTCTCGGCCGACTCCTCGCGCCGCCTGTTCGCCGCGCTGCACGAGCGCATCCGCACGCACGGCCTGGTGAACGAGTACTACGAAGCCGCGTTCCAGCAGATCATCGACGACGGCGTCGCACTCGCCGGCATCGACATCGGGAGCAAGTACGCCGCCGAGATCGATACCTACGACGACCTGCAGGAAGCGAATCTGCACCTGTCGGCGCAGCCGCCGTTCGACACGCGCGTCTCGACCACGCGGATCACCGCGTAGCGGATCAGTCGCCGCGCATCGAGCGCATCGCGCTCCGCAGGCTGATGCCCTGCGTGTACGCGAGCAAGAGGCCGGTGACGCCGGTGACGGTGATCGCGACGAGCGCGAGGCGGATCGCGGGGAGCTGGCCACCGAGCACCCAGTGCACGCCCCAGCCGACGACGCCGGCAGCGATCATGCACCAGGCGACGCCGCCGACCGAGCGCGCGTACGCGCCGAGCGACCAGTCGAGCGTGTAGACGGCGAGCCACGCGAGCACGGCGAACGCGAGCGGATACCCCACGGCCCACGCGACGGCGACCGACTCGAACCCGAGCTGATCACCGAGGACGACGGCGAACGCGATGTACGAGATGGGGAGCACGACCGCGGCGGCCAGCGTGTACGTGAACGTGCGATCGGGCCGCCCCATGCCGTCGAGCAGCGGCGGGATCACGAAGCTCACCGCGCGCAGCACGGCGACGACGCACAGGATGCGCACGGCGGTCTCCGCGCCCGTGTACTTCGGGAAGATGACGGCGATCACGTCGTCGGCGGCGACGAGCACGATCGCCGAGTACGTCATCACGGTGATCAGGTTCAGCCGCGTGAACGAGACGAACTGCGCGATCACGCGCCCGGGCTCGTAGCGCAGCTTGGCGAACGCGGGGAACGCGATGTCGACGATGACGTTCGAGATCATGCGCACCGGCTCGAGCACGACCTCGTAGGCGAGCCGGTAGAAGCCGAGCGCGACGTCGCCGAAGAAGTGGCCGACGATCGGGTAGTCGATGTTCGTGTAGAAGTAGAACAGGATCTGGCTGCCGGAGCTCTTGAGCCCGAACGTGACGTACTCGCGGGCCTCGCGCAGGCGGAGCACGAACTTGGGCCGCCACGGGTGCCGCAGCTGCGCGCCGATGCCGGTGACGAACACGCGGCACATCGGCCCGAGCACGAAGCACCACACGCCGAACCCGGCCGCCGCGAACCCGATCTTGCCGCCGAACTCCGCGAAGTTCGCGACGATGCGGATGATCGACAGCTCCTTGAACCGGAGCTCGCGCTTCATCAGCGCGACGGGGATGAAGTAGACGTTCTGCCACAGCAGCTTGGTGCCGTAGACGATCAGCATCCACGCGATGATCGGCCGCGCGACCATCGGCGTGACGATCGCGAGACCGGCGAACAGCAGCGCGGCCGTCGCGAGGTTGATCCAGAACACCGTCGAGATCTTGGTGTCGCTGTGATCGTCGCGCTGGATCACCGCCGCCGACAGGCCGAGGTCGGTGGCCTGGTCGAGGATCGGGAACAGCCAGATCACCTTCGTCGCGATGCCGTACTCCGTCGGCGTGATCCACAGGTTCAGGATCACGAGGATCGCGATGAGGTCGAGGATGCCGACGAGCGAGCTCGCGACGCCGATCCACGCCAGCCCGCGGTTGACGTTGGTGGACATACGCCGCGCCTCGGACATCGGAGGCCCGAGCTTAGCGCGCCTGGAGCAGATACACCGCGACGTCGGTCGGCTTGCGGCGGCGCGCGATCTTCCGGAACGTGTGGAGCGGGTAATACAGCAGGGGCCGCAGCGGGCCGAGGAAGCGGCGCGCGGCCTCGTCGGCGACGAACTCGGTCGCCGTGGTGGACTCGACGACGGTGAAGCCGGCGCGCGCGATGCGCTCGTCGAACCACGCCTTCGGGCGATACACGCCCTGGAACGTGGCGTCGGCACGGACCTGCGTGGTGCCCGTCGTCGACACGGTGGTGCGCAGGTAGAACACGCCGCCCGGCGCGAGCGCGGCGCGCACGTTCGCGAGCAGCGCATCGACGCGCTCGTCGGACAGGTACTGCGTGACCGCGCCGGCGATCACGAGATCGCTCGTCGGAACGGCGACCTCGGAGACGTCACCGCACACGAGCTCCGCGCGCTCGAGGTGCCCTGCCCGCGCGAGGCGTGCACGACACGCGGCGACCATGCCCTCGCTGAAGTCGACCGCGACGATCCGATCGGCGCGCGCGGCGAGGACCGTGGTCCAGTCGCCATTGCCACAGGCGAGGTCGACGACGCTCTGCATGCGGCGCGCGGGGAGCCGCCGCAGCAACCATCCCTGATACAGCGACACCTCGAACCGCATCGTCCACGCGGCCTGCTGATCGAGCGTGACCGACCGTGGGTCGCTCGCGATCAACGCGCGCTGCTCCCAGAACTCCTTGCACACGGCGCGGTCCAGCTGGACGGGTGCATCGACGGCGGTGGGCGCGGGCAGCACGGCCCGGAAGTTACTTCGGCTCGTCGGCGACGGCCAGCGGCGCGAGCGGCAACGTCGGGTCAGCAGGCGCCGCGGCGGGGGCGCGGCGCGCTTGCTTGGCCCGTTGCACGGTCTCGCTCGTCATCACGAGCACGAGCCCGATGGCGGCGTACATGATCGTGATACAGCGCCGCGCGATCACGAGCGTCACGCCGGTCGCCGGGTTGTAGCCGAGCGAGCGGAACAGCCCGTAATAACCGCCTTCGGAGACGCCCAGGCCCATCGGCACGAGCGTCGACGCGAGATAGATCGGAAAGCTCCCGACCGTCCACAGGGCGACGAAGCCGACCGTGATCGACTTGCCCACCGCGTGCAGGATCACCATCGACAGCACGATCGCGGACAGCCGCGACGTGGCGAGCGCGATGATGCCGATCGCGCGGTCGCGCCGGCTCGCCCCCGCGACCAGGCGGAGCTTGTCGTCGACGGCGTGCAGCTTCTCCGCCAGCTTCGCGTAGCGCTCTTCGGACATCAGCCGCAGCTTGACGACCACGCGTACGAGGCTCGCGAGCATGCCGCGGCGCACCAGCAGGTAGAGGCCGAGCGACAGCACGAAGGACACCACGGCGACGCCGGCGAACAGCCAGCGCAGCTCGGCCGACAGCGGCACGCAGATCGCGCACAGCGCGGCGCCGATCGCGACGATGCCGAGCTCGAGGATGAAGCTGACCGTGTTGTAGAGCAGCACGGTCGCGACGGCGCGCGACGGCGTCACCACCTCGGTGAGCACGGACATCTTCACCAGCTCGCCGAGGTTGCCGGACGGCGTCACCGCGTTGACGGCGCGGCCCGCGAGCTGCGCGAGCAGCGTGCTGCGCAGGCGCAGGCGATCCGGCGCCGCGAACGCGCACAGCGCCGTCGCGTGGAGCACCGTGTTGAGCGACTCGAGCAGCACGACCGCGATCCACCACCACCCGATGCGCGACAGGTACATGCCGAGCGTGGCGACGCCGACGTCGCGGATCGTGAACACGAGGGCCACGAGCGCGATCGCCAGCGCGCCCCACGTGATCCACTTCGCCCACGTGGGGCGCGCGGCTGGAGCCTGCGCTCGTTCCACCACTCGCTGCTATACCACGCGGTGCCAGGCCCGCGCGGCAAACACGATGACCTCGATGACGAGCATCATCGCGACGTTGACCGCGGTCCCCGCGACGGCGACCTGGACCGCCGGGATCACGACGAGCCAGAACGGCCCGGGGAGCACCACGTACGGTGGCGGGAAGTACGCCCACAAGAGGCCCGCGGGGACCATCGTCACGACGAGGCACACCCAGGCGATGCCGTTGGCGGCGGCGAGCCGCGCGGCGGTCGTGCGGTGCACCCGGAGCGCCCACAGCGAGACCGCGAGCTGCGCGACCATGCCGGCCGCCGCGTACGGCAGCATCGCGCGCGCGATGTCACCTTGCGCCGGCACCAGCGACGGCGAGAACCGCTGACCGATCGTCCCGATCAGGGTGAAGTAGATGCCGACGAACGCGGGCACCGTCACGAGCAGCACGCGCACGTCGAGCCGCATCGCCCGCCGGCGCACCAGCACCACGGCGATCCCGATCGCCAGGCCTGCGCCGAGCGCGACGATGCCGAGCCGCAGCGCACGATCGGCCTGCTGCGCCAGCTCGGCGCGGGCCTCGGCGAGGGCGACCGCGCTCTCGGTGATCGAGAGCCGCTGGCGATCGGCGGCGATGCGGCGCGCGCGGGCCGCGTCGTCGATCGCGATCGCCTCGACGAGCGTGGCGCCGAGCCCGTGCCCGGGTGCCGGCAGCCCGAGCAGCGCGGCGACCGTCGGCGCGACGTCGATCAGGCGAGCCCCCTCGACGTGAGCGCTCGGGACCACGCCGGCACCGGCGAGGATGAGCGGCACCGCGAGCACCTCGGGCTCGACGCCGCCGTGGCCACCGGGTCCCGTGTGGCCGTGATCCGCGACCACGACGATCGCATCGAGCGAGAGGTCCACGCCGCCGAGCACACGCGCGAGCGCACGATCGGCGCGCTCGGCGCCCGCGCGGTACTCGGGGCTCGCAGCGCCGTGCTCGTGACCCGCGATGTCGACGGAGCTCAGCAGCATGACCACCAGCTCGGCGTCGCCGGCGACCAGGCCGCGCCCGGCCTCCACGAAGCCGCCCGGCCACGGCGTGTAGCGTGCATCGTCGAACGCCGAGCGCACCGGCGGATCCGGGGCCCGAAACAGCTCGGGCAGGATCGCGTAGTCGGTCGCCACCGCCGAACGCAGGCCGGCGGCGCGCGCGCGGTCCATGAGCGAGTCGAGCGCGACGGGCGTCCAGTGGTAGTTCGTCCGCACGCCGCTCGCGGTCGGTGGCACGCCGGCGAGGATCGAGACGTAGTTCGGGCGCGACCAGGTTGGATAGTGCGAGCGCGCTTCGAGGTCGAGCCCGCCGCGCCGCAGCTCGTCGAGGAACGGCAGCTCATACGAACGGTCGGCGCGCAGCCCGTCGATGATCACGACGAACACGCGGCGCGCGAGCCGCGGTGTCTCGCCGCCGAGCACGATCGGCGGCGTCTTGGCGAGCGCCGGCGTCGCGAGCTCGAGGTCCGTGGTGAAGTCCTTGCCGGCGGAGCCCGCCTGCACGGCGCCGAGCGCGCTCAGGACCAGCAGCAGCAACGCGCCGATCACGGCGGGCCGCGTGCTGCTGGTGGGAGAGGCCATCGCCAAGCGTAGCGCGCCGGGAAGCGCCGACCAGGACATCTCGCCCGACGGCGATAGCCCTGCCCCGCGCGGGTTTGCTATGAACCGCGCATGCAGCTCCTCGCCAGCTACCTGTCGGGCACGTGGTCACAAGGCTCCGGTGCGCGGACCACGCTCGTCAATCCGGCCACCGAGGCGCCGCTCGCCGAGGTCGCGTCGGGCCACGACCTCGCCGCTGCGTTCGCGCACGCGCGCAACGTCGGAGTGCGCGAGCTCGGGCAGCTGACGTTCGCGCAGCGCGGCGCCCTGCTCGCCTCGCTCGCCAAGGCGATCCACGGCACCCGCGAGGAGCTGATCGCGATGGCGGTCGCCAACGGCGGCAACACGCGCAGCGACGCGAAGTTCGACGTCGACGGGGGCGCGATGACGCTGTCGTTCTACGCCGAGCTCGGCGCGAAGCTGGGTGCGACGAAGCTGCTCGCGGACGGCGACGCGATCCAGGTCGGCCGCACCGCGCGCATGGGCGGCCAGCACGTGTGGGCGAGCCGCCGCGGCGTCGCCGTGCACATCAACGCCTTCAACTTCCCCGGCTGGGGCCTGTGCGAGAAGCTCGCTTGCGCGCTGCTCGCCGGCATGCCCGTGATCAGCAAGCCGGCCACCGCGACGGCGCAGGTCGCGCACCGGATGATGGAGCTGTTCGCCCCGCTCGTCCCCGCCGGCGCGCTGCAGATGCTCGTCGGTCCTGCCGGCACGCTGCTCGACCACCTCGGGCCGGGCGACGTCGTCGCGTTCACCGGCGGCAGCGCCACCGCGCGCACCCTGCGCAGCCACGCCAGGATGCTCGAGCACGGCGTCCGCCTCAACATCGAGGCGGACAGCCTCAACGCCGCGATCCTCGCGCCCGACGTCGATCTCACCAGCGAGACCGGCGGCCTGTTCCTCGCCGACGTCGTGCGCGACATGACGCAGAAGACGGGCCAGAAGTGCACGGCGATCCGCCGCGTGCTCGTGCCCGCCGGCCGCGAGGACGCGGTGTTCGAGGCGCTCCGCGAGCGGCTCGCCACGCTCGTCGTCGGCGATCCGGCCGACGACGGCGTGCGCATGGGCCCGCTCGCCACCGCGCAGCAGAAGGCCGACGTGCTCGCAGGCCTCGCGCGCCTCGCCAGTGCGACCACTGCGGTATTCGGCGGCACCGGTGAGATCTCGCCGGCCGGTGTGCCCGCGGGTAAGGGCTTCTTCGTCGGGCCGGTCGTGCGCACCACCTCGACGCCGATGACCTGCGCGCCGCTCAACGAGCACGAGATCTTCGGCCCGGTCACCACGGTCGCGCCGTACTCCGGTGATCCGGTGTTCGCGGCGGAGTTCGTCGCGCGCGGCGAAGGCTGCCTCGTCAGCTCCGCCTACTCCGACGAGCGCGACTGGGTCGCAGGCTTCGTCGGCGCAGCGGCGCCATGGGCGGGTCGCCTGTACCTCGGCTCGGCGAAGATGGCCGCGCAGAGCCCGGGCCCGGGCACCGCGCTCCCGACGCTGCTCCACGGCGGACCCGGCCGCGCCGGCGGCGGCGAGGAGCTCGGCGGCGAGCGCGGACTGCACCTCTACATGCAGCGCACTGCCCTCGAAGGCGACGCGAGCGTCCTCAAGAGCCTCCTCGGCTAACTTAGGGACGGGGCTCAGCCGGGCAGCGTCGGCGGGCGGCGGCGGATCGCGGCGGGCGCCTCGGGGTCCGGCTCGAGCAGCGGCAGGAGGTTCGCCAGCTCGCGCGCGACCTGGCGGCAGCGATGGCGCACGAAGTCGATGCCGTAGGGCTCGGCGAGGAACACGATGAGCGTGCAGTCGTACCAGAACGTCATCGCGTAGGCGTCCGGGTCGACGATCTCGCCGTACGAGCTGCCGGGGTCCTTGGTGTTCGCCGCGCGACGCGCGAGGAACTGCCACCGCGAGGTCTCGAGCTCGTCAGGTGCGGTGGCCGAGGCGACGAGCTTGCCGGCGCGCACGACGAACGCGTTGCTCGCGCGATCGATCGCGGCGAGCGCCTTGAGGTAGCTGGCGATCCTCTCGATGACCTTGTCGGTCGCGGGTGGCGCCGCGCCGCGGTTGACGATGACCTCGGGGAGGCGCGCGATCTCCCAGCGGCGGCGGATCGCGCGCAGCTGGCGCGTGGCGCGCTCGAACGCGGTCTCGATCGGGACGTCGCCGTTCGAGGTCGTGCCGAGCTCGACCCGCAGGTACTCGCCCCCTCCGAGCGCGATGGTGCGCGCGGGGATGCCCGAGCGGAGCTGCTCGTCCTGCGTGATGCGTGCCGAGACCGCACCGATCTCGGTGACCAGCTCGCGCAACGCCTCGCGGACTTCGTCCTCGAGCCCGGTGTCCACGCTCACGCGACCGCTCCGGTTGCGGGGACGAACGTCGTCGACACCATCGTCTGCGGCTGCGGATAGAACAGGTAGTTCGCGATCGACGGCGCGGCGCCGTACAGGTCCTGCCAGGGGCCTGCGTGGAACCCGGGCGGAGCGTGCGCGATGTCGCCGAAGTCGAGGTGCGTGAGATCGTAGGCCGGCAGGATCGTCACCAGGCGCTGCATGCGCGACAACAGCGGCGCGTCGTACACGCCGGCGCGCGGGCGCTCGTGAATCACGAAGCCGTCCGGCGTGCGGACGACCTGCACGGCGACCTGCTGCACCGCCGCGACGCGCACGCGCTGACTCACCACCACGCGGAGATATTGCTCGTCGATCGCATCGAGGGTCGACCATTCGGCCGGCGCGTCGACGCCGTGATCGCGGACCTGGATCGCGCACGGCGTGCGGCCGAGCGCGAGGATGTAGATGTAGTCGCAAGGCTCGTCGTCGCCGCCGGCGCGCACGAACGTGGCGGCCTTCAGCTCCGTCGCGAGCTCTTCGGCGAGCGCGGCGAGCTCGTCGGGCGCCGTCGGCTGCGGGCTCGTGTCATCGACCTCGCCCCAGGTCTGCGTCCGGTACAAGTCAGCCAGCGCGCGCTCCACCTCGGCCATCATCGACCCTTTGTGGTCGTCGCAGCCCGCCTTGCCTTTGCAGTTGGTGCAGCCGCCCATGGGATGCCCTAGAGCCCGGCGCGCTCGCTCGGGGGGAGCGAGAGGCCGAACCCGTCGTGGAGCGCGCGCACCGCGAGCTCCGCGTACTTGCGAGCGACGACGCACGAGATCTTGATCTCGCTCGTCGAGATGAGCTGGATGTTGATGCCCTCGCTGGCGAGCAGCTGGAACATCGTCTTCGCGACGCCGGCGTGCGAGCGCATGCCGACACCGACGACGCTGACCTTGCAGATCTCGTCGTCGTAGCTGACGCGCTCGCCTTCCTTGCCCACGAGCTCGGGGATCTTCTCGCGGAGCAGCTCGACGGTGCGCTTGCGGTCGCCCTTGGGCACCGTGAACGTCAGGTCCGTGGTGCCGTCGTAGGCCTGGTTCTGCACGATCATATCGACGGAGATGTTGGCGTCGGCGAGCGGCGCGAACAGCCGCCCCGCGATGCCCGACGTGTCCGGCAGGTCTTCGCAGGTGATCTTGGCTTCGTCCTTGGCGACGGTGACTCCCGAGACGACGACTTTCTCCATGGCGATTTCCTCCGGGACCACCCAGGTCCCTTCGACATCCGAGAAGCTCGAGCGGACGTGGATCTTCACGCCGTACTTCATCCCGAGCTCGACGGAGCGGATCTGCAGGACCTTGGCGCCGAGCGATGCGAGCTCGAGCATCTCTTCGTAGCTGATGCGCTCGACCTTGCGCGCCGACGGCACGACGTTGGGGTCGGCGGTGTAGACACCGTCGACGTCCGTGTAAATCTCGCAGACGTCGGCGTCGAGCGCGGCGGCGATCGCGACGCCGGTCGTATCCGAGCCGCCGCGGCCGAGCGTGGTGATGCTGCCCTTCTCGTCGACGCCCTGGAACCCGGCGATCACCGCGATCTCGCCAGCGGCGAGCGCGTCCTTGATCGGCTGGCTCTCGATCGACACGATGCGCGCGCGCGCGAACGCGCTGTCCGTGACGATCTTGCACTGGTGACCGAGGAAGCTGCGCGCCTTGCCGCCGGCCTTGCGGATGGCGAGCGCGACGAGACCGACGGATATTTGTTCCCCGGTCGACACCACCACATCCACCTCGCGATCGTTCGGATCGTCGTGGATCTCGCCGACCAGCCTGAGCAGGCGATTGGTCTCGCCCGACATCGCCGACACCACGACCGCGACCTGGTGACCCTGACGCGCGCTCGCGAGGCAGCGCGCGGCGACGTTCCGGATGCGCTCGATCGAGCCCACGGAGGTCCCGCCATACTTCTGGACGATCAACACGGCGCAGCACCCTACACGGCCAGGGCAGCGTGGTACAGCCCGACCGTGCTCGACCCCACTGTTCCCGCGCTGGTCCTCCTGTCGACGTTCCCGAGCGCCGACAAGGCCGCCGAGGCCGCGCGCGTCCTCGTCGAGGAGCGGCTCGCGGCGTGCGTGAACCTCCTAGGCGAGGTCCGCTCGATCTACCGCTGGCAGGACGCGGTCTCCGACGATCGCGAGGCGCTCGCGATCATCAAGACCACCCCGGAGCGCTACGAGGCGCTCGCCGCGCGGCTGCTCTCGCTGCACCCGTACGAGGTGCCGGAGCTCGTCGCGCTACCGGTCACGAAGGGCCACGCACCGTATCTCGCGTGGCTCGCCGCGCAGACCGCCGACTAGAGGCAGTCGCTGACGCACGTCAGCGCGTTGGCCATCTCGGTGGAGTCGCAGTTGCCGTCGGGCGCGCCGCCGGTGCAGCCGGTGTCATCACCGAAACCACCGCTGCCGCTGCCAAGGCCGCCGCCGAGGCACGCGGCCGCGCAAGCCTCGAAGTCCGGCTGCGTGGCGCAACCGAGCAGGCACGTCGTGATGTCACCGCTGCCACTCCCCGAGCCCGATCCCGAGCCGCCGCCGCTGCAGTCGTTCGGGCAGGTCGAGCTGTCCTCGCCCGGATCGCAGACGAAGTTGCCGCACTGCGTGACGGGCGCGTCGGGGGCGGGGGTACCGCAGTCCGCCGCGCACAAGTTGATCTCTGACGCCGCGCAGACACCGTCGCCGCACGTGTTGCCCGTGCTCGAGTCCTGCGGCAGCGGCGGCTGATCCGTGCCGCTCCCATCACCCCAGCTACAGCCCGTCACGAACGCCGCCGAGACAAACACGAACGTCGAAATCAGCTTCATGATGGGCGGCATCTTTACTAGGGCCCCTGGCGAGATCAACGCCAAAGTGTGGTGGGGTAGCGAATCATCCGCTCTCGGCCCCGTACACATCACGTGCAAATCTGCGATCGATCGCACGTCGCAGCGCCGCGTGGCCGGGAAAGTCAAGGTCCGGATCTTCGCCAAGCAGCTGCTCTGCATGGCGACGCGCCTCGAGGAGGAGCGCGGTGTGCTGGCCGAGATCGCCAAACCGCAGCCGGGGCACGCCCGCCTGCCGCGGCCCCATCAGCTCGCCCGGCCCACGCAGGGCCAGATCGTACTCCGCGATCTGGAACCCGTCGTGGGTCTCGACCATCGCCGTGAGCCGCTGCTCCGCGTCCGGGCCGAGGTCGGTCCCCGAGAGGAGCAGGCACTGCGCCGCGCCGCCGCCGCGCCCGACTCGCCCGCGCAGCTGATGCAGCTGGGCGAGGCCGAACCGCTCGGCGTCGTGGATCGCGATCACCGTCGCGGCCGGCACGTCGACGCCGACCTCGATCACCGTGGTCGCGACGAGCACGTCGAGCTCGCCGGTCTTGAACGCGCGCATCACGCGATCGCGCGCGGCGCTGTCGAGCCGGCCGTGGACGAGGCCGACACGCGCCGAGGGTAGCGCGCGCGCGAGCTCGTCGGCCGTGGTGGTCGCGTCGGCCCACGCGCGGCTGCCCTCGACGTCAGCGTCGTCGGTGGGCTCGACCTTGGGGCACACGACGTACGCGCGCTCGCCCGCGGCCACGCGCTCCGCGATCACGCGCACCGCGTCGCTGCGGCCACGCGCACCGGCGAGGCGCCGGGTCGCGACGGGCTGGCGTCCCGGCGGCAGCTCGTCGAGCACGCTCGCGTCGAGGTCGCCGAACGCGGTGAGCGCGAGCGTGCGCGGGATCGGCGTCGCCGTCATCACCAGCAGGTGCGGCGCGCCCTGCCCGTCGCCCTTGTCGCGCAGCCGCGCGCGCTGCGCGACGCCGAACCGATGCTGCTCGTCGATCACCACGAGCCCGAGAGCCGCGAACCCGACGCTCTCGGCGAGCAGCGCGTGCGTGCCGATCACCACGTCGACCTCGCCGGCGGCGAGCAGCGCGAGCAGCGACTGGCGCACGCCCTTGGGCGTCGATGCGGTCAGCAGCTCGACGCGCAGCCGCGTCACCTGCGCCCACGCGCGCCACGTCTCCATGTGCTGCTCGGCGAGCAGCTCCGTCGGCGCCATCACGGCGGTCTGCCGCCCTGCCCGCGTGACCGCGAGCGCCGCGGCGAACGCGACCGCCGTCTTGCCGGCGCCGACGTCGCCCTGCAGCAGCCGGTTCATCGGCACGTCGCGCGAGAGGTCGGCCCATAGCTCGTCGATCGTGCGCCGCTGCGCCCCGGTCAGCGCGAACGGCAGCGCGCGGGCGAGCTCCGCGTCGAGCCCCCGCGCGTGCGGACACGGCACCGCCGCGTCGTGGCGTCGCGCGCGCCGCCGCTGGGTGATCGCGACGCCGAGCGCGAATAGCTCGCCGAACGCGAGCCGCCGCTGCCACGCGCTGTCGCCGCGGTTCATCGCCGCGAGCTCCTCGGGCGCGATGTCCGGCGGCGGCGCGTGCAGCCGCGCGAGCGCCTCGCCCAGGCTCGGCATCGCCGCCGCGCGCTCGATGCTCGTGGGCACGCCATCATCGACGGCGGCCCCGACGCGTGCGCACGCCGCGGCGCACGCCGACCTCAGCCGCGCCGGCGGCACCCCCGCGACATCCGGATAGCGCGCGAGGATCGCGGGCGCGCGCTTGCTCGTCTCGCCCTCGATCTCGATGCCGAGGATGTCGGGGTTCGCGAGCTCGGTGTGCCCTCCCCGCTTCCGCACGACGCCCGACAGCGCGACCTGACTCCCCGCGGGCATGCGCTTGTCGATCGCGAACACGTTGAACCACCGCACGAGCGCGGTCGCAGGCGCCGTCAGGTCGATCGCACCGAGCCGCACCTCGGCCCACCGCCGTCCGCGCGCGAACACCATCCGCGCGGACGCGACCTTCGCGACGAACGTGACCCGCGTGCCCTCCGGCAGCGCGCACGCCTCGGCGAGCGACTTCGCGTCGCGCACGTCGTCGTAGCGGCGCGGCACCATCCACAACAGATCCTCGACGGTGACGAGCCCCTTCTCGGCGAGCCGCTCGGCGAACGCGGGGCCGATGCCGGGCAGCGTGTGCGTCGGCGCCGCGAGCACGTCGGCGGGCTCCGCCGGCTCGGCGGGCACCCGAGGTCTCCTCGGCACCGGCTCCGAGCCCGCCGGCGCGTCGGATCTCCTCGCAGCCCCGCGCCCACGTGGGCGCGCGCTGCTCGTGGGCGGAGTCGTGATCGGCGTCGGCGTCGCGGTCGGCGTCGGCGTCGGGCTCGTCGGAACTGGGCGCGCGCCGAGGCCGGGGGAGCTGGTGCGCGACACGGGCGCGGGGCGCGACGCACGTGGGAAGCGCGCGAGCAGACGCATGCCGCGCGCGACCTCGATGGCCTGCGCGTTCTCGTCGAGCTGTTCCCAGCGGGCGAGGATGGCGCGCCACTGCGTGAACGCCTCGCTATCGGGGAGCTGCGCGATCACGCCGTCGCACGCGACGCGCAGGGCGTGCCCGAGCCCCTGAACCTTGCGCACGCCCGCAAAGCCATCGGCCGCCGCGAGCTCGAGCGGGCGGCGGAGCGCGTCGACTCGACGCTTCAGCTCGGCGTTCACGACCCAGACGCTAGCACTACTGGGCGATCCGCCTCGTCGGCGTCGTTCGCAGCGATCTCCCTCGCGGAGAGATCGAGCATCGCGCCATCGGGCGAGCTGGGGCTACGGCGCCGGCGCGGCGCCGTTGCAACGCGCGAGGATCCCGCGCAGCGCGTCGAGCGTGACGGGCTTGACGATGTGCTCGTCGAAGCCGGCCTCGCGCGAGCGCACCACATCGGAGGCCTGGCCGTAGCCGGTCAGCGCGACGATGCGCGTGCCCGACGGGCGCAGCGCGCGGAGGCGGCGCGCGAGCTCGTAGCCGTTCATCACGGGGAGGCCGATGTCGAGCAGCGCGAGATCGAGCTCGCCCGACGCGGCGGCGGCGAGCGCGGTGGGGCCGTCGTGCGCGATCTGCGGCGCGCAGCCGAGCGCGCTGAGCGCGTCGTGGAGGACCTCGACGGCATCGGCGTTATCGTCGACGATCAGCACGCGCAGCGCCTGCGCGGTGGTCCCTGCGGCGGACACCTGCACCGGCGGCGTCACGATCGGGTGCTCGCGCGTCGGCGGTGACGCGAGCGGCAGCTCGATCACGAGCTCGCTGCCCTCCCCGAGCCCCGGACTGTTCGCGTAGACCGCGCCGCCGTGCAGCTCGACGATGCGCTTCACGACGGTGAGCCCGATGCCCATGCCGCCCTGCGAGCGATCGAGCGCGCGCTTCTCCTGCACGAAGAGGTCGAAGATCCGCGGCAGCAGGTCGGGCGGGATGCCGATGCCCGAGTCGCGCACCCGCACGATCGCGGTCTGGCCATCGGCGGCGGCCGATACCTCGATGCGGCCGCCCGGCTCGGTGTACTTCGCCGCGTTCGTGAGGAGGTTCGCGATCGCCTGGGTCAGGCGCGCCTCGTCGGCGAGCACGGGCAGCGCACGCCCCGCCGACCGCACGCTCAGCCGGTGGCGGCGCTCCGCGATCAACGGCCCCGCCATCTCGACCGCCTTGTCGATCGCGTGCGCGAGCTCGATGCGCGCGGTGGCCAGGGTGACCTTGTCGTGGGTGATGCGCGCGACGTCGAGCAGGTCGTCGACGAGCCGCACGACGTGCTGGATGTTACGCTGGATCATCGCGCGCTCGTTCGCGAACGCGTCGCGATCGCGGACCTCCATGAGCCCCAGCGTGGTCACGATCGGCGCGAGTGGGTTGCGGAGCTCGTGGCCCACCATCGCGAGGAACTCGTCCTTGAGCCGATCGGCGTCGCGCGCCTCGCGGTACAGGCGCGCGTTGTCGACCGAGATCCCGACTCGGCGTCCGAGCTCCTCGGCCATCGTCAGGTCGTGCTCGTCGTAGTGCCGCGTGCTGCTGCACATCAGGATCGCCCCGATCGTGCGGCCTCGCGCGACGATCGGCACGATCATCGACGAGGTCAGCCCGAGCGCGAGGTACCAGTCGGCGAGCATCGGGTCCTCCGAGAGGGACTCGCGCACGCGCTGCTCGTCGAGGCGCGGGTGGAGCTCCGAGCGTCCGCTGCGGATCACGCCCGGGATGCCGCCATCCCGGCCGAGCGCGCGGTAGCGCCGGCTCGCCTGGAGCACGAGCTCCGCCTTGGCGGGGTCGACGTGCGCCGCCGCCGGAGGGATGCCATGCAGGCGATCATCCTCGAGCTCGACCACGCACCAGTCCGCGACGCGCGGCACCGCGGCGCGCGCGGCGCCCGTCGCCGCGGATGCATCGTCGAGCGACGACGACAGCAGCACACCGACGTCGGCGAGGAAGTCGCTGCGCCGCTGGTTGGCTTCGGCCTCGCACCGCGCGCGCTGCTCGGCCGCGAACAGCCGTGATCGCTCGATCGCCTGCGCCGCATGCCACCCGATCATCTGCAGGAACGCGCGCTCGTCCTCGCGGAACTCGTGCGCGTCCTCGTACTCGTACACGAGGCCCCCGATGGTCCGTCCCTGCGCGAACAGCGGCAGGCAGGCGAGCCCGGCGTCCACCGGGAGGGGCGCCTGCGGGTAGCGATCCGCGAGCTGGCGCCCCGATTCGATCCACACCGGCGCGCCGCGATCCATCGCGTCGAGGATGGGCAACCGACTCGCAGGCTCGCGCTGCATGCGTCGCGCACAGGCGGGATTGCCACCGCGGACCCGCTCGACGTGCGCCCCATCGTCGGTGATCAGCCACAGCGAGACCCCGCGCGCCGAGGTCGCCGCCAGCCCGCGGTCGACGATCGCGTCGGCGACCTCCTCGGGCGTGATCGCCCTGGCGAGCGCCTCGGTGAACGCGTAGAGCAGCGCGAGCCGCGACGCCGCGCGGTCCGTGAGCACGCGCGCCGCCTCGTCCGCATCGAGCTGCCGTGCGCGCTTCAGCACGTGCGCGAGCTGCAGCGCGAACGCCCGCAAGAACCCGCGATCCTGCGCGCTGAAGCTCCACGGCATCGGGAACCCGAGCCCGAGCACCCCGATCGCACGACCGTCGAGCTCGAGCGGAATGCACGCCATCGCGCGCAGCGTGATCGCCCGGAACGCCTGCGTGAACTCGGCGTATTGCGTGAGGTAGTCGTCGACCGTGCCGAGGAACACGGGCGTGAGCCGCTTGACCGCATCGGTGAGCGGGATCGGCGCGGTCAGCGGCACGAGCCGGTAGCGCTCGACGTACTCGGCTGGATACGCGACCGAGCCCTTGAGCTCGAGGTTCGCGCCGCTCGTGTCGAGCAAGAACACACCGGCCGCGATCGAACCGACGGTGCGCATGCCCTCCGAGAGCAGGGTGAGGCAGATGTCCTCGAGCGGCTTCGCGCCGGAGTAGCTCGTGATGAGACCGTGCAGGCGCGACAGCGACTCGAAGAAGCCGCGCGCGCGTGGCTCGGTCTCCGGCCCGCCGCAGATCCGCACGAGGAACAGCCCGGGGGCGAGCGCGCTCACCTCGCAGCCCCACACGCGGCCGTCGTGCGCGCGTACCGGGAACGCGCCTCGGTCGCAAAGCTGGAACGAGACGCCCTCGCCGTACACGGTCGAGAGCTCGCGGAGCGTCTTCCCTTCGAGCGCGCCCGCGTTCCTGCCCAGCGCGTCGCCGGCCGCCACGTTGGCGCACACGATCGTGCCGCTCTCCTCTGCGAGGAGCAGGGGTTCACGAACCAGCCGCAACAACTGCGTGAACGCGTCGAGCGCTGCCAAGCCGTCCTCCCAGTCCCTTCACGCCGACCATCAATCAGCGATCAGTCGGCGCGGTACGTAAACCGAAGCTCGTAGTCACAGAGGTGGAACACGTCCCCCTCGTCGATGCGCTTGTTGTCGATGCGCATCCCCTTGTAGTCGATGCCGTTCGTCGACCCGAGATCCTTGATGTAGAAGGTCCCGTTGCGCCGGATCACGGCGGCATGCTTGCGCGAGATGTTGCCGTCCTTGATCGGCAGGTCCGACGTCTTGCTGCCGCGTCCGATGATGAACTGGTCCTTGGTCACCGGATAGCGCTGGCCGTTGTAGACGAGGAACAGCGTCGGTCCGGCCGACCCCATCTGCGGCATGCTGTTCGCGGGCGCGCCACCTGCGTGTCCGCCGTTCGGACGCACGTTGTTGTTGACCTGGTAGCCCGGCGTCGGCGGCTGCGGCCGGCGCGCCGCGGCGTTCCCGGCCTGCGGAGGAGGCGGCGACGAGACCGGCTGCTGCCGCGGCATCGGCGGGCGGCTCGCGGCGGGGGCTTGCGATGCTCCGGGGTAGCTGCTCGAAGCATTCGCGCCGACCGGCGGCGGGTTGGTCACCGCACCGCCACCGGGCGACTGGTAGTTCTTCGAGCGCGCGTAGTACCTCATCGCCTCGTTGACGAGGTAGTCGATGGAGCAGTCGAAGTCGTTCGCCATCTGCTCGAACGTCTCCCAGAGGACGTCCCTGCAGTAGAAGTGGCGCATCGTCTTCTTACTCTGGTCCATGCGCGAAATGACTCCTGAACAAACCCCAACGCTGAGGCGCCCAGCTGACGTCTCCCTCTCTCCCGGCTGCAGCCTACGATACTACAACGCGAAGTTGCACGCGAGGAAGCCTCCCTATTTGCTGGGCGTAGCCAGCTCGGCCGCGAGCTCCTTCGCGCGCTGACCGAGGGTCGGGTCGGGCTTGCGGTCCTTGGCGGGCTTCTCGGACTGGTCCCCCCAGTACCCCACCAGCGTGTCCTTACGGCCGGCGAGCGCGGCGATCTTCGCCTGGTCTTCGACGGACTTGAGCCCGGCCAGCGCCTCGATCGCGACCCAGCTCGCGAGCTTGCCCTTCTCGTCGAGCACCTGTCGCAGGGCCGCCTGGACCTCGGCCTTCGGCGTCATCTTGGCGATCTTCCCGGCCAGGTTGGCGTACAGATCTTCCTGTGCGTACGCACCGTCCGGGAACGCGCGCAGGACCTCGACGATCGACTTGGTCCCGCCACAGGACAGCGCTGCGTAGGTCACCGCATAGCGGAACTGGGGGTCGCGGTGCGGATAGCCCACCATCCCGACGAGCGGCTGAAAGCAGTTCGCGCCACCGGTGGCGCCGATCAGCTCGATCGCGTCGTTGGCCGCCTGCCCCGCCAGCGCCTCGTCCTTGGCGATCGCGATCAGGCCCGGGAGGTTGGGCACGAGGGGCGCAGGATCGGCGACGTCGAATAGCCCGGTCGGATCGACATACGCCGTGAGCAGCGCCCGCATCGCACGCTTGGAGAGGGTCGCATCGCCACGGTCCATGCGCGCGACGTCGAGCAGGTACTTCACGGCCTCGGGTTCTCCGGACGCCGCCATGCCGAGCATGAGCTCGTCACCGATCCGGATCCGCGTCTTCTCCTGACCGGGCGCCGCGATGATGCCGTTGAGCACGGCGATCAGCTTCTTGCCGCCGGCCGGGCCCACCAGCCGCATCACCGCCGCCCCGAGCGTGGAGCCCCGCTTGGCGCGCTCTTCGTAGGACATCACGCCGTACCAATCGACGAGGTAGCCATCGATCTGCGCGCGCTGCGTCTGGTCGGCGTACTTGCGCACGAACACGAGCATGTCCTTGGCGACGGTCTGCTGCGCGGACGGCAGCCCGTCCTCGCGCTCGATGCGCGCGAGGTCCCAGAGCTTGGGCGCGAGCTTGGCGATCACGGCCGTACGGCGGCCATCGGGCATCTTCTCGATCGCGGCGCGCACGTCGGGATCCGCGCTCATGCGGACCATGTTCGCCGCGGCGTGCGCCGCGAGGTCCGCATCGAGATCACCGTCGGCGAGGGCGGCCTTGAGCTTGCCCGGCCCCTTCTTGGTGGTCATCCATTTGTCGATGTTCTCGTGGTTCGTCTTCTCGCAGCCGGCGGCGAACGCGAGGACGACGAGCAAGAGCACGCGCGCGAGCATGTCGCGGAGCTTATCGTGGAATCGCGCAGCGCAGCGGAGCGAGGTGTGGTGATAACTTCCGCGCGATGGCAGTACGGCGCATCCTCACGACGGTCGCGACGGTCGCGATCGGGACGCACGCGCCATCCGAAGCCCTCGCATCACCGCGCAGCGATCCCACGCTGGGACGCGCGGTGTTCACCGGCTCGACGCTCGGGCACCCGACGTCGCTCACGCTGAACCCTGCCGCGCTCAGCGTTCGCCCCGGCAAGCGCTCGCTCTACTTCGCGTTCCTGGGCACGCTGCAGCAGACCTCGATCGACACCCAGCAGCTCGATCTCGACACCGGCACGCTGTCGCCGGGCGAGCGCGTGAGCGACCTCCAGCTCGCGCCCGGCGGCCAGGCCATGTGGATCGAGCGCCCGAGCGAGCGGATCGCGTTCGGCTTCGAGCTTCGCGTGCCGCCGCGCGAGATGCACCTCGAGGATCACGAGGCGCTGCGCTACTCGACGCTCGGCGGAGGCCAGCAGAACTACGTCGCCACCGTCGGCGTCAGCGCTCGCCTCGTGAGTCGCCTGCACATCGGCGCGAGCCTGTCGCATGACTTCACCGACCTCCAGCTCCGCTACGCGCGCGACACGGCGCTCGAGACCGGCAACGATGACTGCGGCGGCGCGCCGTGCGGGCTCGGCAACCCGCAGGCGACGGAGCTGTACGACGTGGACGTGCGCTCGAAGTGGGTGTCCGCGAAGAACCTGCGCCTCAACCTCGGGTTCGCCGTCCAGCTCGCGACCGATCTGTGGATCGGCCTCGCCTATCACACACCGCCCGGGCTCGAGGTGCAGACCACGCTCGACGGCGACGTGACCGTGACGCAGGCGCCGCGCGACGGCGGGGCGGAGCTCACCGGCGGCAGTACGGTCTACATCTCGTATCCCGCCAGCATCGATGGCGAGCTGCGCGCGCGGATCTGGCGCGGTCTCGACCTTCACGTCGGCGGCCGGTGGGAGGACCTGTCGCGGTTCTCCGCCTACGACGTGCGCACGTTCGGCTCGACGTTCCGCGCGAACGGGATCCCGGAGTGGATGCCGCGCGCGCGCGGAATGCACGACGCGTACTCGATCTGGGCCGGGGTCGAGCAGCACGACACCGGCGACCAGCTGCTGCTCGGCGCGCGCCTCGGCTACGAGACCGCGTCCGTCGACGCTCGCAAGACCAGCGCGCTCACGATCGCACCCGCCGCGTTCACGGTCGACCTCGGCGTGCAGGGCCGCGTGGTGCCCGGTGCGCCGTGGTGGTTGCAGCTCTCGTACGGCCTCGCGCTGTCACCGACGGTCGACGCACGCGCGAACGCGTTCGATCCGCGCCACCGCCTCGACTGCATCGATAGCGGCTTCGACTACACGAGCGCGGGCTGCGAGCTGACGCGCGGGGGCTACGCCGTCGCGACCGGCGCGGGCGACTACACGCGGATCCAGCACGCGCTGCGCGTCGGGCTTCAATATGAGTGGCAGTGACGCGGCGATCCTCGTGTTCGGCGCGACCGGGCTCGTCGGTCGCGGCGTCTGCCGTGCGCTCGCGGCGGGCGGGACGCCGTTCGAGATCGCCGGGCGAGATCAGGGGGCGCTCGCCGACCTCGCGCGCGAGCTGCCGGTCGCGCACGTGCACGCCGCGCGCGCCGAGGATGCCGCGTCGCTCGCGCGCGCGTTCGCCGGGGCGCGGGTCGTCGTCAACGCCGCGGGCCCGCTGCGCGACACGGCGGTGCCGGTGCTCGAGGCCGCGCTGACCGCGGGCGCGCACTACGTCGACGTCGGTGGCGAGCAAAGCGCGATGCACCTCCTGCACGAGCGGCACGAGTCCGCGGCGCGCCGCTCGGGCCTGGTCGCCCTGCCCGGCGCCGGCCTCGACTGCACGATCGGTGACCTCGCGGCGGCGTGGGCGGCCGAGCACGTGTGCGGCGCGATCGACGATGGCGCCGCCCTGCGCACCGAGCCGGGCGCGCGGCTCGCCGAGGACCGCCCGCTCGACGAGATCGCCGTGAGCTACGTGTTCGACGAGCTCGCGCTGTCCGCAGGCAGCCAGCGCGCGCTGTTCGGCGCGGTCAGCGAGCGGCCGCTGGTGTGGCGGCGCGATCGCTGGGAGCCGGGGCGCGCGGGAGAGCGCCGCCGCGTCAACGCGGGGCCGGAGCTCGGCGGCGAGCGCGACGCGATCGGCTACGCCGCGGGCGACGCGATCACGGTGCCGCGGCACGTCGCCGCGAACCTGGTGTCGACCTACGTGTCGACGACGCGCAACACGGGCACCGCGCGCGCCCTCGGGCTGCTGGCGCGCGCGCTGCCGCTGATACCGCGCGCCGCGAGCGAGCTGCTCGCGCCGTACGCGCCGCCCGATGCGGACTACGCGCGCACGCGGTTCGGCGTGATCGCGCAGGTGCGGCGCGGGTTCTCCGCGGCGCAGGTCGTCGTGCGCGGCCGCGACACGTATCGCACGACGAGCGCGATCGCCGCATGGTGTGCGGCGCAGCTCGCGCAGCGGACCGTCGGCCCCGTCGGCATGCGCGCGCCGGGCGAGCTGTTCCGCGCCTCGCCCGCGCTGCGCGAGCTCGCGGTCGCCGCGCAGCTCGTGGTCGAGCCGAGCTTCGCGTCCGCAGCCGAGCACGGCGCTCGATGAGCCCGGCGCATGCGGCTCGCAACCGCGCGAATCGATCCCGTGTCTCGACATCCATGCGCGGGCTCGCCATCGCCGTCCTGCTCCTCGGGTGTGCGCGTCCCTCTCCGGCCGCCGCGCCACGACAGCTCGCGGAGCCGGTAGAGCCGCAGGCGCCGAGCGAGCAGGTCACGATCGAGCACGACGAGGAGCGCATCGAGCAGCTTGGCCGCGAGCTCTACGAAGAGCGCCGGCGGCGCGCGGAGCTGGAGGAGCTTCGGGCCAAGATCCGCGCGGGCAAGATCGTGTGCACGCCGACGAACAACCGCATCCATGGACCATCGGCGATCTGTACCGAGAAGCCCTGACCCGAAACGCAGGTCAGCAACGGCGGGGGTGTGATCGCCGATGGTTGTAGTGTTCTCGTCGGCACCAATGGATGCGGTTAGATGCGGGCGATGGGCAGCGGCGTGGACGTGGTCGTGGTCGTGGTCGTGGTCGCACCCGTGATGTCGAGTAGCCGGGCATGCGCGCGTTTCCACGCGCATGCCACGGCCCTCACCAGATCCGGACGAGGAGATTTCCACCATCCGGCTCTTCCGTCGAGAGAGGCTCATGAAGCCCGCCACAGATTGACGCGCACCGTT
>DATLHR010000408.1:0-23025 GCA_035539815.1 Kofleriaceae bacterium
GCTCGTGCTCGCGGCGGCGCGGCCGCAGCTCGAGGGCAACCGCGACGTCGAGCTGCGCGGGCTCGACCTGGTGGTCGCGGTCGACGTCTCGAAGTCGATGCTCGTCGACGATGTCGGGCCCACCGACCTGATGCGGGCGAAGAAGCTGCCGACCAACCGGCTCGAGCGCGCGCGCGAGCTCGCGACCTGGGTGATCGACGAGCTGCCCGGCGACCGCATCGCCCCGGTGGTGTTCGCGGGCGGTGCGTCGCACTTCCCGCTCACCGAGGACCACGAGGTCGCGACGCGGTTCCTCAACGACCTCGGTCCCGCGGACCTGCCGCCGGGCTCGAACCTCGTCGAGGTGCTGCGCGTCTCGCGCTGCTTGCTCCGCCCCGACCTCTACGACGACCTCGGCTGCGCGCGCATCGGCCGGCGCGGCCACGGCGGCGATCCGCTGCGCGGCGAGACGCTCGATCCCGAGGGCGCGAACGACGAGGAGAAGCTGAAGACCAAGGCGGAGCGCGGCAAGGCGATCCTCGTCTTCACCGACGGCGGCGAGTCCGACGCGGAGACGATCCGCGAGGTCACCAATGCGCGCGAGCTCGGCCTCGCGGTGTTCTTCGTCGGTGTCGGCACCGAGCAGGGCGGCATCGTCTACGACATCGATCCGTTCAGCGGCAAGCGCAGCACGGCGCCCAAGAAGCTGCCCGACGGCAGCAACGTGACCTCGCGGCGCGAGGACGCGGGCATGAAGGCGCTCGCCGAGGCCGGCGGTGATGCGGGCCGCTACTTCATCGCGACCGAGCGCGGCGAGCTCGATCCGCGCCCCATCCTGCAGGCCCTGCGGGCGGTGAACCGCGGCGTCGCGACGAAGCGCGTCAAGGAGATGCGCGACGTGTTCGAGCCGTTCGTGTTCGCGGGGCTCATGCTGTTCGTGATCGAGGCCGCGATCAGCACGCGCCGGCGCCGCGCGTATCCGGAGGCGCGATGACGCGCACGTGGCATCATCGAGGCATGCGGCGCCTGCTCGCGGCCACCCTGCTGCTCGCCCTCGGCGCGTGGGAGCCGTTCCGATCGCCCGATCCCGAGGTCGAGGCAGGCAACGCCGCCGTCGCCGACGGCCGCTACGACGACGCGATCGCCGCCTACGATCGCGCCGCGCAGGAAGGCAACGTCGATGCGTCGGGCCTCGCCTACAACCACGGTACGGCGCTCCTCAAGAAGGCCGAGGGCACCAAGGACACCGGCGAGCGCCAGCGCCTGATGGAGCGCGGCATCGAGGACCTCAAGGCCGCCGCGCGCTCGAAGGATCCCAGGATCCGCGGCTCTGCCCACTACAACCGCGGTAACGCGCTGATGCAGCAGGATCGCCTCGACGATTCGATCGAGGCCTACAAGCAAGCGCTGCGCGACGACCCGCGGCTCGAGGACGCGCGGCTCAACCTCGAGCTCGCGCTGCGCAAGCGCCAGAAGCAGCAGCAACAGCAGCAACGCCAGCAGCAAGGGCAGCAGGGCCAGCAAGGGCAGCAGGGCCAGCAAGGGCGGCAGGGCCAGCAAGGGCAGCAGGGCCAGCAAGGGCAGCAAGGGCAGCAGGGCCAGCAAGGGCAGCAGGGCCAGCAAGGGCAACAGGGCCAGCAAGGGCAACAGGGCCAGCAAGGGCAACAGGGCCAGCAAGGGCAACAGGGCCAGCAAGGTCAGCAGGGCCAGCAAGGGCAGCAAGGGCAGCAGGGCCAGAACGGGCAAGGCCAAGGCTCCAACCAGCAGAACGGCTCGGGCGGAGGACAGGGCTCGAACCAGCAGCAGAACGGCTCGAATGGGTCGGGCTCGGTCGGCGGCAATCAGAGCGGGCAGGGCCAGCAAGGCAATCCGACCAACCCGCGCGGGCGTCCGCAGCACGGTCGCGGCGGTGGCGAGTCTCCGCGCACGCCGACGGAGCAGAAGCTCGACGACCTCGAGGACTTCTCGCGCCGCCTCCAGCGCGACGAAGCGCGCCGCCGGGCGTCGGGCCGCGCTGCCGACCCCGGCCGCGACTGGTAGACGATCCGGCTCAGCGGCGAGACGCTCGCGAGCGCGCGGACGACGTCACGGACACGCCGCCGGCGTTTCCTTCGCGATCAGCTCGCACGCCTCCTGCGAGCCGCCCTTGCACGCGTCACGCAGGTAGGACGGGACACCGGCGAACAAGGGCTGCGGTGGGAGGCAGCGCGTCGTCACGCCGCCTTCGCAGGCCACGCGCGCGGCGTGAGCGTCTCCACCCTCGGCGAGCTTGTCGCACGCGGCGAAGTCGCCCGCGTCGCAGAGCACGCGTGCCGCGAGCTCGCGGCCCGGGACGGCCTCGCACGCATCGGCATCGCCCGCGTCGCATGCGGACCGGATCCTCGCCCACACGTTCTCGATCGTCTTCGCGTGATCGTCGAGCTTCATCCCCTTCGCCTCGGCGACCAGCTGATCGATGCAGCGCTGGCCGCGCGTCTCGCACTCGTACCACATGGTCTTCACGTGCTCCGCGCACACGCGGTTCTCCTTGCCGTCGAGACAGACGCGTACTCGTAGCTCCGCGAGGCGCTCCTGATGGCTGCTGCCGCCGCCGAGGCCCAGATCGGTCGCGAGCTCGGAGCGACACGCGCCGACGTCGCCGGCATCGCAGCGCGCAGCGACCGCCTTCATGTCGATCTTGTCGGCGATCATCTTCTCGTCGCGTACGCCCTTGAACCCAGCGACCAGGCAGGCCTCCGGGAGGCCGCGATCGCACAGCCGCGCGGCGACCGCGAGCTCGCTCCTCCCCAGCACGGTGCCGCGCCCCGCGAGCGCGAGGCCGAGCAGCGCCTCGCATGCGGGCTGCTCACCGCAGCCTTCCCCGCAGGTCGTGCGGTAGAGCGCTGCCGCCTTGCGGTAGTCACGCGGAACTTCGTCGCCGAGGAGATAGCGGCGCGCCTCGTCGGTGCGGACGGCGGCGGCCGCCGTGTTCGTCGGAGGAGGCGGCGGCGACGACGTCGAGCCGCATCCGAGTGCGAGGAAGGCGAGCGCGCCGATGAGCCGGGTCACGGGGCGAGCCTCGCACCATTCCTCGGCGCGCGCGAGATGCTCGCCGCCGCGTGTCGGGCCGCGCGACCGACCCGGTGCCGAGGACGATCGTGCGGGGGCGGCGAGCACGACCGCGGCGAAGACCACGGACATGCGGAGGTGCACCTCTCTCTCAGAGGTGATCGGTCACGCGTGGTCAAGCAGCGATCGCACGGTATGCTCGCCCGCGGATGCCGCCGCGGATCCTGGTCGTCGACAAGAGCCCGGTCACCCGAGACATCGTGGCCGACATGCTCCACGAGCTCGCGGCCGAGGTCGGGTGGGTGGTGCGCGAGCACGCGGCGGAGAAGCTGCGCGGCGCGATCGCGAACGGGCAGCCGTACGACGTGGTGTTGCTCGAGGCGGATGGGCCGCCCGCACCGTCGGCGATCCGCGAGCTGGTGACGGCGGGCGGCGGGGTGCGCGTCGTGCTCGCGGCGATCGGACCCGATGGGCCGGCGTTCGCGACGCGGTCGGGCGCGGCGGACGTGGTGGCCAAGCCGTTCAACGCGGCCGAGCTCGCGTTCCGCATCGGGCGCGCGGCGCTGCCGGCGGAGGCGCGCGCGGACATGCGGCGGCCGCGCAAGAGCGACGTGCTGATCGGGACGGGGCCGTGGATCAAGGAGCTGTACGACCGGATCGCGATGGTCGCCGCGACCGACGTGACGGTCGCGATCTTCGGCGAGAGCGGCACCGGCAAGGAGCTGGTCGCGCGCACGATCCACAACTCGTCGCCGCGTCACGATGCGCCGTTCGTCGTCGTGAACTGCGCGGCGATCCCCGAGCAGCTGCTCGAGGACGAGCTGTTCGGGCACGTCCGTGGCGCGTTCACGGATGCGAGTCGCGACCGCGAGGGGCTGCTCTCTGCCGCGCACATGGGGACGCTGTTCCTCGACGAGATCGGCGAGCTCCCGCTGCCGCTGCAGGCGAAGCTCTTGCGTGTCCTGCAGAGCCACGAGTTCCGCCGCATCGGTGATGATCAGGACCGCCGCGTCGACGTTCGCGTGATCACCGCGACCAATCGCGATCTCGATCAGCTGGTCGCGCGCGGGAGCTTTCGCCAGGACCTCTACTACCGCATCAACGTGTTTCCGATGCACCTGCCGCCGCTGCGGGCGCGGCCCGAGGACATCGCGCTGCTCGTGCATCACTTCGTGCACAAGTACCGCGGGCGGCTCGGCAAGCCGATCGACGGCATGTCACCCGGCGCGCTCGCGCGGTTCGCGACCTACGACTTTCCCGGCAACGTGCGCGAGCTCGAGAACAAGGTGCACCAGGCGATGGTGGTCGCGGCGGGCCCGATCATCGAGGAGGATGACGTCGCGTTGCCCGTGCGTGTGCCGACGCAGCACGTCGACCTCGGCCGGCCGTTCCGCGAGCTCAAGCAGGAAGCGATCGACACGTTCGAGCGTGGCTACCTGACGGAGCTGTTGCGCGTGCACGGCGGCAACCTCGCCAAGGCAGCGCGCGCTGCGGGCATGGACCGCAAGAACTTGTGGGCGCTCGTCGAGCGCCACGGGCTCGATCGCGCGCAGTTCAAGAAGCCGTAGCGCAGCGAGTGATCAGACGAGGCACGCGGCGAGCGTGCAGGGCGGCTCGCGGCCGCGATCCGCGAGCTGGATGATCGACTTCAGCTTCGCCGCGTCCGTCGGCTTGACGAGGTGCTGATCGAAGCCGGCGTCGAACGCGCGTGCCCGATCCTTCGCCTGGCCCCAGCCCGTGACGGCCGCGAGGTGCAGCGGCCGGGTCCCCCACCGGCGGCGCAGCTCGCGCGCGACGTCGTACCCCGAGACGTCGGGCAGGCTGATATCGAGCACGACGATCTCCGGATCGAACTCGTCCGCGATCTGCAGCGCCTCGTGTCCCGAGTGCGCGATGCGGCAATCGTGACCGTAGATCGTGAGCAACATGCCCGCGACCTCGGCTGCATCGGGATAGTCATCCACCAGGAGCACGCGATGTTTGATCCGCGGCTCACGTGCCTTGAAACCGATCTTCACGTTCAGGCTCCTCTCTCTCCACCCACGAGCTGTCGCTCGCTCCCGTTCGCTGCCGACCCAGCACGAACGGGTAGCGATCCACTACCAGAATAGAGGCGCAGTTTGGAAGACACGATTCGCGCGATCAGCGCGAGTCTTTCACTCTCGCTGGCGCGTCGATGCTCCCGCACGGTGCGACGCACGTGCCACCGCAACGGGTCGCGTTCTGGTTGTAACGAGGCCCATCACGTTCACAGCCGGGGCGCGCGTTCGCGCGACGTGCGGACCTCGCACGCGCGATCCTGTCAGTCTCCGTCGGAAACGGGCGTGCAAAAAAAGGGCTGGCGGCTCACTCCCGAGGCTGTGGTAACGTGCGCGCCACATGGCGGTCGACGACCTCCGCTCGGGAACCTGGGTCACGTACATCGGTGGCCGTGCGACGTCGGCGCGACTGCGTCGGTGTCGCGTCGAAGTCGTCAGCGGGGCCGATGCGGGACTGATCCGCGAGATCGAAGCCTCGGTGATTCGCGTCGGTGCTCGTCGCGGCAACGACGTGCAGCTCTCGGACTCGAAGGTGTCCGGACTGCACTGCGAGATCCGCCTCGACGATCGCGGGTATCGCCTGCGCGACCTCGACTCGACGAACGGCACCTACGTCTCGGGGCTGCGCATCAACGACGTGTACATCCAGCCGGGCACGCAGATCGCGCTCGGCGGCACGCGGCTCAAGTTCGAGCCGCTCGGCGACTCCGTCGAGATCGAGCTCTCGGATACGGATCGCTTCGGCTCGATGATCGGTCGGTCGGTGAAGATGCGCGAGCTGTTCGCGCGGCTCGAGAAGCTCGCGCGCAGCGACGCCACGGTGCTGGTGACGGGCGAGACCGGCGCGGGCAAGGAGCTGGTCGCCGAAGCGCTGCACGACCACTCGCCGCGCGAGAAGGGCCCGTTCGTCGTGCTCGACTGCGGCTCGATCCCGCCGAACCTGATCGAGAGCGAGCTGTTCGGCCACGAGCGCGGTGCGTTCACCGGCGCGACCTCGTCCTACGCCGGTGCCTTCGAGCGCGCGCACGGCGGGACGGTGTTCCTCGACGAGATCGGGGAGCTCCCCCTCGCAATGCAGCCCAAGCTGCTCCGCGTGCTCGAGCGCAAGGAGGTGCGCCGCGTCGGCGGCACCAAGACGCTCGAGGTCGACCTCCGCGTCGTTGCCGCGACCAATCGCGACCTCGGCGTCGAGGTCAACCGCGGTCGCTTCCGCGAGGATCTGTACTACCGCCTCGCCGTCGCGCGCGTCCACGTGCCGCCGCTGCGCGAGCGCAAGGACGACCTCCCGCTGCTCATCGAGCACATCCTGTCGACCACTCCCGGCGGCGAGACCGCGTCGATCGCGCAGGAGACGATCGACCTCATGATGAAGCACGACTGGCCGGGCAACGTCCGCGAGCTGCGCAACGTGATCGAGCGAGCGGTGCTGCTCGCCGAGACCCCGGAGAGCGAGGAGTCGCTGCGTCGTACGCCGTCCTCGGCGCCGAAGGCGGAGCCGTCGATCACGGTCACGCCCTCGCAGACGGCGACCGCGGCCGAGTCGTCGATGACGGTGCCGGTGGACGTTACCGTGCCATTCAAGAATGCCAAGCAGACGGTGATCAGCGAGTTCGAGAAGCGCTACATCTCGCGCCTCCTCGCCCAGCACGACGGCAACATCTCCGCGGCGGCGCGCGCCGCCGGGATCGACCGCATGTCGATTCACAAGATGCTGCATCGCCTCGGCCTCGCGAACCCCGGCCGGGACTGAGCCGCAACCGCGGCGCGCGACGCCGCACGGTCGAGCGCGCACGCACGCTCCCGAGCGCTGTCGCCACGCGTGACCCGCGCAACACCGCGCAACGGCTGCGTGTGACCGCGGGGCCCTCCGTGTAAGCACTCGGCACGCGCATCGCATCGTGGTAGGCGACCATGGATTCGCAGGAAGAGCTAAGGTCTTCTTCTTCGGAGCTTTTCGAGGACGACTCGCCGCACCTCGATTGGACGCTGGCGTTGGCAGGGGGCGACGGCGTGCGACTCTCGAGGTACGTGGAGCGGCGGTTCGGCCGTCGCATCCCCAAGCAGTACTGCAACCTGCTCGGTAAGCGCTCGATGCTCGAGCACACGCTCGATCGCTTGAACGAGCTCACGCCCGCGTCGCGGACGCTGACCGTGATCGGCACGGAGCACGCCGAGTTCGCGACCCCGCAGCTGGCCGGGCGCTGCGACCACGTGTTCCGCCAGCCCGCGTCGCGCGACACCGGCCTGGCCCTGTACGTCGCGCTCGCGATGATCAAGCGGTGGCATCCCAACGCGCTGATCACGATCACGCCGACCGACCACTACGTCGCGCCCGCGTCGCGCTACATCGAGCAGGTCCGGATCGCGCGCGGGGTCGCCGCGCGGATGCGCGATGCCGTCGTGATCCTCGGCGCGTCGCCGACCGAGCCGGATCCCGAGCTGGGCTACCTCTCGCTCGGCGAGCCGCTGACCGAGGTGCCCGAGGTGACCCGCCTGCTCGGCTTCGTCGAGAAGCCGAGCGTCTCGCACGCGAAGGAGCTGTGCACGCAAGGTGCGCTGTGGAACACCATGGTGACCTGCGCCAGCCTCGACGCCTTGTGGGAGCTGGGCCGCGAGACCGAGCCACGGCTGCTCGACATCCTCGACTCGCTCGTGCCGCTGATCGGCACGGCAGACGAGTCCGATGCGATCGAATACATCTATCGCGCCTACCTGCCGGTGAACTACTCGCGCGACATGCTGGAGCGGGCGCCGCACCGGCTCGCGGCGATGAACCTCGAGGGCGTGGAGTGGAGTGACTGGGGACGACCGGAGCGCATCGAGACGGTGCTCGCGCTGCGCCGCTCGCGGAAGCTCGTGGCGGCCTACGCCCCGTGACACCTCGCGCGTGGCCCGGGCAACCGTACCCACTCGGCGCGCACTACGACGGCTACGGCACCAACTTCGCGCTGTTCTCGAGCGTCGCCGAACGCGTCGAGCTGTGTCTGTTCGATCGCGAGGAAGTGCGCATCCCGCTCGACTGCGGGATCGGAAACATCTGGCACGCCTACCTGCCGGAGGTCGGCCCCGGGCAGCGCTACGGATACCGCGTCGACGGGCCGTGGGACCCCGCGCGCGGCCTGCGGTGCAACCCGAGCAAGCTGCTCGTGGATCCGTACGCGCACGCGATCTCGGAGGGCCTGCAGTGGGGCTCCGCGCTGCGCGGCCAGCAGGACGATGGCTCGCGCTCTCCCGAGGACAGCGCGCCGTACACGTTCCGCTCCGTCGTCGTGCACCCGTACTTCGACTGGGGCAATGACCGTCGTCTCGAGATCCCGTGGAACGAGACCGTGATCTACGAGGCGCACGTGAAGGGCCTGACGATGCGGCACCCCGAGCTGCCCGCGCACCTGCGCGGGACCTACGCCGGGCTCGCGCACCCTGCCGTGCTGCGCCACCTGGCGAGCCTCGGCGTGACCGCCGTCGAGCTCTTGCCGATCCACGCGTTCGTGCACGACGGCTTCCTGCTCGAGCGCGGCCTCCGCAACTACTGGGGCTATCACTCGATCGGGTACTTCGCGCCGCACCCCGAGTACGCGAGCGTGCGCACCGCCACCGGGGCGGTCGCCGAGTTCAAGCACATGGTGCGCGTGCTCCATCAGCAGGGCATCGAGGTCATCCTCGACGTCGTCTACAACCACACCGCCGAGGGAAATCACCTCGGTCCCGAGCTGTCGTTCAAGGGGCTCGACAACACCGCGTACTACCGGTTGGTCGAGAACGACCCGCGCTACTACATGGACTACACGGGGACGGGCAACACGCTGCAGATGCGCCACCCGCACGTGCTGCAGCTCGTGATGGACTCGCTGCGCTACTGGATCGAGGAGATGCACGTCGACGGGTTCCGCTTCGATCTCGCGGCGGCGCTCGCGCGGGGCCTGCACGAGGTGGATCGCCTGGGCGCGTTCTTCGATCTGATCCAGCAGGATCCGGTGGTCTCGCGCGTGAAGCTGATCGCGGAGCCGTGGGACGTCGGCGAGGGTGGCTATCAGGTCGGCAACTTTCCGGCGTTGTGGTCGGAGTGGAATGGCAAGTACCGCGACTGGGTGCGCGACTACTGGCGCGGCGAGCCCGGCTCCTTGCCCGAGCTCGGCGCGCGCTTCACCGGTAGCTCGGACCTCTATCAAGCGAGCGGTCGGTTCCCGCACGCGAGCATCAACTTCGTCACCGCGCACGACGGGTTCACGCTGCGCGACCTGGTCTCATACAACGAGAAGCACAACGAGGCCAACGGCGAGGACAATCGCGACGGCGAGAGCCACAACCGGTCGTGGAACTGCGGCGTCGAAGGGCCGTCGAACGATCCGGCGATCAACGCGCTGCGCGCCCGCCAGCAGCGCAACTTCCTCGCGACGCTGTTCTTGTCGCAAGGCGTGCCGATGCTGGTCGCCGGGGACGAGCTCGGGCGCACGCAGGGCGGCAACAACAACGCGTACTGCCAGGACAACGCCGTGTCGTGGCTCGACTGGGGGGACGCCGACAAGGAGCTGCTGTCGTTCGTGCGCTCGCTCGGGGCGCTGCGGCGGGCGCATCCGGCGTTCCGTCGCCGCGGCTGGTTCCAGGGGCTGCCCATCCGTCCGACCCGGGGCGGCGTGGCGTTGCCCGACATCGGGTGGTTCTCGCGCGGTGGCGAGGAGATGACCGACGAGGCGTGGGACGCGGCCAGCACGCGCACCGTGCAGGTGTTCCTCAACGGCATGGGCCTCGCTGCGCCCGACGAGCGAGGCGAGCCGATCGCCGACAACACGTTCCTGATCGTGTTTCACGCGGATCCCGAGCCTGCGACGATCGTGTTGCCGCCGGATCGTTGGGGGATGGCGTGGCGGCGCGTGTTCGATACGGTGCACGGGTTCGCGCCCCAGCCGGGCGAGGTGATGCAGGCGGGCCAGGAGCTCACGGTCGCGGCGCGCTCGATGTGGCTCCTGCAGCGAGGCGCATGATGGTGGCGCCGCGCGCGACCTACCGGTTGCAGCTCGGGCCCTCGTTCGCGTTCGCCGATGCCGCGCGCCTCGTGCCGTACCTCGCCGAGCTCGGCATCAGCCACCTGTACCTGTCGCCGGTGCTCGAGGCGGCCGAGGGCTCCACCCATGGCTACGACATCGTCGATCCCGAGCGCGTGAGTCACGTGCTCGGCGGCGAGGACGGCTTCGTGCAGCTCTCCCGCACCGCGCGAGAGGCCGGGCTCGGGATCCTGCTCGACATCGTCCCCAACCACATGTCGATCGCGGGGACGCGCAACCGCTGGTGGCTCGACGTCCTCGAGAACGGCGCGGCCAGCTACTACGCGACCTACTTCGATGTCGACTGGACCGGCGCCGACGATCGCGTGCTGCTGCCGGTGCTGGGCGAGCGCTATGGCCGCGCGCTGACCACGGGCGTGCTCTCGGTCGCCCACGAGGGCGGACGGTTCTTCGTGCGGGCGCACGACATGCGGTTCCCGCTCTCGCCGCGGTCGGTCGGGACCATCGTGCAGCGCGCGGGCGCGACGATCGGCCATGCGGAGCTCGCGTTCGTCGGCGAGGCCCTCGCGGCGTTGCCGTCATCGCACGAGCGCGCGGTCGAAGCGCGGCGACGGCGGCATCGGCACAAGGCGGTGCTGCTCGCGCGCGTCGAGGAGCTGTGCGGCGCGCAGCCCGCGTTCGCCGCGGCGCTCGACGCCGAGCTGCGTGCGATCAACACCGACCCCGCAGAGCTCGACGCGATCCTCGAGTTCCAGAACTATCGCCTCGTGCACTGGACCGTCGGTGGCAGCCAGCTCTCGTACCGCCGGTTCTTCGACATCACGACGCTGGTCGGCGTGCGTAACGAGGATCCCGACGTGCTCGAGGCGGGGCATCGCCGGATCTTCGGCTGGCTCGCGGAAGGCGCGATCGACGGTGTCCGCGTCGATCACGTCGATGGGCTGCGCGACCCCGAGGCGTACCTGACGACGCTGCGCGCGCATGCGCCGTGGATCGTCGTCGAGAAGATCCTCGGTGCGGGTGAGCAGCTGCCGGTGACCTGGCCCGTCGATGGGACGACCGGCTACGACCACGCGGACATCGTCGATCGGCTGCTCGTCGACCCCGCCGGCGAGACCGCGCTGACCTCCGCGTTCACGGCGTACACGGGCGAGCCGTGGCAGCCGCACGCCGAACGACGCCGCGCCCGCGGCGAGGTGATGAGTGATGCGCTGCACGCCGAGCTCGCGCGCCTGACCGAGCTCGCGGTGGTCGCGTGCGCGACCAGCCCGACGTGCCGCGACTACACGCGCGCCGAGATCGAGGCGGCGCTCGCTGCCCTGCTCGCCGGCTATCCGGTCTACCGCACGTACCTCGGCGGCGCGCACGCACGCCCGGACGATCGGGCGCGGATCGCCGAGGCAGCACGCGCCGCGCGCGCGGCACCCGCGGGCGAGCGCGAGCTCGAGCCGGACCTCCTCGCCTTCCTCGAGGCATCGCTCGCCTTCGAGCTCGCGAACCTGGGCAGCCAGGCTCTCGCCTATGCGGCACAGCAGGTGAGCGGTCCGATCGTCGCGAAGGGCGATGAAGACACGCTCGCCTATCGCGCGGTGCGCCTGCTCGCGCGCTGCGAGGTCGGCGCCGACGTCGCGATGCTCGCCGCCTCGCCCGCGGACGTGCACGCGCATCTCGCGGCCGGACGTGCCCGCGCACTGCTCGCCAGCTCGACGCACGACAGCAAGCGCAGCGAGGACGTTCGCGCACGGCTGTTCGTGCTCTCGGAGATCCCCGCGGTCTGGGAGAGGACGTCGATCCGCTGGCGCACGCGCGCCGAGCCAGGTTGGGGCGGCGTGGTTCCCGATCGCGAGCACGAATACACGATGTGGCAGACGCTCGTCGGGGCATGGCCGCTCTCCGAACAACGTGCGCAGCAGTTCGCCGAGAAGGCGGCGCGCGAGGCACGTCGGCGCACGTCGTGGCGGCGCCCGGATGCGAGCTTCGAGGGCGCGCGCACACGTTGGCTCGCATGCATCTACGCCGACCACGAGCTGCTCGCCGAGATCGCGCAGCTCGCCGCGAGGCTCGCACCTCACGGCGCCTGCAACTCGCTCGCGATGCTGCTGGTCAAGCTCACCGCGCCGGGCGTCCCCGACTTCTACCAGGGCAGCGAGCTCGCCACCGACGCACTCGTGGATCCCGACAATCGTCGTCTCGTCGACGGCGCGCGCCGCGATCGCGCGTGGCGCGACCTCGACGGCGCGGGGCTGCTGGAGATCGCGGCCTCGCTCGACCTCGCGAAGCTCCACACCGTCCGCCGCGTGCTCGCGCTGCGCCGGCGCGCCCCCGCCGCATTCGCCGGCCCCTACGCTCCGCTCGTCGCGGGCGGACGGCATGCGGCGCGTGTGTTCGCCTTCATGCGCGGCGATCAGCTGATCTCCGTCGTGCCGCGCCTGAGCGTCGCTGCGGACGGGTGGCCCTCGACGACCCTCGTGCTGCCGCCGGGGACGTGGCGGGACGTGCTCTCCGATCGCGCCTACCCCGAAGGCGAGGTCGCGGTCGCAGAGCTGTGGCGGCATCTCCCGATCGCGCTGCTCGCCCGGTCCGCGTGAGGAGCATCTCGGGGCGTCCGCGCTCACGGGCGAGAACGCTCGTCGGATGGCGTGACAACCCCGCGCGATCAGGCGCGTAGCCTGCTTGGCACTATCCGTGAAGCGAGTCGCGTCATGCTGTCGCCCACCGATCCCATGGCCACTGCGTCGGCGTCGGAGCAGGACCTTCGCCCTCGCGCCCGCACGCTCTCCTGGATGGCCTCGCTGTCGATCGCAGCGGGCGAGATTCGAGCAGCAGAAGGCTACCTACTCGAGCTCCTCGCGTGGTGCGCCTTCGCCGATCGCGAAGCTGCCCAGCCCACCGATGACGACTTGCTGTGATGCCGTGATGAAGCGAGCAGGGGCGGCTCGCAGCCGGCGCGCGTAGCTCGGCCGTCGCGCTCCTTCGGTGGTCGCGCACCCTCGACATTGCGGGCCGCGCCAGGGGTGGCGTGCCGGGCAAAGGAGGTGTGTCCGCGATCGCGGAAACGCGGGTCACTTGCACATCCTGCTTGACCGCTCGCGCGGCCCCGTCGATGTTGCCGCGCGATGACAACGACTCGCCTCGCGCTCGTCCTCGTCCTCGTCGCAACGCTCGCCGCCTGCGGCGGCCCCGATCCACGGGACCGCGGTGACGGTGGGGGCGGGACCTGTGTGCCCGAGCAGCTGTACTGCGGCGGCGCGACCGGGGGCGACGTCTATCGCTGCAACGCGGATGGCACCGACGGTTCGTTCGTCGAGGCGTGCCCCGCCGAGCTCGCGTGCTCGCTGGGCATGTGCAAGCAGCGGTGCGAGGCCGCCGAGGACGTGCCGTCCAACGTCGGGTGTGACTTCTGGGCGGCCGACCTCGACAACGAGGCGTCGACGACGTTCGGCGTGAACAACGACGCGGCGGCGGCGCAGTTCGCGATCGTCGCCGCGAACAACAACGACTTCACGGTCACGGTGCGCGTGCTGAAGAACGCCGCGAACATCGGGCAGCCCGTCAACGAGCAGGAGGTCGTGCGGGTCATGGTGCCGCCGCGGGTGGCGCAGCGGATCGATCTGCCTCAGCGCGAGGTCGATGGCTCGATGGGCCAGAACGCGGCGTACGCGGCCAACTCCGGCTCGGGCACGTTTGTGTCGCCACACGCCTATCACGTGGTCAGCGACGGGCCGATCGTCGTCTACCAGTTCAACCCGATCGTCCAGCAGTACTCCAACGACGCGTCGACGCTGATCCCGCGCCAGGCGGTCGGCACGGACTACATCGCCGTGGGCTTCGAGACCGCGAACCCGTGCGCGATCTCGGGGCTGCCGACCCCGGCGGGCATCCCCGATCACGGTGCGCTCACGATCATCCCGCTCGCCGACGACACGCACGTCAGCGTGATGACCAACCACGCGATCAAGGCCTCGGCGGGGCCGAGCGGCATCGCGATCGGGATGGTGCCGAAGGGCGCCACCCTGCAGCTGACGCTGTCGCGCTACATGGTCGCGAACCTCGAGACCGAGCAGCCGAGCGGCGACATCGCCACGTGCTCGTCGGCGGTCAGCGCCGGCGGGGACGGCGACTTCACGGGCACGTACATCAAGAGCGACAAGCCGATCGTGGTGTTCACGTCGAACGAGCGTGGCATCGGCTTCGGCGGCGCGACCAACATCGAGTACCCGCCGGGCGGCGGCGGCGACGACCTCTGCTGCACCGATCACCTCGAGGAGCAGCTGTTCCCGGTGACCGCGCTCGGCAAGGAGTTCGCGGTCGCGCGCAGCCCGATCCGCTCGACGCACCCGACGTGGCGCGAGCCCGACATCATTCGCGTCGTCGGGACCAAGGACAACACGCAGGTCACGACCAACCTGCCGCCGCCGTGGGACTCGTTCACGCTGCAGGCGCGCGAGGACAAGACGTTCGCCGCGACCAGGGGCTTCGCGATGACGGCGAGCGAGGCGGTGCAGGTCAGCTCGTACCTCGTCTCGCAGCACTTCGTGCAGCCCGGCGACATCGGCGACCCCAGCCAGATCTTGATCCCGGCGGCCGAGCAGCACCGAAAGGACTACGTGTTCCTCGTCCCCGAGACCTTCGAGAAGGACTACGTCGTGTTCTCCAAGCCGGTCGCCGCGAACGTCGCGCTCGACGGCGGCAGCCTCGCGAGCTGCACGACGGAGGCGATCGGCATGGTCAAGGGCACCGAGTACGAGCAGGTGACGTGCCCGCTCACCGATGGCCAGCACACCGCGTCGGGGGACATGCCGTTCGGGATCTCGGTCTACGGCTACTACAACGTCGGATCGTACGCGTACGTCGGCGGCAGCGACGTGAAGATCATCAACCCGATCCTGTAGGTGCTAGGTTTGCGCGGATGTCCGAGGTACCTCCGGCGATCCGCGACGCCTACGACCCCGAGCGCTTCCGCACCGACGGCCACCGGCTGATCGACGCCCTCGCCGATCAGCTCGCCGACTGGCAAGCGCGGCGCGGCCAGGTGCTGCCGTGGCGCGAGCCAGCGGAGGCGCGCGACGCGTGGGCGAGCGAGCCGCTGGATGGCGGCGACCTCGTCGACGATCTCACGTGGATCACGCGCAACTCGACCGCGCTGGTGCATCCGCGCTACCTGGGACACCAGGTGCCGCCGCCGCTGCCGGGCGCCGCGCTCGCCGAGCTCGTGGCCGCGCTGACCAACAACGGCATGGCCGTGGCAGAGATGGGCCCCGCGTCGACGCCGATCGAGCTCGCGGTCGTCGACTGGATGCGCCGCACGCTCGGCATGCCCGACGGTGCAGGCGGCGTCCTGACGTCCGGTGGCTCGCTGGGCAACCTCACGGCGCTGCTCGCGATGCGCCAGGCGAAGGCAGGCTTTGACGTGTGGCAGGGTGGGGCGCACGCGGGGCCGCCGCTCGCGGTGATCGTGTCGTCCGACGCGCACTACTCGGTGGCGCGCACCGCGCGCGTGGTGGGGTGGGGCGACGCGGGCGTGATCGCCGCGCGCGTCGACGCCCGGCACCGACTGACCGCGGACGCGGTGGCGCGAGCGCTCGACACGGCGGGCGATCGGCGCGTGCTCGGCATCGTCGCGGCCGCGGGCTCCACGGCCACGGGCGCGTTCGACCCGCTCGACGAGCTCGCGGATCTCGCCGCCGAGCGCGGGCTCTGGCTGCACGTCGACGCGGCGCACGGCGGCGGCATGGCGCTGTCGCCGACCCACCGGGCGAGGCTGCGCGGGATCGAGCGCGCGGACTCCGTCGTGTGGGACGCACACAAGCTGCTGATGATGCCGGCGCTGGTCACCGCCGTGCTCTACAAGCACGGCGGCCACGCGTACGAGGCGTTCGCGCAGCAGGCGTCCTATCTCTTCGCAGGCGCGCACCCGGACCAGGCGTGGTGGGACCTAGGCACGCGCACGCTCGAGTGCACCAAGCGCGCGATGGCCATCGAGCTGTGGTGCGCGCTGCGCGTTCACGGGGAGGCATGGTTTGGTGAGGTCATCGATCGTCAGGTCGTGCTCGCGAGCGAGCTCGCAGCGCGCATCAGCGCGAGCCCGGACTTCGAGCTCGCGCTGCCGCCCGAGGGCAACATCGTCTGTTACCGCCACCGTCCGCCCGGGCTCGCCGGCGCCGAGCTGGATGCGCACAATCGCGCTCTGCGCGCGCGCGTGGTCGCCGATGGCACGTTCTACATCGTCGGCACGCAGCTGCCGGGTGGCTATCACCTGCGGTCGGCGCTGATGAACCCGCTGACCGAGCGCTGCGATCTCGACGAGCTGCTCGTGCACCTGCGCGCGCTGGCGGAGCGTTGATGCCCACCGTGACGATCCAGCGCGATGACGGCCCGCTCGTCGTGACGTGTGTGGACGGGGACACGCTGTTCGACGCGGGGGCGAAGGTCGGCGCCGGCATCGACACGGCCTGCGTCGGCAAGGGCACCTGTGGCCTGTGCCGCGTGAAGATCCTCGCCGGCGCCGAGCACCTGACGCCGTTCACCGACGAGGAGCGCAAGCACCTCGGCAACGTCTATCACATCACCAAGGTGCGGCTGGCATGCCGCTCGCGCGTGAGCGGCGATGTCACGATGCAGATCGTCAGGAAGAAGGGGAAGTAGGGCACGCGCCCCACAGCGCGCGCAGCGCCGCTTCATCATCCGGCGTTGGCTCGACGCTGATGTTGCCCCTGTTCATCAAGGACGGCCGGTCGTCGACGTGCTCGAGCCCGAACGCGTGTCCCAGCTCGTGCGCGATCACGATCCGCAGCACCCGGAGATCAGCGATCTCCGCATTGACGTAGATCACGCCGTTCTCGTCGTCGTACAGGCCGCGGATCGCGGTGGCCGCCGACTCGAAGTGGATCGCGATCGGCGACGGCGCTGCCGGGTTCGGCAGCGCCGTCGGATCGTTCGCCATCCATCCGATCGACGCGACGCCGTGGGTTCGCCACAGCGTCAGAGCATCGTCGATGCCGGTGGTCTGGATGGCCGTCGGCGCTGCCGAGGTCACCGCGATCGGCGCACAAACGTCGTGGGTGATGTCAATCGTGACATCACCCGCTCCGCTGCACGCCCCGAGGAGGACGAACAGAATTGGTTGCCACCGCAAGGCATCGACGGTAGCAACCGGCGCGCGAGGCGCGCATCAAATTTCGTCTACGAATGATTCCGATCCGGGCCTCGGCTAGAACGCGTAGCCGATGTTCGCGTTGACACCCCAGCGGTGCATCTGGGCGCGATCATCGAAGCTGTCCGGGTTGAGCGACGGCATCAGGTCCTCTTGCGTCGCGAGGCGGAACTCGCCGCGCGCGTCGAGCATGAAGCCGGCGTACTTGAACGCGAGGCCTGCACCCATCGGGATCTCGAGAACGTCATCCGAGTCCTCAACATCCGACGTGTTGAAGTCGTTGTTGGTCAGGTTGTAGTGACGCCAGGCCGCGCCCGCGAAGGCGAACGGCTGGAGCGAGTAGTCCTGGGTGAAGTTCACGCGCACATTGCCTTGCACGCCGTTACCGACGAGGATCGCGTCGTCGTCCAGGCCCAGCGCATCGATCGACTGCGCAGAACCGATGTACGACGCCTCGAACCCGATCGGCGACCGGTTGCCGATACCGAGACGGACGTTCCATGCACCACCATCGTTGGTGAAGTCGCGAGCGCTGTCGCTCGTGAAGCCTTCGACACCACCACCGAGGGCGACCTCGAGGCCATAGCGCGCCAGCGGGTCTTCGACCTGCGCTTCCTCGTAGCGCGGTTCATACGTCGGCTGCGGCTCGACGTAGGTGTTCTGCACCACCGGCTGCGGTGGTGGCGGTGTGGGCTCTGCTTGCGCGGCAGGAGGGCACGTTCCCTCCGGGGGCGCGCAGGAGCCTTCGTTAGACTGATCGTCGGCAGCTGCGATCCCCGTCGAGGCGACGAGGGTCATCAGGACTGCCGACCGGCGGAGCCAATGTTCCTTAGTCAGCATGCGTTCCTCCTTCGATGGGATGCACCAGCATCGGTTGTGCCATCGCATGCTGCCGACCACGCACGCGTGCACGCGCGGTTCGAGACGTTGTGTGGCGCATCGTGACCGGAGCGCGCGAGCCACGGCGCGCTTGGAGAGAATTCTCAGTCGCGATACAGGGCGCGAGCGCTCGATCGTCACCGCGAGGGCATTCGCGTCACACACACGTTCGCCGCGTCCTCGCGCACGTCGCATTCGACGAACCATTCGACCTTCGCGACGTCATTGACGAGCTTCAAGCGAACTTTGCCCACCGGCAGCATCACGCGCTTCAGCGGCGCCTGCCCGAGCTGCTTGCCATCCAGATAGACGTAGCCCCAGCCGGGCGCGTCGAACTTGATCTGCGCCGCGGCGAAGCGCTGCGCCTTGCCCAGCGTGCGTTCGATCACCAGCGTCTTGCCTGCTTCGAGATCGATCTTGAAGGAGAGCGGCTCGTAGCCCGCGCGCGACAGCGTGAGCGTCACGCCCTTGTCCGCGGGCAGCGCCGTCCCGCGGAGCGGCGTGGTGCCGAGCGTGCGGCCGGCGACCGAGACCTGAACGCCCGGTGGCTCGGTCTTGACGTCGAGGAGCGCCGGCGCGGCGATGAACGTCTGGCGGTCGCGCAGCACCTCGCCCGCGCGCACCTCGATCTCGTAGTCGAGCGGCTGGTAGCCCGCGAGCTCGAGGTGGATCCTCACCTTGCCCGCAGGGACGTTGTTGAGGCGCTGTGGCGTCGGCCCCGCGAACGGCTTGCCCTCGATCGTGCCGGTCGCGCCGGCCGGCGTGGTGAAGATCTCGAGCGTGCCGGTGGTGATCGGCGGCGGCGTGGCCGCGTCGATCGTCGGTGCGCTCACGACGGGCGGCGTGTCGGGACCACCACGGCCCAGCGCATAGATGCCGGCGGCGGCGCCACCGGCGACCAGCACGCCGACCACGACCAGCGGTGCGCGCGAGCGGTTCGCGGTGGTAGACTGGGTGATCGACTTCGAGGCCGACGCCGTGGTCTCGGAGCGCTCGCCGCGCTTCTCCGGCTGCGCGGCCTTGTCGCCTGACGGCGGCTCCTCGCCGAGCGCGCTGTACTTGGGGACGGTGCCGGTCGGCGGACCGCCGACCTCGGTGCGGCGGTCCTTGTCGACGAGCGGGTGCATGTCGGTGTCGCCCGGCATGGCCATCACCTGCTCGGACTGCCGGCGTGCGCGTGGCGCGGCGATCTTCGTGTCGATCTCTTCGAGGTGCGAGAGACCGTCGAGGTCGAGCTTGCGGATGAGGCCGGTCGACACCTCGCCCTGCGTCTCCGTGCTCGGTGGCTTGCCGTCGGTGACCGCCGTGCGCCGCGCCGCCGTGGGCTGATCGTTGAGCTGCTTGCGGATGACGTCGTCGAGCGCGCCGCGCCCCGGCTGCTGCTTCGCGGGGATCACGGTGGCCAGCGCCTCGGCCACGTCGAGCGCGGTCGCCATGATCGACGACTCGTACGACAGCTCGATGAGCGAGCGCAGCACGGTCGCCGGACGCGTCGGCCGATCGATCGGCTTGCGCGCGAGCGAGCTGGCGAGCACGTCATCGAGGCGCGAGGGCAGGCCCGGGCGCAGCGACGTCATGCGTGGGATCGGCATCGACTCGATGTTCTTGGCGATGTCCTCGGCCTCGTCGCCCGGGAACAGCTTGGTGCCGGTGAACAGCTCGAAGAGCACGCTCGCGGCGGAGAACAGGTCGCTGCGCGTGTCCAGCTGATCGCCGCGCGTCTGCTCGGGCGACATGTAGCGCCACTTGCCCATCACCTTGCGCGGGCCGGTGTTCGTCGGGGCGCGGTTCGGGCGCGCGGCGACGGCGATGCCGAAGTCGGCGATCTTCACCTCGCCGGCGCGCGACACGAGGATGTTCGAGGGCGAGACGTCACGGTGCACGACGTTGTGCCCGTGCGCGAAGTCGAGCGCGCGCATGATCTCGATCGCGATGTGGAACGCCGCCGGCAGCGGGACCTGCCGCCCCTCGTCCTTGAACTTGCGGAGCATCGCGGCGAGGTCGAGCCCGTCGACGAACTCCATCGCGATGAACAGCGACTCGCCGATGCGGCCGAAGTCGAAGACCTGGACGATGTTCGCGTGCGAGAGCCGCACCGCGACCTTCGCCTCGGCGATGAACCGCGCGGCGAACTCGGGGTCGCTCGCGAGCTCGGGGAGGATGCGCTTGATCGCGATCGTCTTCTCGAAGCCGTGCGCGCCGTACGCCTTGGCCAGGAACACCTCGGCCATCCCGCCCACCGCGATGCGGTCGAGGACGTCATAGCGCTCGAGGGATTTCTGGACGGGCTCTTCCATGGATGGAACGGCCTGCGAGGTGGCCTATAGTAGGGCAATGTCGAGCGCCGTGCCGGCCCGCTGGCTGGTCGTCTGCACCCTGTTGTTGGGGGTAGCGACGGGGCACGCCGAGCGGCGGCCCGTGGCGGTGATCAACCTCGACACCAGCGACGCGGCGGGGCCGCAGACGCTCGCGGCGGAGCTCGAGCGCGAGCTCTCCGCGCACGCCGTGCTGCGCGTCATCCCGGACTCGTCGGACGCGGCGGCGCTGCGCGACCGCATCGACGATGATGACGGGCCGCGCCTCGAGCGCGCGCGGATCGATCTCGAGGAGGCCAAGCAAGCACTGCTCGACTTCCGTTCGTTCGAGGCGGTCCGCTACACCGAGGAGGGACATCGCGAGCTCCTCGTCGTCACGCCCGCAGTTGCGGTCAAGCTGTACGCCCAGCTGGCGGTCGTGATGGGGACGGCGCTGTTCGACGAGAAGCGGCCCGCCGAGAGCAAGGCGGCGTTCGAGCACGCGCTCGCGCTCGATCCGGGGATCTCGCCGGACCCCGCGTACACGCGGCCCGACGTGTACGCCGCGTTCCGCGCGGCCGCGCAGCCGAGCGGTCCCCCCGGCAAGCTCGAGGTCAAGGGCACCGGCGTGGTGTGGATCGACGGCAACGAGGTCGGCCTCGCGCCCGGCACGTTCGACGCGTCCGCCGGCGGCCACGTCGTGTGGCTGACCGGCGTCGATCGCGAGACGCGCGGCCTGCAGGTGATGGTGCAGGCGGGGCAGACCACCGTCGCCGAGGTGCCCGACGCGGAGGCGCCGCGGCGCATGAAGGTCCAGCGTGCGCGGCTGCTGCTCGCGCGTGCGCCGGATCCCACCGCGCGCGCTGCGGCGATGAAGCGCCTCGCCGACCTCGTCGGCGTCAAGGACGCGGTGCTGCTCTCGCTCACCAACGGCCAGATCACGTTCCAGACATGGAGCGAGGACGCGGCGGTGCCCGTGCCCGGGTTCTCGGCGCACGAGGAGCGCCGCGACCGCGAGCCAGCCGACCTGCTCGTGCGGCTCGCGCCGCCGCCGCCGATCGACGACAGCGTCCCGATCAAGCTCCCGCCGCCGCCGCCACCGAAGAAGTGGTACCAGAAGCGCTCGTGGCAGCTCGGCATCGCGGCCGGCGTCGTCGGCGCCGTGGTCGGCGGCTACTTCCTCTCGCAGGCGGGGCCCGACACGTTCATCGGCCTCGGGCCGGATCCGCGGTTCACGAGCATCAACGGCGTGGGCCGCCGATGACGCGCCACGGATGGATCGCGGCGCTGATGCTCGCGGCGTGCGACGCGCCGGAGGCGCAGCTGCTCTACGACCTCTCCGCTGGCCCCGCGTGGGAGTGCCCTTCGATCGACTGCAACGAGATCCCGATGACGTGCGCGTCGTGGCTGTCGATCCGCGTCCTCGATCCGAACACGCCGCAGACCCCGTACTACTCGCAGTGCACGCCGGTGCAGATCAACGGCCAGAACACGCTGTGCTCGATCGCGAGCACCGGGCTCGAGCGGCGCGCGCTGCCGCTGCGCGATCTCGAGGTCCAGGTCGCCGTGTTCCCCGACCACATGATCACGATCGACCCGGAGACGCTGGAGCCGGTGTGTCCGAGCAACATCAGCTACGACGCCAACGGGTTCCCCGTCGCGTCGGCGATGGGCCCGTCGCTGGGGGGCCGCAGCTTCTATCACCCCGGCGACGACGCGGTCCACGTCGTGCTCGGCTGCACGAACCTCGAGGCGCTCGACAACGAGATGTGCGTCGGGATGGAGACCGTGCTCGTCAAGGCGACCGTCGACGACTTCGAGACGCGGGTGAGCGTCGGACAGATCGAGGCCAATCGGCTGTCGCTCGCCGTCGGCGAGCCGCGCGCGTCGGGCACCGAGTTCGAGCTGACGCCGAGCGATCAGCAGCCGCTCGAGCGCAAGACCGTGCTGCCGCCGTCGTGGGCCGCCGACATCGACGGCCTGTTCCAGCAGTACGCGTGCCTCGCCGTGCTCGACGACGCGCCGCAGAGCACGACGACGCTCACCTGTCAGACGGCCTCGGTGCTCGACGACACGATCGACTTCACGTCGCTGCCGGGCGTGCGGCTCACCAAGCCCGCGCTCGATCAGATCCTCGCCGCGCTGGCGCTCGTCCAGTTCCCGCCCGAGGGGCTCACGATCGGCATCGTGCTCGACGTCAACGGCAATCCGCGCCAGGGCATCAAGGTCGACACGTTCTCGAGCGACCCGATGATCACGCCGACGATCCGCTACCTGTCGAGCGATCGCACCACCGCGGGAGGCACCCTCACCTCCGGCGGCCAGCGCGGCGGCGTGTTCGTGTCCACGGATGCGCCGTTCGGGACGGTGTTCTCGGCGAAGGTCGAGCCGCCGTTCCAGCAGGTCGAGGCGCTCGGCGGACGCGTCGCCGGCAAGGTCACGATCGTCGTCCTCCAGTTCAGCGATCCGATCATCGGCGGGTAGGGCGACATCGCCGTCATGGATCGCCGGGAACCTGTCACCCGGCGCGGTGCAAGCTCGCGAACCTCCACGCGACGGCGCGTGGCACCCGGGTTGCTCACTGGTGCCCGCATGTCCCGGGTGCTGGCGCTGTTCGTGCTCTGTCTTGC
>DATLHR010000409.1:0-27684 GCA_035539815.1 Kofleriaceae bacterium
GGACCCGTGGGGCGGTACCCGCATCTCGTTCTCGGCCAAGACCTCGCTCAACCGCAAGGATTACGGGCTCAACTGGAATGCGGCGCTCGAGGCGGGCGGCGTGCTCGTCGGCGAGAAGGTGGAGATCAACCTGGAGATCGAAGCGGTCCAGGCTGCGGCCGCGGCAGCGTAGACTGTCGGTGTGAGCAACCACCCTCCCCTGCAGCACGACTTCGACTACGTCGTCGTCGGCTCCGGTTTCGGCGGCAGCGTGTCCGCGTGTCGCCTCGCCGAGAAGGGCTACTCGGTCGCCGTGATCGAGATGGGGAAGCGGTGGACCGAGCGCGACTTCCCGAAGACGACGTGGCGCGCGCGCCGCTTCATCTGGCGCCCGGGCGCGAAGCTGTTCGGCTTCTTCAACATGCGGCCGTTCAAGCACGTCATGATCCTGTGCGGCAACGCGGTCGGCGGAGGTTCGATCACCTACGCGAACACGATGCTCGTGCCTCCCGACGTGGTGTGGCAGCAGGGCTCGTGGCAAGGGCTCGCCGACTGGGTGCGCGAGATGCCCGCGCACTACGCGAGCGCGCGCAAGATGCTCGGCGTCAACGAGAACCGCATCCTGGGTGACGCGGACTTGTTGCTCAAGAAGATCGCGGACGACCAGGGTGTCGGCCATTCGTTCTACAAGACCGATGTCGCCGTGTACTTCGGCGCCGAGGGTGAGGCGCCCGGCACGCCTCACCCGGATCCGTACTTCGGCGGAGAGGGTCCACCGCGGGCGAGCTGCATCGGCTGCGGCGGCTGCATGGTCGGCTGCCGGTTCAACGCCAAGAACACGCTCGACAAGAACTACCTATACTTCGCCGAGAAGCGCGGCGCGAAGGTGATGGCGGAGACGCGCGTCATCGACATCAAGCCGCTCGGCGCGGCGGACGGCTCCGACGGCTACGCGCTCACCACCGAGCGCTCGACCGCGTGGTTGTTCAAGCAGCGGAAGACGATCACGGCGAAGCACGTCGTGCTCGCGGCCTCGTCGCTGGGGACGATGGATCTGCTGATGCGCGCCAAGCACCGCGGCTCGCTGCCCGACGTGTCGGCGCGCCTCGGCCACGACGTGCGCACCAACTCGGAGTCGATCGTCGGCGTGAAGTTTCCAGGGCAGCGCTTCGACATGTCGAAGGGCATCGCGATCGGGTCGGGGATCCACATCGATCAGTTCACGCACATCGAGGCGACGCGCTACTCGCGCGGCTCGGATGCGCTCGGCCTGATCGCGACGCTGCTCGTCAGCGGCACGGGCCGGGGCCGGATCGCGCGCTGGATCGGCAGCGCCTTCCGCCATCCGATCAAGTTCGCGCGCGCCGCGTGGCCGTTCGGCTTCGCGCACCAGACGCTGATCTTCCTCGTCATGCAGACGATCGACGCCACGCTGCAGTTCCAGCTGCGCCGGCGCTGGTTCTGGCCGTTCACGCGCCTCTTGTGCTCGGCGGGCCAGCGCATCCCCACCAACATCCCGGCGGCCAACGCGTTCACCGAGCGCGCCGCGACGACGTTCGGTGGCATCCCCATCACCTCGACCTCGGAGATCCTGTTCGACCTACCGATGACCGCGCACTGCATCGGCGGCTGCGTGATGGGCGCGAACGCCGAGCAGGGCGTGATCGACGCCCAGCACCGCGTGTTCGGCTATCACGGCCTCTACGTCGTCGACGGTGCGGCGGTCGGCGCGAACCTGGGTGTCAACCCGAGCCTCACGATCACGGCGCTCGCGGAGCGCGCGATGACGTTCATTCCGCCGAAGCGTGAGGTCGTGTCAGACTAGAGGCATGCGCCGTCGCTGGATCCTGGTCCTCCTCGCGACCTGGGGCTGCGCCGCTCGATCTCGCAGCTCCCAGCCCCCTCGCGATCTCGACGTCCTCGGGGACGCTCACCCTGCGCCCGCCGCGCCCGTGGCGACGGACTCCGCGCCGCCCGCGCGGGTCGTCGCCCCGGCACCACCCGCCACCGCGCCGGTAGCGCCGACTCCGACGCCGCCGCCCGCGAAGCCCGATCCCGCGACGCTCGCGACGCTGGGCTGGCCGGCGAGCACGGCGTCGTTCGTCGTGAAGACGTCGGCGCACGTGTTCGAGAAGCCCGACATGACGGCCGAGCCACTCGGCAAGATCATCTCGTCGACCCGCCTGCCGGTCGGCGCGAGCGTCGCGGGCGATCGTCGCTGCAAGACGTTCCTCGCCGTGCCCCCGCGCGGCTACATCTGCGCGCGCTACGCGAAGCCGAGCACGCTGCCGCCCGAAGCGATCGCACAGCCGATCGTCCCGCCCGGCCGCCTGCTGCCGCAGGACTACTACGGCATCAAGAAGGGCGCGAAGCGGTACGCCTCCGTCGAGGACGTGCAGGCCGGCATCGCCAAGCCGGAGCCGCGCGCGAACGCCAACTACATGGTGACGAGGGACGAGGAGAAGGGGAAGCCGAAGGAGCCCGTCACCATCGACGGCGTCAGCTACATCTACACGAGCGTGGGGCTGGTCGCGGCCGAGGATCTGTTCCGGCACAAGCCGTCGACGTTCGCCGGCGTCGACTTGATCGCCACCCCGCCGCCCGCGTGGCCGTTCGGCTGGGTCATCGCACCGAACAGCAAGACGGCGACCGCGCGCGCGACCCCGGCGAAGAAGGGCGAGCCCGCCGGCACGTTCACGCATCGCCAGATCGTGCCGATCCTCGAGGAGAGCGCCGGCTACGTGCGCGTCGGCGACGGGCAGTGGATCGAGCGCAAGAGCGTACGCATCGCCCGCAAGCGCTCGCGCCCCGTCGCGACCGACGCGGACGCCAAGTGGATCGACATCGATCGCGACGAGCAAGTCATGATCGCCTACGACGGCGACACCCCCGTGTTCGCGACGCTGGTCTCGTCGGGTCGCCGCAAGAACGACACGCCCCCGGCGCTGTACCGCATCCGTTCGAAGTCGTCGCTGACCAAGATGGCCGCCGAGGAGAGCGAGGCCTCGCACTACATCGTCTCCGAGGTCCCGTGGGCGACGCGCTTCCGCAGCGGGCTCTACTTCCACGCCGCCTACTGGCACGATCGCTTCGGCACGGTGCAGAGCCACGGCTGCGTGAACCTGTCGCCGACCGACGCCAAGTGGGTCTACGACTGGACGGATCCCACGATGCCTCCCGGGTGGAACGAGCTCGAAGTGCGGGTGCCCGGATCGATGATGGTCCGCGTGTTCGACGCCGCGCACCCCGATCCGAAGGAGTTCGACTACGAGAAGGAAGCGATCCAGCGCGCGAAGATCCGCAAGCAGGAAGAGCTGCTCAAGAAGGCGCGTGAGGCTGTCGAGGCCGTCGGCGAGACCGTCCAGCGTTCGGGCGTGAAGCTGCCCCCCCGGCAATGATCGCCGATGCGGCGAGTGCTCGCGCGATGAGTTAGACGAGAGCGACGACGCGCTCGATGAACCAGAACAGGCCGCACGCGGCGATCATCGCGGCGAGGCCGCGGATCACGATCGAGCGGACGCGCGGGTGGCGGTGCGCGAGCAGGATCGGTGGCGCGACGAGCAGCACGATCGCGAGCTGGCCGAGCTCGACGCCGAGGTTGTAGCCGAACAGCGCGGTGACGAGCTCCCCCGTCGGCAACGACAGCTCGGTGAGGGCGTTCGCGAACCCGAAGCCATGGACGAGGCCGAAGCCGAGCGCGATCGCGAACCGGTGGCGCGCGAAGCGATCGGTGAACGCGTCGACGGCGACCAGCGCGATCGAGAGCGCGATCACGGGCTCGATCAGCCAGCCCGGCAGCTGGACGACGCCGAACGCCGCGAGTGCGAGCGTGATCGAGTGGCCCGCCGTGAAGCCGGTCGCCACGCCGAGCAGCTTGCGCAGCGAGCCGCCCGCGAGCACGAGGCCGATCACGAACAGGATGTGATCGATCCCGTCGGGCAGCTTGGCCCCGCCGTCGTCGGCGCGCCACTCCGCAGGTGCCATGCCGATGTGGGCGATGCCGGACCACACGAAGTGGCGGAACCCCGGCCCCGCGGAGGCGCCGAGCACGAGCTCGGAGGTGTAGCGATCGATGAGGGTGAGCCGCTCGGAGCCGTCGACGACGTGCTTCGCGAGCAGCTCGAACGTGGGCGAGATGCGGTGCTCGGGGATGAACGCGAACGTCCACCGTCGCGTGCCGCTCGCGGCCGGACACTGCGCGACGCTGGTGATGCGAACGGTGCGCCCCGAGCGCTCGCCAAGCGCGGTGCTCCACGTGCACGGGCCGCGCTCCGTGGAGATCGCATCGCGCGCGTAGGTCTCGCGGGCGAGGGTGTCGGCGTCATCGCGCACGCGCTCGGCGGTGGCGTCGGTGCCGAGGACCACGGCGGCCGCGGCGGCGTCGAGCTCGAGTTGCACCGCGAGGTCGCTGCCCTGCTCCTCGATCCGCAGGTACCCGACGTCCATGGGATGCGCAGCCGCGACGCCGGCGAAAGCGAACAGGAGCGCGAGCGCCAGCAAGAGGGGACGGTCCCCTTTTCCGCGGTTCACGGCAGCCCCAGTCGGCGCCAGCCAGCGTTGCCCGGATCGAGGGCGGCGGCCTCGTGCGCGTAGAGGCCGGCGCGAGGGCCGTTGCCGAGCATGCGCTCGAGGCGAGCGGCGAGCTCGTACATGCGCGCGTCGCGGGCACCGGTCGCGAGGGCGGCGCGCAGCTCGGTCATCGCCTCGGCGCGCGCGCCGGCGCGCGCGAGACCGCGTGCGAGCTGGAACCGCGTGTCGGCGCTCGGGCGTGCGGCGACCTCCTCGCGTGCGAGGGCGATCGCCTCGGTGAGGTCGCCCGCACTGCCGCGATCGAGGAGGATCTCGACGAGATCGAGGCGGTGTCCGAGCCCGCTGTCGCGAAGGTCCGCGCGCACCAGGCGCTCGACCTGGGCGCGCGTCGAGGTTGCCGCCTCGAGGTCCCCGGCGAGCTCCTGGGCGCGCGCTTGATCGATGAGGTAGCGCACCTGTCGCGACTCGGCGAACGCGCGCTCGAAGCGCTGCTTCGCCTCGGCATATCGACCGGTGCGCAGCGCGACCTCGGCGCGCTGCGCGAGGGCGAGCGATGACGTGGGATCGACGCGCAGCGCCTCGGCGGCGACGGCATCGGCGGCCGCCCACTGGCCGCGGCGCAACAGGAACCGCGCCCACATCGCACGCGTGCGGGCGGACGCCTCGACATCACCGGGCTCCTCGACGGCGACCGCGCGCTCGAAGTCGAACGCGGCCTCCGCGTCGCGGCCCTGCGCCTGCAGCACCAGGGCACGCGTGAGGTACGCGCTGGCATCGGGGCGCGCAGCCGCGAGTCGATCGACGGCGGCGCTGGCCTCGGCGAGCTCGCCGAGCGCGAGATGGGCCGTCGCCAGGATGCCCCACGCGCCGGGGGCGTTGCTGCGCGTGAGGTAGTCGCGCGCGAGCCGGATCGCCTCGCGGAACTCGTGGCGTGCGTTGGCGAGCTTGGCCAGTACGAGCGGCGCCGAATTCGGATACGGCAGCACCGCGAGCGAGCGCTTCGCGTTCGCCTCGCTGCGCGCGTAGTCCGCCGGGTCCGCGGTGCGCAGCGCCCGCGCGAGGTACAGCTCGGCGAGCTCGGCGGTGTCGTACGGCGACGCGGGCGACGCGTGCGCGCGGGCCTCGAGCGCGGCGATCGTGTCGTCGTTCGACTCGGCCGCGATCGGCTCGAAGCGATACGTGTAGGCGCGCTGGGGTAGCGCAGGGGCGGTGGCCGGGGCAGCGCAGGCCGGGGCGGATCGACGCGCCGCGACGAGCACCGCGCCACCGCCGGCCGCGAGCGCCAGGGTCGCGATCCAGGCCGCGGCGGTCACGCGCCGCCGGGCCACGATGGGCTGCATCCTCACGGCCACGGTACGGGCCGCGGACCCGATCGGATCGGTCGATCCGAATCGGGGGGCCCCTCGTATGTCGCTCCGGGACCAATCCCTTCGGGAGAGACAAGAGGATGAAGAGAACACGGCTAATCGCGGCCCTGACGTTTGCAGCAAGCGCTGCGACGGTCGGGGCGACCTACAACCTGGGCTACGCGTCGGACCACGACGACGGCGAGTCCGACCTCAAGGCACGCGCGCTGAACCTGACGGATCACTACGCGTTCAAGTCGCCGACGTCACCGAGCGAGCTGTCGCTCGTCATGTACGTCAACCCCCGCTCGCTGCCGGGACGCCAGTACTTCCTCAGCACGAACGCTCGCTACGAGTTCCACGTCAGCAAGGTCGCGTCACGCACCGCGGCGCCCACGGCGTCGGAGGACTACGTGTTCCGCTTCGAAGCGGGCGCGCCGAACATGGCCGGTGTTCAGATGATCACGCTGACCGTGCTCAAGAACGGTCAGGTCGTCGGCTCGCACACCGGCTCGAGCACCGGGTTCGCGGCGTCGAAGGCGAACACTGTCACCACCAACAACGGCACCGTCGATGGCGCTGCGGTGAAGTACTTCGTCGGGCAGCGCTCCGACTCGTTCCACTTCGACGTCGTGCGCTACTTCCAGGTGCGCTCGTTCCTCGCCGGCCGCTTCTTCGGCGGCGCGGGCGGAAATGGCGACGCGACCGCGGGCCTCGCGGCGAACTGCCGCGGCGACGCCTTCCTCGCCGGTGTGCTCGGCGGCACCGAGCCCAACGCGGACGCCGACGGCATCAACCTGTGGAACCCGCCGACGTGCGCGCCCGACTTCACGAAGGGCCTCAACGTCACGTCGATCGCGCTCAACGTCCCGATCTCGTATCTGGGCGGCGGCACGATCTTCGACACCTGGTCCACGATCTCGGTGAAGCAGTGAAAGGAGCAACCATGATGAACAAGCTGACGTCGCGCGGGCTCGCACTCGCGCTGCTCGCCGCTCCGGTTGCTGCCGGCTGCGGTGAAGATGGATCCAACACGCCGCCGATGATCGACGCCGCGCCGCAGGAGGACGCGCCGCCGGATGGCCCGCCCAACCCGGGCGTCGTCTACCAGCAGGTCGAGCACCTCGCGCGCCCGGGCATCAACGAGGCGCTGCTGATCACCGAGGGCTTCCTCGCCGGCTATAACGCGACGGCGCCGACCTATACCGGCGTCGATCCGGCGACCCTCAACATGGTCGTCGGCGAGGCGAAGACCGTGCTCAAGGCGGTGTACCTCGGCGCGTGCCTGCTCAACGGCGCGGCCGGGCTGTCCGCGGCCGAGGGCGTCCACCCCGCCGGCATCCAGTGCCACGCGGTGGGTCCGGCGATCTGGACCGAGGGCACGCTGGCCGGCGTCACGCTGACCGCGGCCTCGCAGACCGCGGCGCAGACGTACGCCGACAAGGTGTTCGGACAGTTCATCCCGGACGTGATGCGCATCGACACCGGCGTCGACAGCAACTACCTCACGCTGTGCGGCGACGCGGATGCCGTGCCGCTGCTGTGCGGTGGTCGCCGGCTCAACGACGACACGATCGACATCACGTACAACTACCTGATCGCGGGCGCCGCGATCCCGAAGGGCGCGTACAACCAGTTCAACGCGCTCGTCAGCGACGGCGTGAACTTCTCGAGCAACGACGCCAACAACTCGGGCAACGCGATCGCGTCGACGGGGGTCAACAACCCGCAGCAGTACCACCCGAACGTGTCGACGACGTTCCCGTACTCCGCGCCACCGGAGTGACGAGATAGGCTTCGCGGGTCACGAGGCCTCGGGGGCGGGGACCGTGAACGAGATCCTCGCCCCGCGGTCGGGCTCGCCCTCCGCCCACACGCGCCCGCCGTGGCGCTCGACGATCTTGCGCACCGTCGCGAGGCCGATTCCGATCCCGCGGCGCGCCGGATTGCCGTCGATGCACACGAACGGCATGAACAGCCGATCCGCGTGGGCCATGTCGAAGCCCTGGCCGTTATCGCGCACGTAGTACACGGGCTCGTCGCCCTGGCGCGAGACGCCGAGCTCGATCTTCGGCCTCTCGCACTTCGATGTGAACTTCCACGCGTTGTCGAACAGGTTGTCGAGCAAGATGCGCATGAGGCGCGCGTCCGCATCGACCTCGAGGTGCGGCTGCACGACGATGTCGACATCGCGACGGGGCTCACCACGCGCGAGGTCGTCGATCGCGGCCGCCGCGAGCACCGAGAGGTCGACGCGATGCCGGCCGAGCGGCACGCGGCTGATCCGCGCGAGCTCGAGCAGCGAGTCGATCAGGTCACCCATCCTCGACGACGCGGCGAGCACGCGCCGGATGTAGTCGAGGCTGCGGCCCTCGACGCGGTCGCCCAGCTCCTCGACGAGCGCGAGCACGAAGGCGTTGATCGTGCGCAGCGGCGCGCGCAGGTCGTGCGAGACCGAGTAGCTGAACGTCTCGAGCTCGTGATTGGTGCGCACGAGCTCCGCGTTGGCCTGCTCGAAGTGATCCGCGAGCGCCGCGCGCTTCTCGGCCAGGTCGCGCGCCATCCGCGCCTCGGAGGCCTCGACCTCGCTGCGCAGCAACCGCTCGCGCACGTGGCGCTGCTCGTCCTCGATCTGCTTGCGGCGGATCTGCGCCTGCACGCGCGCGGTGAGCACCTCGAAGCCGCTGCCCTTGGTGAGGTAGTCGTCGGCCCCCGCCGACAGACCCTCGATCACCGCGTCCCGATTGTCGGTCGCGGTGAGCATGATCAGTGGGATGTCGCGGACGCCGGGCGCGGCCTTGAGCCGCTTGCACGTCTCGAGGCCGCCGATCCCCGCCATCGAACGATCGAGGAGGATGCAGTCGGCGGTCTGCAGTGACAGCAGCTGGAGCGCCTCCTCGCCCGACGCGGCGCGTACGACGTCGTAGCCGCGCTTGCGCAGGCGATCGCCGAGGAGTGCGAGGTAGTCCGGATCGTCGTCGACGGCGAGGATGCGCTTGGGCGCCAGCGTGCTGCCGGTGGCGCGCAGCAGGGTGGCGCTCACGGAGCGCAGCAGCGCGCGGGTCCGGGCGACGACGACGGCGAGATCGTCCTTGCGCACGAGTCCATCGGCGCCCGCGTCGAGCGCGCGCACCTCGGCGTCCTTCGCTTCGCCGCTGGTCGCGAGCAGGAGCACGGGGGTCGTGCGCAGGCCCGGATCGAGGCGCAGCCGGCGCACCACGCTCGTGCCATCCACGTCGGGCATCGCGGTCGCGACGAGGATCGCGGTCGGCTGCACGCTCGCGGCGAGCTGCAGACCTTCGGCCCCGCCACGCGCGACCGCCGTGGCGAACCCGGCGCCTGCCAGCGCCTCGCTGAGGTCCTTGCGATAGAGCTCGTTGTCGTCGATCACGAGCACCAGATCGCGCACCGGAGGGCCGCCGATCAGCTGGCGGATGCGCATGATCACGTGCGCGGTGTCGTATGGCTTGCCGACGTAATCGCTCGCGCCGGTGCGCAGACCTCGGAGGCGGTGCTCGACCTCGGCTTCCGAGGACAGCATCAGCACGGGCAGGCCGCCGATCGTCGGATCGCGACGGATCTGATCGAGCAGCTCGACGCCATCACCGTCCGGCAACCGGACATCGAGGATGGCGAGTGCGATCGGCTGCGAGCGCAAGGCGTTGCGCGCCTCGGCGATCGTGCCGCACGGAATCGCACGGAATCCCGCGGCCTCGAGTGCTTCCCCGAGGTCCGTACGTACCGTCACGCTGTCGTCGACGATCAGGATCGCGGGCACTCATGCGAAGCGTAGGGCGGATCGCGGCGAGTGGCACGTCTACGCGGAACGCGGGAGGGCGCTCAGAAATGCATCGATCGCGGACGAGACGGCGTGCGGTTCTTCGACAGGCGAAGAGTGACCTGCGCGAGGGATGTGGATCAGCTTCGCGCCTGTAATCGCGCTGACGATCCGCTCCGCCTTGGCGATCGGCGTCGCGAGATCCTCGTCTCCCACGAGCACCAGCGTGGGTGCGCGAATACGTCCGAGCTCGTCATGGATCCCCGCGCGATCGATCACGCCGTTGACCGCGCGCCAGATGTCCTTTCGGCGCGACATCAGCTCCATGTAGCGCTCGCGCTCGGTGCGACGTGAGTCATCCGTGAGGATGCTGCGCCCCATCATGATCGCGCCGATGCGTTTACGTAGGAGGCGGCCGCCGATCATGCGTTGCACGCGGGTGAGGAGGCGATACCGCGCGACGTTCTGCACGGGCTCGGGATCCGAGGATGTCTCGAGCAGGATCAGCGAGCGCACGAGCTCGGGCCGGCGCGCCGCCATCCGCATGCCGACGAACCCACCCATCGACAAGCCGCAGAAGTGCACCGGGCCCTCGGTGATCGCCTCCAGGAGGGCGACCGCGTCCTGCCACACGAGCTCGATGCCGATCGTCTCGCGATGCGGATCCTCCGCACTGCGCCCCTGGCCACGGTGATCCCAGGCGATGCAGCGATAGCGGCCGCGCAGCGCCTCGATCTGTGCGGCGAACAGCTCGGTGCTCCACAACAGCCCGTGGCTGAACACGACGGTCTCCCCCGTCGACCCCGGTCCGGTGTCCTCGTAGTAGAGCGTGGTCCCGTTCACCTCGATCGTCGCCATCCCGGCGAACGTACTACCGCGCCGGGTGATCTTCTGGCATTCGGCGCAGCGAGAACAGGATCGTCAGGATGACGACGGTGAACGCGACGACGCTCAGCATGCCGGACCTCAGAGCAAGCCGCGGGCCGCCGCTATCCCCATGACATCAGGCCGGGGCTGGCGAGGAGACCACTTCGGTAGCCAGGTCTGCCCGCCCCTACTCGCTCACCGGGCGAGTTACCAGCCCCCGGCGTGTGGAGGCCCACAGACGATCTCGGATCACGACGGCGGCCGTGGTGTCGCGTCCGGGGAGCGGACCGACCATCGTCCAGGTCGCGCTCACGCCGTCGCCGGTGCGCAGCCCTTCCATCGTCGACGCGTACAGCCGCTCGCCGATCCAGGTGAGACCGCCCGGGTTGATCCAGCCATCGCCGACCGCCGTGGCAGCGCCGCCGTCGAACCGCGTGATGCCGCCCTTGTACGTGCCGACCCAGACGCTGGAACCGCGGACCGCGAGCGCCATCACCCAGTCGTCGCGCAGGTGGCCGGTGGCGACCGCGTACCGCGTCCACGTGCCGTCGCCCTCGCGCCCCCGGTACACCCCGGTCGTCGAACCGAGCCACAGATACCCCTCGCTGTCCTCCGCGACCGCCCACACGTTCTTCACGTCGAGGTTCTGCTTCGCGCCGAGCGGCACGGGCCGACCGTCGCCGACGAGCACCGCGCCATGCATGGTGCCCGCGAGGATGCGGCCATCCCGCAGCTGCGCGAGCGAGAGCACACCACGCGCGGGCAGGCCGTCGCGCTTGGTCAGCTGCGAGACGTTGTCTCCGTCGATGATCGACAGGCCGGTCGCGGTGGCGACCCAGACGCGCGAGCGCTGGTTCGCGCGGCGCTCGACGAGCAACGCGTTGACGCGCGGATCGATGCGCGGGCTCGCGATCGTGCGCCAGGTGCCACGCTCGAACACCGCGACGCCGTGATCGAACGTGCCGACCCACAGGCGGTCCCCCTCGGCTGCGAGCGCGGAGATGTCATTCGCCGGCGGGCCCGCGGGCGGGGTGACCGCGCGCCACGCTGCATCCGCGCGCGGGCGCAGGTACAGCCCCTCGAGCCCACCCGCGCACGCGGCTCCGCCCCGCTCGGCGATCGCCTGGGTCATCGCGAGCCCACGCGCGAGCTCCGCGCGCACGAGCCGCCCGCGCTCGACGCGAACCAGCTCGCCCCCGAACCCGCCGGCGACGATCGCGCCATCGACGCGCGCGACCCGACGCAGGTCACCGCCGCCGAAGCTGCGCACCGTGGAGCCTTGTCGCGCGTAGAGTCCGGCGGACGTGGCGATCCACAGCGTGGTGCCCTCACCGACCAGCGAGGTCACTTCGTTCGCGCCCGTCGCGATCGGCACGAAGTCGAGGCCGCCGTCGCGCAGCTGGTACAGGCCACCCGCCGTCCCGACCCACAGCTTGCCGTCGGCGACGGCGAACGCGGCGACGCGGCTGCGTGCCGGCGAGAGGTTCTCGCCGCGGAATGGGAGCGGTTTCGCGCGGCCCAGCCCCAGCACGCCGCCGTCGGTCGCGAGGTAGGTCGCGCCACCGAACGAGATGACGTCGCGCACCGAGGTGGTGCCGGCCGTGCGCGCGATCGACAGGGCGCTGGCCGCGAGGTTCACCGCCGCCGCACCGCGCTCGGTGCCGATCCACAGCTGATCACCGACCTGCGCGATGCCGTCGATGCGGCTGCCCGGCAGACCGTCGATCGCGGTCCACGTCGCCCTCGCCTGCCCGCGCGCGTCGAGCCGGACGAGCCCACCGCCGGTGCCGACCAGGAAGTCGCCGCCGTCGAGCGGATAGCACGCGCGGACCTCGGTGGTGTTCGTGTGCACCGCGATGGCAGCGGCGAGCGCGACGAGCATCATGGGAGCACCAGCTCCGAGGTCGCCTGGTTGAGCGCGTTGTCGCGCGCCACCACCCGCAGCGTGACCGGTCCGCCGAGCGGGCTCGCCGGCTGCCACCTTCCCTCGAACCGCCCCCAGGCGGTCTGCTTCAGCTCGAGGATGGTGCCGTCGGGTAGCTGCACCTCGACGCGGTCGGCGTCCTTGCGCTTGTAGTCATCGGCCTGCTGGCGCGCCTTGATGAGGTAGCCCGCGCCCTGCTTCACCGCGGTCACCGTCACGAGCGGCGCCTTGGTGTCCACGGTGTAGGGCAGCGACAGCACCTCGACGCGACCGTCCGCGTGCGTGATCGCCACGCGCACCTGGTAGACGCCGTCGGCGGTCTGCTGGTCGATCAGGAACCGCACCATCCACGCGGCCTGGTCGTCGTCCCACATCGCGAGCTTGGTCTCGCCGAAGGGGAAGCTGACGACGACCGAGCGCGCGTCGCGCGGCGCGGGGATCTTGATCTCGGGATCGCCGGGCTGGATCTCGTCGGGCGACAGGCTCGCGCGCCGGCTGCCGAGCGTGTCGAGGTCGCCACCCGTGACGGTGGGCGCCTGCGCTTGCGCGAGCTGCTGCGCCTGTTGCTGCTTGCGGGCGATCTGGTGCTGCGCGTACGCCTCGTCGTTCTCGAGCACGAGCAGCGACGTGTGCTTGCTCAGCACCCCGAGCTCGGTCGACAGCGCGACGATGTCTTCCTTGGTCGCGTCGCCCGCCTCCATGCGCGCGAGCTCCTGGCGCGCCCATCGCTGGGCCACGCGATCGGTCGGCGCGGCGGCGGTGAGCGACACGGTCTCGGTGTACGGCTTGCCGGCGATCGTGCCCGTGAGCGCGAGCGCCGCCGGCATCGGCTGATCGGCAGGGGTCTTCATCACCGCCACGATCTCGTCGCCGGTGAACAGGGTGACCGTCTGCTGCGGGAACACGAGCGAGCCCGCCGGTGCTGTCACGCGCGCGCCGACGAGCCGCGGCACCTCGGCCTGCGTCGCGGCGAGCGCGAACCGCTGCTGGTCGAGCTGGCTCTTCACGATCATCGCGCGGCCGCCGGTACGCCCCGACAGCTCGCCCCACAGCGACGTGGTCGCGCCCTTGCCGATCAACGCGGCCTCGATCGGCGCCCCGATCTTGTCGGCGAGCTTGCCGAGCTCCGCGGGCCGCAGCTCGCCCCACGTGGCGATGCCGTCGCCGATGTAGATGACGTCGGTCGGATCGCGCTGGTCGACCGCGGCGAGCGCGGCGCCGGCGTCGCTCGCACCGTCGGGTTCCACGGCCTTCAGCTCGTCGATCGCGTGCACGATCGCCTCGGGCGTCACCGGCACGAACGTCTCGCTCGTCGGGCGCACCTCGACGTCGCTCGCGAGCACGACGAACGCGTCCGTCGGGGACAGCTGCTTCAGCGTCGCCTCGAGCACCTCGAGCGCCTGCGCGCGACCTTCGAGCGCAGAGCGCGACGTGTCGAACACCACGGCGATCTTGCGGCCGGTGGCGGGCGGCATCGTCATCGTCGTCAGGTTCGGCGCGAACCGGACGGCGGTGTACACCGCGTCCTGGCGCGTCTCCTTCATCACCGCGGGCACGCGCGCCGCAGGGACCGGCACGACGAGGTCCACGCCCTGTGCGACGTCACGCTGCGCGAGCGCGAGCTTGCCGTCGACGGAGACCGCGAGCTCGCCGAGCGCGCCGTGGTCCGGCGTGCTCATCGTGTACGCGTACTCCCAGCCGCTCGCGCCGCGCTGCAGCGGCGTGACGTAGCGGATCACGACCTTCTTGTCGCCGTTCGCAGGCAGCGGGAACACCCGCAGCTTGAACCAGTTGCCCTGCTCCCACTCGAGCAGCGCCGGGTCGAGCATCTCGTCGACGATCTTCTCGTACACCGCGCGCGCCTTCTCGCGCTCCACGATCTCGCCTTCGACCATGCGGCCTTCGATCTCGAGGGCGAGACCGACGAGCATCGCCCCGTCCGGCAGCGGGAACCGGAACGTGCCCTCGCGTTGCTCGTCGGCGGCGTTGTGGAACACGTGGGTGACCTCGGTGACCGCGAGATCGCCGGCGGTCTTGACGTCGACGTGCAACGACGCGAGCGCGAGCAGATCCATGCGATCCGCAGCCGCGCGCGCCTCCATGCGGCCGAAGCCGGCGCCGGTCTCCGGCAGCGCGAGCGCGAAGCTCCACTCGGCCGCCGCCGGACGCGCGCCGGTGGGGACGACGTCGGCGCGCGACTTCGGCGCCGCGTCGACGAGCACGTCGCCGGTGACCGGCGCTTCGCCCTTCGAGGTGTCGACGACGACCTGCGTCGTCGCGCCGTGGCGCACGCGGGCGCGTCCCTCGCGCACCGCGAGGTGGACCACCGCGCCTTCCTGACCGACGGCGAGGTGCGTGCCCGCGCGCAGGTACACGACCGGCGCGGTCGGGCCATCGCCGAGCGCGACGATCGCGCCGCGGCGGACCGCCTTGATCTCGCGCACGCCGCCGAGCGACCCACCCGCGGCGAGAGGCTCCCACGCGGCCTCGCGCTTCACGAGCAGATCGCCGCGCACGGTGAGCGCCGCGAGCGGCAACGCCATCGCCGGGCGCTCGGCCGCGAGCATCGGCGCGCGCCGATCCTCGGTGCGGTTGGAGGCGCCGCATGCGGCGAGCAGGGCGAGGACACCGAACGCCTTGGTCTTCATCACTTCGCTCCTTGCGCGACCTGGATCCGCGCGACGGTGACGGTCTGCTTCTCGTCGAACAGGCGGTACGGCAGCACGTGCTTCTGCTCGGTGGGCTTGCCCTCGTCGAGCACGATCACCACCTCGCCGCGCGCCTCGCTGAAGTTGCTGCGGCCCCGGCCGAAGTAGTTCACCTGCACGACGTACTCGCCGGCCGCGGCCTTCGGTGCCGTGAAGCTCTCCGGGCCGTAGCCGGTCGTGACGTCGTCGTACAGCGCTTCGCCGTACTTCCCCTGCTTGTGTGAATAGAACACCTTCTCGCCGGCCGGGTTGGTCACCCACAGGTCGACGTCGGAGTGATCGGTGTCCCAGGTCAGGTAGACCTTGATGTCGTTCGCGGTGCCGCCCTTGAGCTGGAGCGCCGCGATGTCCGCCGTGCGGCCGAGCTGCTGATAGATCTGCGCGAGCCGCTGCTTCGCGGGATACCGCACGGCCTCGGCGGTCTCCGGGTCCGCGATGATCGCTTCGAACCGCGTCCGCGCCTCGTCGATCTTGCCCAGCCGCGCCGCCACATCCGCGAGCTCGAACGCGAGCCGGCGATCCTTCGTGTTCTGCTCGGCCGCCGCGGTCAGCCGGTCGTACGCGCCCTGCAGGTCGCCCGCTTGCTTGAGCACGCTCGCGAGCGCGCGATGCGCCGCCGCATCTTTCGGCAGCAGCTCGACGACCGCGGAGTACGCGCGGCGCGCCTTCGCACGCTCGCCGCGCTCGCTGTAGAGGTCGCCGAGCAGGCGGACGACGACGAGGTTGTACGCGTCCACCACACGCCACGCCTGCGCGGCCGCGAGCGCCTCGTCGAGCTTGCCGGCGCGCTGCAGCCCGCGCACGAGCGCGAACCGCGCCGAGCGGTCCTTCGGATCCGCCGCGACCTTGTCGCGCAGCGCCGCGAGCTCGCCATCTGCGGAGCCCGTCCGCGAGCCCGCGGGCTCCGCTGCTGCCTTCACGAGGCGCAGCCGCGCGACGGCCGCCCCTGCCGGCGACGCGACCGTCGCCAGGATCAACGCGCTCGCCACGAGCGCTGTTCCACGTCGATGCATGCCCGCGGTAGTGCAGCGGCGATGCCACCGCAAACCCGGCCCGCGACGCCCAGTTACGCCGCGCGTGGATGGCCTGCCACGGCGCGCGTCCAAGGCGGGACACGCGCCGGCCACCTACCTCAGTGCCTGGTCAGGCTGTAGGTCTTCCGCTCCACGAGCCCGCTACTCCGAGGTGTTGATCACGATGGCGACGTTGTCGGCGACCGCATTCGCGATGGCAAAGTCTGGCTTGCCGTCACCGTTGAAGTCGCCCGCCGCGACTCCGTAGGAGAAGCCGCCGACCACGCCCGCCGACACGAGCGCCTCGAACCCTCCGTCGCCGCGACCGAGCAAGACGCTCGCGGTGCTGGTGACGAAGTTCGCGGTGACGACGTCGGGGACCCCGTCGAGATCGAAGTCCGCGATCGCGAGCGAGTACGGCCCGGTCCCCGCGCCCGTGCTCGTCACGATCGCCGCCTGAAAGCTGCCGTCACCGCGGCCGAGCAGCACGCTGACATCGTCGCTGTTGCGGTTCGCGATCACGAGGTCGACGATGCCGTCGCGGTTCATGTCGTGCGCGAGCATGATGTGGGAGCGAACCCCGCCGATCGCGAACGCCGCGCTCGTACCGAACGTCCCATCTCCATTCCCGCGCCGGACCAGCACGCGTGCCGTCCGATCATCGGCGACCGCCGCATCGTTCTTGCCATCGCGATCGAAGTCACCGATCGCCACCGAGTACGGCTCCGCCGTGCCGACCGCCCCGAACGACAACGCCGGCGCCGCCGCGAGCGTGCCGCCCGCACCGCCCAGGAACACGCTCGCCGAGGCCGCCTGCGGGTTCGTCGCGATCACGTCGATGATCCCATCGCCGTCGAGATCGCCGACCGCGAGGTTCGAGGTCTCGCCGCCATCCACCGTCGGATAGCTCGCCAGTGCCCCAAGTACACCGCCACCGGCACCGCGCAGCACGCTGACCGAGTCGCCGCGGTAGTCGGCGGTGATCACGTCGAGGATGCCATCGCGATCGAGGTCCACGATCGCACCGCCGGTCGGATACACGCCGGTCGGGTACTCGCCCAGGCGCTGAAACACCCCCGCGCCGTTGTTCCGGAACACCGCGACCGCACTCGCCTGCTCGTTGCCTACCACGAGATCCAGATCGCCATCGCCATCCAGATCACCCGCGCGCACGAAGTACGGCTTGTAGCCCGACGTGTAGTACACCGGCGCTGCGAACGACACCGCCGCCGCCGCCGCGCACGTCATCGCGACGCAGTTCCCGTTCGCGCAGTCGTCATCACCGGCACACCCATCCCCGATCGCGCACGCCGCACACGCGCCGCCGCCGCCGCAGTCCACGTCCGTCTCCGCCCCATCTCGCATGCCGTTGGTGCACGGATTCACGCTCGCATCGATCATGGCGTCGGCCGCGGCGTCGTTCGTCGCATCGACCGCCGCATCGACCGCCGCGTCCGCGCCGCTCGCGTCCACGCCCACATCGAGGTGCGCGGCAGCATCGCCATCGATCTCCGACGAGCCCGAACCGCAGCCGGCGGGCCCGCCGATCACCAGGGCCACCGCTACGCCGAGCTCTCGCATGGTCTACCGCTCGTAGCAGGGCGACCGAGGTGTGTCCGGGAGCCGGTGGGCAAGCCCACCGTGAGAAGCGGCGCTGGCGCGGAGCGCGGCAACTCCCGTCGAGGAGCTCTGTCAGCAGCCCGGGAACGCGGCGGTGCCGAGCTTCGCGGCCGCCTGGGCGCGCGATGTGCCCGCGATCTCGAGCACCTTGGCGACGGTCTCGCGCGCGGCGGCCTGGAGCTCGGGCGTGGTGGCGTACTTCGCGAGCAAGCGCTGCCCGAGCGCCTGGTGCGCGCGCTCGTCGGGCTGGATGTACTCGCGGTAGATGCGCACGGTCTCGTCGTCCCCACGCTGCGCGCAGTACGCCATGAAGTTCTCGTTCACGTCGTAGGCGAGCGACTCGAGCGTGAACAGGCCGCCCGCGATGCGCGGCACGGTGCCCTGCAGGCTCCGCAGGTACGCGAACAGGGGGTTGGCCGGCGGTGGCTGGAAGGACGCGACGTCGACGCCGAGCGCCGCTAGCCGGTCGGAGACGAGCTGGAAGTGGCCCGCCTCGTCACCCGCCTGGCGGGCAAACGCGATCTTCACGTCGACCTCGGGTGTCGTCGGGATCCACACGGCCGCGAGCTCGCTGACGCTGATCTCGTTGACGAGGGCGACGCGCAGCAACGCCTTCGCGTCGCCGGCCGGCTCGCCATCGAGAGACGTACGGCCGGCACCGACGATGGGTGCGAGGCGCTCGGCCTTGAAGGCCTCGAGGTCGCGGACGAACGCGGTGGGCTCCATGCAGCGAGTCGACCGCATGCGCTCGCCCCGCGCAAGTGTCAGGGCTTCGCGGGAGCCGGCGCGGCGGCCTTCGCGACCTTGGTGAACTTGAGCGTCATCCGATCGCTCTCGCCGATCGCAGCGTACTTCTCCTTGTCCTTGTCGCCTTCGCGGAAGTTCGGCGGGAGCGTCCACACGCCCTTCGGGTAGTCCTTCGTGTCCTTCGGGTTCGCGTTGATCTCGGACTTCTCGGCGAGCTTGAAGCCGGCCGCCTCGACCTTCGCGATCACCCAGTCCTCGGCCAGGTAGCCCGACTCGGCGGTGTCCTCTCCCTTGGTGCCGGGCTTCGCGCGGTGCTCCTCGATGCCGAACGTGCCGCCGTCCTTGAGCGCCGCGTGGACCGCCGCGAGATAGGCGTCGAATTCGCCGCGCCGCTGCCAGTTGTGCATCTCGCGCATCGCGATGACGAAGTCGGCCTTGCCGTCCTCACCGAGCTTGAGCGGCTGCGTGATCGTCACGCGCTCGACCTTCTCGAACAGCTTCGACTTCGCGAGGAACAGGTCGAGAGACTTGCCGTACGCAGTTTGCATCTTATCCGCCGGTCCGTTGGCGTCGGGCCCGGCCACGATCAGCTTGCCCTTCGCACCGAGGAGCGGCGCCAGGATCTCCGTGTACCAGCCGCCGCCCGCGCCGAGCTCGATCAACGTCGACGTCGGCTTCACGCCGAAGAACACGAGCGTCTCGAGCGGGTGACGCGCGCCATCACGATCCTTGGCGCCGGGCTTGCGGTGGTCGCTCGCGAGGATCGCGGTCAGCGCCTCCTTCGAGTCCTTGAACGACTTGTCGCGCAGCGCGAGCGCGGACGCCTCCAGCTCGGGCGTCCACCGCGCCTTCTCCTTCTCGGCGGCGGCCTGGTCGTCGGCGATCTTCTTCGCGACCTTCTCGGCATCGGTCGGTCCCGCATCGACGGTGCCGGCGTCGGCCACGGCAACCGGCGTCGGTGGCGTCTTCTCGGGCTCGGTCTTCGGCGCCTCCTTCTTGCAGGCACCGATCGCGAGCGTCAGGGCGAACAACGTCGTACGAAGCTTCATGCGCCCGGGTGTAGCCGTGGTCGTGGCTTCCGTCACGCACCGCGGACACCTGAATGGAGGTCCTTAGCGTTGGTTCATGGAGCTGCGACCGCGTATAGACTGGTCCGGTGCGCCTCCGACTGATGCCGCTCGTGGTCCTCGCGGGGTGCCAGCACGTGTTCGGCGTCGAGCCCTCCGGGCAGCCCGGCGATGCCGCCTCCGACGACGCGGATACCGCCGATGCCCCGCCGGGCGATGCGGGCTGGAGCGCGCCGCTGGAGGAGCTCGTCACGCTCGCGAACGGCGACGACGACGTCACGATGACCGGCGATCGGCTGGTGCTCTTCCTCAACCACACAGAGGCGATGACCACCTTCGTCTCCACGACGCGACGCGGCTCGCTCGCCGAGGCGTTCCCACTGGCGACGCAGGTCACCGAGCTCGGTGTCGCCAGCACCCCGCGGGTCTCCGCCGACGGACGCACCATGCTGTTCGCGGCCGACGACGTGACGAGCTCGGGCGAGATCTACGTCGCGACGCGCGGCACCCTCGAGGACCCGTGGACGATCAACCGGCGGATCGCGGAGGTCAGCTCGCCGCTGGCCGAGCAGGGCGCCACCTTCGACGGGTCGGGTCGGCAACTCGTGTTCGCGAGCACGCGGCCGGGCACCGGTGGCACCGATCTGTGGACCGCGTCGCGCTCGTCGACGGTGGCGAACTTCGGCACCCCGCGCGAGCTGACCGAGCTGAACTCGATCGCGACCGACAACGGCGCCTGTCTATCCGCCGATGGACTCACGCTCTACTTCCACAGCGACGTCGGCGGTAACCTCGACATCTACGTCGCCCATCGCAGCACGCCCGAGGCCTCGTTCGACGCGGCCCAGCCGGTCACCGAGATCAACACCGCCGCCATCGAGCACGATCCGTGGCTGTCGCCCGACGAGCAGTACCTCTACTTCGTCCGCATGGATCCGACGACGACGGCCGCCAAGCTCATGTACGTCACTCGCCAGTGAGCTCTCTCCCCGCAGCCGATCCGCGGTCTTCATGGCAGAGTGTACGGAGGATGCGGGTGAATCCATTCCTGGCGACCGGCAAGCGCAAGCCCATCGTCGTCGGGCATCGCGGCGTGCCCAAGGTGCATCAGGAGAACACGCTCGCGGGGTTTCGCCGCGCGGTGCAGCTCGGGCTCGACGCGATCGAGCTCGACGTGCGGCTCACCGCCGACGGTCACGCGATCGTGCTGCACGATCACAACCTGCGCCGCCTCACCGGCAGCTCGTTCGACGCCGATCACCTCACGTGGGATCAGGTCTCGAAGCTGCGGATCCGCCGCGAGCTGCCGATGGGCATCGATGCCCACGGCGCGCCGGTGGTCGTGAGGTACGAACGCGAGGAGCCGATTCCCCTGCTCGCGGAGGTGCTGAGCGAGATCGGCGGCAAGATCGGCATCAACATCGAGCTGAAGCTCGACATGCCTCGCTGGTGGGGCATCGAGATCGGGACGGTGGTCGCCAACGTGATCGCGAAGGCGGGCGTCGAGGACGGCGTGATCATCACCTCGTTCGATCCGCGCAAGCTGTGGGCGGCGAGCAAGGCGCGGCCGGCGATCGCGCACGGCTTCTGCTTCGATGACACGATGCTCAACTTCGCGCGGCCGCTGCTCGAGCGCTTGCCTCCGCTGCCCACGGAGCTGCCCGTGCACGGCGGCTACGGCAGCGGCCTCCGCGCCAACGCCCACCGGCTGCTCAACCGCATCCTCGAGACCAACCTCGCCGGGCGCTTGCTGGGCTCGCGGCTCGTCGGCGCCGAGCACACCCTCGTCGGCGCGGAGACCGTCAAGCGCTTGCACGCGCACGGCATCGCGATCGGTACGCACACGATCTTCCCGCTCGGATCGTCGACGGCAAAGCGGATCGCCGAGAGTGCGAACATGCCCGCGGAGGTCGAGCGGCTCGTCGCGCTCGGCGTCGATTGGATCGAGTCCGACGACCCCGAGCGCCTGCAGAAGCTCATCGAGCGGTGACGACGTGCGCGGACAAGGGCGAGCGGCACGGCGCGTCCCCGAACGCCGCGCGCAATGCGTCGGTGACGCGCGTCTGGAACGTGTCGGCGTCGATCGCGCGCTCGACGAGCTGGTTGTAGAGCGGGTTGCCGCGGACCAGGCCGATCGCGAGGTCTCCCGCCGAGACTGCGTCGGCGATCTTGTCCACCGTGTCGACGCGCACCTGCGTGAACCCTGCCGTCGAGGTCAGCGTGCGTAGCTCCGTCGCGTCGGGCATCGAGAACGGCACGAGCATGAAGGCAGGCGGATTGTTCGGCAGCTCGGCGAACGCGAGCTGGTGAAGCAGCGCGCTCGCCGGGTTGCGCGCGAGGTCGTTCCACGTGTTCAGGAGCAGCGTCCCGCCGGGGCGCAGCACACGCCGTAGCTCGCGGAGCGCGCGCGGCTTGTCGGGCACGAACATCAACCCGAACTGACAAGCGACGACGTCGAACGACGCATCGTCGAACGGCAAGGCCTGAACGTCGGCAGCCTGCCATCGCACCCTCGCGTCGGACGAGAGCTGGGACGCTGCCTCGGCGAGCATCGGCTCGTTGAGATCCGTCGCGACGAGCGTGCCGTCGGCAGCCAGCGCCGAGAGCAGGTGCCGCGTGACGCGCCCGGTGCCGGCGGCGACTTCGAGGATGCGCCGCGTACCTGCGGGGACACGCGCGGCGAGGTCGAGCGCATACGGCTCGAACAGCACGGGCCCGAGGTGCCGGTCATACAGGGCGGGAATGCTGCCGACGAAGCGCGTCTCGGTGCTCATGCACCGAGGTGTACCGCACTGACTCGAGATCCGACGGACTGATCGACCGAGGCCACCGCTCCGTGCGAACGCTGCGTCGCATGGTCGGGGATGCGGGCCGAAGTGTGACGAGCTACTTCACCGGCAACACGAGCCGCGCGAGCAGCTGATCGAGCGCATCGCCCGGCTCGTCGCACAGCCCCGTGTGCACCGGCGAGGTCTGGATGATCGCGCTGCGCGGCGCGACCAGCCAATGGAAGCGCTCGCTGCGCGGCAGCGCGGCGAGCGGTCCGCCGCGCGGGTCTCCGGCGGCGATCCACGGGATCGAGGCGAGCGCGGCCTCGACCTCCGCGACGTCGATCGCCGGATCGAGTGCGCGCAGGCGGGCGTGATCGAGCGCGAGCTTGGCGGCGAGGAAGCCGCGCGTCGCGCACGACAGGATCACGCCGGCGTTGATCTGCTCGCCGCGCTCCACGCGCGGGACGACGCGAACGATCGCGTAGTCAAACGTGTCGGACACGCTCGGCCTCCTCGACGAATGCGCGCGGTCCGGTGACGCGCGCGAGCAGGTGCTCGACATAGCCGCGGCGCGTGGCCTCGGGCGTGGCCTCCGCGGTGAGCCACGCATCGGGGACGCGCGCGACGATGTCGGTGAGCAGGGCTTCGGTGACGAGCGGCGCGAGCACGGCGTCCGCGGCGCGAATGTCCCCGGCGAGTGGCAGCAGCACGTGCTGGCGGATCGGCGCGAACGGCGCGTGTGCGCGCGCGAGGTGCACGGGCCAGTCGTGGTGGAAGTACAGCGACGCGCCGTGATCGATCAGATACAGGCGCTTGTGCCAGCGCAGCAGGTTCGGATTGCGCACGGTGCGATCGACGTTCGAGATGAGCGCGTCGAACCACACCACGCGCGCCGCGAGCTCGGCGTCCGGCGGCGGCGGCAGCGAAGGCTCCCAGTTGAGCGCACCGGGCAGGTAGTCGAGCGCGACGTTGAGGCCGGCGCTCTTGCGCAGCAGGTCCTGGATCTCCTGATCGGGCTCGGAGCGCGCGAGCAGCGGATCGATCTCCATCAGCACGAGCTGCGGCACCGGCAGCCCGAGCGCACGGCCCAGCTCGCCCGCGAGGATCTCGGCGATCAGGGCGCGCGGGCCCTGCGCCGCGCCGCGAAACTTCACGACGTACGTCCCCTCGTCGTTCGCCTCGACGATCGCCGGCATGGAGCCGCCCTCGCGGAGCGGCGTCAGGTAGCGCGTCGCGCGCACGGTGCGCATTGGCGGCGAGCCTAGCATCCATCCACGCCACGCCACGCCTCGCATCACGTCACGCGTTGCGGTACGACGTGGCGTGCCTCCACGCGTCCTCACCGGAATCAAGCCGACCGGCCGCCCACACGTCGGCAACCTCCTAGGAGCGATCCGCCCTGCCCTGCGCCTCGCGGAGCAGGGGCTCGAGGCGATGTACTTCATCGCCGACTACCACGCGCTGACCACCGTGCACGACGCCAAGGAGCTCGCGCACCTCACGCGTGAGGTCGCCGCGACGTGGCTCGCGCTCGGCCTCGACACCGACAAGGTCGTGTTCTATCGGCAGTCGGACATCCCCGAGATCTTCGAGCTCGCGTGGGTGTTCTCGTGCTTCACGTCCAAGGGCTGGATGAACAAGGCGCACGCGTACAAGGCGATCGTCGATGCCAAGGAAGCAGCCGGCGAGACCGATGTCGACGCGGGCATCAACATGGGCATTTACGGCTATCCGATCCTGATGGCCGCGGACATCGTCGCGTTCGATGTCGACCTCGTCCCCGTCGGCAAGGATCAGGTGCAGCACGTCGAGATCGCGCGCGACATCGCGCAGCGGATCAACCACGTCTACGGCAAGGATCCGCTGCGGCTGCCGCAGGCCAAGCTCGAAGAGAACAGCGCGATCGTGCCGGGCCTCGACGGCCGCAAGATGAGCAAGAGCTACGACAACACGATCCCGCTGTTCGCGCCGGCGAAGGAGCTCAAGAAGATCGTCAACCGCATCGTCACCGACTCGACGCCGCCCGAGGTTCCGAAGGATCCCGACGCGTCGACGATCTACCAGATCTATCGAGCGGTAGCCTCGCAGGCCGATACCGAGGCCTTCGCGGCGCGGTTCCGCGCGGGCATCGGCTGGGGCGACGCGAAGGCCGCCTTGTTCGAGAAGCTCGACACCGAGCTCGGGCCCGCCCGCGAGCGCTACAACGCGCTGATGGCGGACCCGGTGAAGATCGACGCCTTGCTCGCGCAGGGTGCGGCGAAGGCGCGCATCACCGCGCGACGGACACTCGATCGCGTGCGCGAGGCGCTGGGCGTCGGACGCTGAGCGCCGCCGTCGCGCGAGAAGCCGGTTGCCATCTCGGCGAGGAGTCCCACAGTGCTCGTCGAGGATGATGTCGAAGCACGTGCTCGTGGTCGAGGACGAAGCTGACCTGGCGGAAGCGCTGCCGCCCTTCGACATCAAGAACCTACTCGCGAACGTGCACGAGTTCGTCGGCCCGCGGATCGACAAACCGGTGCACGCGCCGTAGCGCTACTTCTTGGCGGGCGCCGGCGCAGGCTTGGCGGCCGGTGTCGCAGTCATCGGCGCCACCGGCGCGGTCTTCGCGGGCGCGGTGACCGCCGGCTTGGCGGCCGTCGGCGCAGCCGGCGCCGGCGCAGCGCTCGCCGCTCCCTCGGTGGCCGCGGGCGCCGAGGCGCTCGCGAGCGCGGGCGGCGCCTTCTTCACCGCGTTGAGGAACTTGACGATCTTGAGATCTGCGAGCTGCCGACGTCGCACCGGATCGAGAGGCCCTCGGCCCCCTTGGCGTGGTTCATCCACTTGTCGTCGAGCAGATTCAGGTACAGCTCGTCGCCCCGCCGCGTGCGCGCGAGGTAGTCCTCGGCGACGCGCTCGTACTGGCGCTCGAGCTCGGCGATATCGTCGCGCGACCACGCCTGCGTGACGTCGGGCTTGATGATCTGGTAGCGGAAGCCCTGATCGAACAGGAACGCGATGCCCTCGGCCGCGTGCTTCACGTTGGTCGGCGTGATCACGACCGACGCCATGAGCCCGGGGTTGTGCTCGAGGAAGCGCGGCAGCTTCTTCGCGAGCACGTCGAACGAACCCGCGCCGCCTTCCGTGCGGCGCTCGGCGTCGTGCATCTCCTTGTTGCCGTCGATCGACAGGATGAAGATCAGGTCGTGCTCCTCGAAGAACGCGAGGTGCTCCTCCTTGATCAGCATCCCGTTGGTGTTCATGCGGAACAGCGCGGTCACGCCGGCGGCCCGGGCGGCCTGCTCGGCGTGCAGCCCCATCTCCTTCATCAGCGGCCACGCCATCATCGGCTCGCCGCCGAAGAACGAGAACACGGCGCGCTGGCCGTGCTGCTTGGCGTAGTCCACGACGAACTCCGCGGTGCGCTTCACGGTGTCGAGCGACAGCTCGCGATCGAACTTCTTGCCCGTTTTCGAACCTATCACCTGACACGAGCCCCCGGGCGGCGCCGCTAGATTCTCTTCCGGCGCGCGGCCCCGGGCAGCCTGCCCCGCGTCACTTGGGTGCGGGCGTGGTCGCGGGTGCGTCGTTGCCTTTCAGGTTCACGTCGACCGTGACGTGGATCGGTTTCACCTGGACTGGTTCGACCTTCAGGCTTCCACCGCAGGCGGAGAGACAGATCGCGACGACGACGGCGGACAGCAGCTGCTTCATGTGGGCTCCTACCAGGATGCGCGACGGGCGAGCTTCTCCACGGCGGCGCGCGCACCGTGCAGGTTGATGACGAGATCGAGAGACTGCTTGATGAGGCGACCACTGCCGCGCGTCGCCAGCTGCACCTCGGGCTGACTGCCCGGCGGCTGCACCATGAAGGTGAGCGAGCCGTACGCGAAGTCCGCGAGCGCACCATGCACCCGCGACGAGATCTCCTTCTGTCCCGCCCGCGCCCATGCCGCGCGCAGCTTCGGATCGCGCACGCGCAGCACGCCCGGTCCGCGCGCCCACAGCGAGAGCCGGCGCAGCGAGCACCCTGCCGCATCGGCGCCGAGCACGAGCACGCCATCGACCAGGCCGGTCGCCTCGACATGCGTGCGAGCCGCCGCCAGCAGCTTCGCCAGCGCGAGGCCGCGCACGTCGAGCACCACCTCGCGCGGCGTCGGCTGGCGCGCGGCGACGCCGATCGTGCCCCCGAAGGCGCGCACCTCGCCGGCGACGATCTGCGGGGCACCGTCGAGCTCGCGCAGCGCGATCCAGCCCTTGCCGAGATCGATCGGCCCGCGGCCGGTGACGCGCTTCCATCCGATGTGCTGCACGTCCGACGGCGTCAGCAGCGAGATCGTCCCGGCGGGCGCCGCGAACGTGAGTCCCTTCCACGCGAACGAGCGCGCCGTCCACGGGATCGTCGGCGGTGGCGCGACGAGCCGCGCGGGTGCGAGCGCGCCTTTGGGCCGCAGCGACATCACGGGCGCGATCACCCGCATCGGCGCGTCGCCGACCTCGAGCATCGCATCGGCGGCACGCGCCACCATCGGCTTGTCGACGACGACCCTCGCCCGATCGCCGATCCCCCACGCGCGAAACGCGAACGGCAACGAGACGTCGGTCAGGCGCGTCGCGTGCCGCCCCCGCACCGCGGCGCGCCGGGCCCGCGCCGTGCCCGCGAGCGCGAGCGCGTTCAGCTGCTCCCGTCCATCGACGGTGCCGACCAGGCGCACGCCGCCGAGCGCGAGCTTGTAGATCGCCGCGGCCTTCGCGGTGAGCTCGACGCGCGAGCGCCCCGCTCGCATGCCATCCGCACTCGCCGTCAGGGCGTTCGAGCCCGTGCTGGTCAAGCGCACGCCATCGATCTGGACCTCGTGGCCGCGGATCGCCGCTGCCCGTGCGTCGAGCGCTGGTCGGTCGATGCGGATCGTCGACGAGCTGTCGATCGTCGCGCCGGTGCTCGTGACGTTCGCCTGCACGCCGGCGAGCCGCAGCTTGCCGATCGCACCGGCCGCCGCTTCGAGCTCGACGCGAGGGCGATCGACACGAAGCGACGACAGGCTCGCGGCTCGCGCGCTCGTGGCGACCACCTTCGCGCGAACATCCTCGATGCGAAGCTCGCGCCCCTGGGCGGACGACGCGGTCACGTCGAGCTGCGTGTCGCCGATCCGCACGCCCGCCGAGCTCGCGGCGACCGGTCCGGTGACCACGCCTCGCGCACGCACATCGTCGAGGCGAGCGCTCCCCAGCGTGAGCTCCGGTGCGGCGACCTCGAACTTCGCGTCCGTGACGCTGACGCCGTCCTGCGTCCACGTGACGTGGCCACGCCCGCTCGCCGTCCACTCGAGGCCGCCGCGCGAGACCGCCGTCCAGGCG
>DATLHR010000410.1:0-5865 GCA_035539815.1 Kofleriaceae bacterium
CCCAAAAGGGCGAGTGGTTCCCCCCTGGCGAGAACATGGTCATCATCTCGGCCATCTTGTTCGATCCTCCGCCGGTTCCGAGGATGACCTGCGGCAGCACGCTGGTCGCCTGCATCGCGGCCAGGCCGAGCAGCAGCCAGCCCAGGCCGGTGAGCCCGAAGTCGGGGGCGCGGCGATGGAGCGACGCGCCGTCGCCCGCCATCAGCTCGCCGAACTGCCGCTCGCTGTAGAAGCGGCGGACGATCATCGGCCACGCGAGCAGCAGCCAGCAGATGCCGCACACGATCGCGATCGCGCTCGGGTCCGGTCGGCCCATCATGAACGTCAGCAGCAGCGCGCCGCCCGTGCAGAACGACGCGATGATCGCGAAGTTCGCGTAGCGGTTCGTCAGCTCGACCGTGCGATCGACGCTGGTCTCGCGGAGCCCGGCGAGGCCCGCCTGGACGTGAAAGATCGATCGGATGAACAGCATCACGGCGCTCGCGATGAGCAGCAGGCCGACGGTCTGCTTCATGATCGCATCGACGTTGTCGAGGAAGACGTAGAGCACGAGGCCCATGGCGAGCGTGCCGGTCGCGCCGAGCACGGTCATGAGGACCGCGGCGCCTTCGAAGCCCTTGTCCTCGGCGATCGGCAGCTCGCCGGTCGCGAACCGCTTGAACCGCGGCAGCTGCGTGAGCCCCGCGAGCAGCGCGGGCCACACCATGAGGCCCAGCGAGATCGCGACCACGACCTTGCCCGGCACGTGCATCTTGGACTTCATCACCAGTGCGAGCAGCACCGTGTGACCGAGCGCGACGAGGAAGTAGCGCTTGATGCCCGCGAACGGGCTCGCGACGCCATCGAGCGTCTGGCGCCGGTAGAGGAGGTCCGTGCCCGCCATGCGGTGGACGAACGAGCGCGCCACGCTCGCCGCGGCGAGCAGGATCATCATGCCGGCCTCGCCGCGACCGCCCATGGCCGCCGCGGCCACCAGGAGGATGAACAAGAACAGCGCGCCGAAGCCGGCGAACACGCTACCCGCGAGCTGCATCAGCAGCCCGAGGGTCGAGAGCCCCTGATCCGCGGGGACGTTGGGGTCCACGAGACCATTCGTTTGCGCCTGCGGCGCGTTCAGATCCTGACTCATCGCTCCTCCCGGGGTGCCGGAGTCCTGATGACCCGGCGGCTGGGTGATAACACGGTCGGCCCGACGGTCACGAGCGGTTTCCGGTGGGCAACATGTTGCCGTCCGGACGTACGCCTCGGTCAGGCAGTCGCAAGCGCGTGGCGGCGGAGCCGATCTGCCAGGATCGGCAGGCGATCTTGGCCCCAGGTCACCAGATCTCCGACCTTGAACGAGGGCACGCCCCAGAGGCCGGCGCCGTTGAGATCGGCCGCGTTGTCGGCCGCGACCTTGGCCGCGACCTTGGCACCGCCGACGTCGTCGAGCACGCCGCGCGCTTCGTCCCAGGGCAGGCCGGCTCGCTCGACCAGGTAGCGAAGATCGACATACTCGGCCGGATCGCGCGCCTCGGACCAGATGCCCTGGGTCGCGGACTTCGCGAACGCCAGCCCGGCGCCACGCTGGTTCGCCCAGTGCTGGATCGCGAGGCAGTAGTCGATGCCCTTGCCGAGCGGATCGACGAGGTTGCCGAACGGAATGCCGAGGCGGTCCGCCTCGCGCTTGGCGTCGCGCACGATGTACATGCGCTTGACCTGCGGCACCTCGAGCCCGCGCATCACCATCGGCGCGACCTGGCGCAACACGAGCGGCACGCCGTACGGCGCGAGCACGTCCTCGATCCGGTGCAGCGCGAGGTACGAGTACGGCGAGCGGAACGAGAACCACATCTCGCATTGCAGTGGCTTGGTGGACAGCTTCGCGGGGCCGCGATCGGACTCGGGGCGCGGCGTGACGACGTGCGCGACATCGGTGCCGAGATCCTTCGCGAGCGCCGCCTCGAGGTAGGGGAGGCGATCGATGCCCCAGTACCAGCTGCCGCCGTACTGGATCATCGCGCCCTGGTAGTGCCCCGCCTTGCGCAGCCCCGTGTACGCCGAGTTGAGGACCGGCGCGACGGAGCCGTGCGAGTCGGAGCCCCACTTGCCGAGCAGCGCGGTGAGCTGCTTCTTGTCGTTGGCCCACAGCGCGCCCGTCAGCTCGAGCGCGCAGGTCAGCTGCTCGCGCGCGGGGCGGTCACGGATCAGGACCGTCCCGATGTCGCGGATCATCCCGGAGTCCGCTTCCTTCTTCCCGGCGAACTCGAGGTCCCAGTACTCGGCGAGATGCTGGGCGTCACGCAGCGAATACTTCGCGCGCAGGGCAGGCGCGGGGTCGACGTCGGAGGCGGGCGGCGTGATCGTCGTGATCGCGAAGTCCACGGGGTACGCCTCGAGGAGCCGCGCGACCGCGCTGGCCGTCAGGTAGCTCCACGGATCGGTGAGGTCGAAGTAGAGCTCGAGCCGGCGCGGCTCGTGTGCGAGCTTGTCCTTGACGCCGGCGACGGCGCGGCGCACCGCGTCCCCGGTGGGGCCGAGCCACGCGGAGATGGCTTTCGCTTTGAGGCGCTTGGCGATGATCATCGAGCAGGTCAATATACGCCGCCGTGGATCCTGACAAGCTGGTACGGCTGCATGACGCGATCGCGCTGCTCGAGGAGCTCGGCGCCGACCTGCCCAAGCTCGCCGAGCTCGACGAGGAGCTGCGGATTCGCTTGGTTTCGGCGGCCGGCCAGCTCTCGCGCCCCGATCGCTACACGCGCAAGGCGCTCGGCAAGGCGCTGACCCGCGCGAAGTTCCGCGCCAGGCGCGACGCCGACCGCGCGATCCTCGATCAGACCGGCATCCGCGCGCTGCGCCGCGAGCCGGTGTTCCGCACGCCGCTGCCGCGGCCGCAGATGGAGCTCGAGGCGCCGGTGCGCGACGAGGCCGAGGCCGGCGAGGTCGTCGATGCGTGGGCGGCCGCCGAGGCGCAACGCGCCGATGGCACCGCGGCGCGCGTCGAGACCGCGCGCGCCTGCTACGTGTGCAAGACGGAGTTCCACGAGCTCCATCACTTCTACGACCAGATGTGCGCGCCGTGCGCCGAGCTCAACTGGCGCAAGCGCAACCAGACGGCGGACCTGAGCGGGCGCGTCGCGCTGGTCACCGGCGGGCGCGTGAAGATCGGCTACCAGGCGGCGATGTTCCTTCTGCGCGCGGGCGCGGAGGTGATCGTCGCGACGCGGTTCCCGCGCGATGCGGCGCGCCGGTTCGCGCGCGAGGTCGATGCCGCCGAGTGGACGCACCGGCTCCACATCTACGGCATCGATCTGCGCCACACGCCGAGCATCGAGCTGTGGTGCGAGCACCTGAACGCGACGTATCCGCGGCTCGACGCGCTGATCAACAATGCGTGTCAGACCGTGCGCCGCCCGTCGGGTTGGTACGATCACGTGCTCGCCGGCGAGGCGGAGGGCCATGCACAGCTACCGGCGCCGGAGCGCGCGATGCTCGAGCGCAACCACTCGCTCGGGGAGGGCCTCGTGCGCGCGGCGGGCGAGGAGATCCGCGCGACCGGCCTGTGGAAGAGCGCGGTGCTCTCGCAGGTGCCGCTGCTCGAGGAGGATCTCGCGCGCGGCGAGCACCTGTACCCGCAGGGGCGGCTCGACAAGGACCTCCAGCAGGTCGACCTCCGCGACACGAACAGCTGGCGGCTGACGCTCGCCGAGGTGCCCACGGCCGAGCTGCTCGAGGTGCAGCTGGTCAACGCCGTCGCGCCGTTCGTGCTCAACGCGCGGCTGCGGCCGCTGCTCGCGAAGGTCCCGACCAAGGATGCGCACGTGGTCAACGTGTCGGCGATGGAGGGGCAGTTCTACCGCCGGTGGAAGACCGACAAGCACCCGCACACGAACATGGCCAAGGCGGCGCTCAACATGATGACGCGTACGAGCGCCATCGAGTACGTACGCGACGGCATCCACATGAACAGCGTCGATACGGGCTGGGTCACCGACGAGGACCCGGTCGGGCACGCCGAGCGCAAGACGCGGGTGCACGGCTTCCACCCGCCGCTCGACATCGTCGACGGTGCGGCCCGCATCGTCGACCCGGTGTTCGACGGGATCAACACGGGGACCCACCTGTGGGGGCTGTTCCTCAAGGACTACAAGCCGGCACCATGGTGATCGTGGTACGCTGGACGTGATGAGCTCGGGGGCGCATCGGTTAACAGTCGGCGTGAGTCTGTGGGGCGGTCAGGTGCGCGGCACCGTCCCGAACACGGCCACGGTGATGGCGCCCGCGGCGTCGCTGCCGGTGCGCCGGGTCAGCTCGGTGCGCGAGTTGTTCGTCGGGGCCTACGCGCGGTTCGCCGTGTCGTGTCGCTCGTTCGAGGAGCCCGGGCTCGCCATCATCGCGGTCGACGAGCGCACGGGGCGGCCCGCCGGCATCGTGAAGCTGTGCGCGCGCGTGCAGCGGCCGGTCGCCGCGATCGTCGGGCGGCACGACCGCTGTGACCTGTATCTGCAGGGGCGCGAGGAGCTCGCCCTCCGGCAGCTCGCCGTGGTGCTCGAGCCGGTCGCGAGCTGGCGGCCGGGCGCGACCAACGTGCGCTACCGCATCCTCGATCTGCGCACGCACACCGCGATGGTCGACGAGGAAGGCAAGCTGCTGCGCGGCCTGGTCGCCGAGGGGCCCGCGATCGTGCGGTGCGGTGGCTACTGCCTGTTCGCGCTGCCGCTCGGCGATCCGAGCGATTGGCCCGAGGCTGGGGAGGACGCGTGGTCGATGCTGCCAGAGCGCGTCTACCTCGACGAGCTCGACCGCTGCCCGCAGGGGACGGCGCCGAGCGTGCGGATGCCCAGCGCGAACCTGCGCGAGACGTTCATCACGCGCACCGGTGGCCCGCGCGACACGATGCAGCGGCTCGCCCAGGGCGATGCGGCGGGTGTGCTCGAGCTGCGGACGCCAAACCGGCAGCTGGCGCTGACCATCGGTGAGGACGCGCTGCGCGACGGCGTGCTGCTCGGGCGGTACGGTCGGTGCGATGCGCGCGACCTCGCGGGTGAGGACGAGTCGCTGTCGCGCGTGCACTCGCTGCTGATCCGCTCCGACGATCGGCTGCTGCTCGTCGATACCGCGAGCAGCAACGGCACGTTCATCGCCCGCCGCCGTCCTTCGGCCGGCGAATCCGCTTCGCGTCCTCTCGCCGCTTCGCGGCGCGGCGGCGATGACCCGTTCGGGGAACATCCCGAAGGGTTCGAGAACGGCGAGCCGACGCGCCTGGTCGTCCTCGATCACGCGGCCGAGCTGCGCCTCGGCAAGCGCACGCACGTGCGCTGGCGCTGGCTGTAGCTCAGGGACAGACGGCGACGTCGAAGCCGCCTTCCATCATGTCGCCGCCGAACGTCAGCGTGTAGGTGCCGGCGACGCACACGCCCGCGTGCGTGATCGTGATGGTCCCGGCGTTCGCGCGGATGATGTCTTCACCACCCGCGCGCTCGACGAGTGCGACGGCCTGCGAGCCGGGGCACGCGAGCTGCGACGGGGGGACGATGGTGTACTCGGACTCGGTCGGCTGCTCGCAGAACGCGATCACGAGGTGCTTGCCGGTGGTCGAGGCCTCGCCGCACGCGCCTGCGGCCTCGTCGAACACGAACGCGTGGGTGAGCGGCAGGAGCACCGACGACGTGGGGACCTGGGCAGCGCGTACGAACGGACCGAGCGGCTCGCCGGCGATCATCGCCTCGCCGTCGGCGAACCCGTCGGCCAGGCAGCGATCGAGATCGAGGTCGTCCCCGCATCCTGCGAGCAGCAGCGCGAGCGCGACGACGGAGCGCATCGAGCCCATGGATACCACTACCGGCGGCGCAAGAGGCGGCGCGTGAACGCACGGGCCTCGGG
>DATLHR010000411.1:0-5980 GCA_035539815.1 Kofleriaceae bacterium
ATCGGGGACGGCGCGGGCGTGGCGGGAATCGACGACGGCAGCGGCGCGGAGATGTCGCGCGCCGGCGGCGGCATCGGGGCGGGCTGCGCCATCGGAGCCGGCTGCACGGCCATCGGCGGCGGCGAGGCCAGCGGCGACGGGATCGGGGAGAGCGGCGGCGGCATCGTGCCGCCCGCGTTGCGCCCGATCGGCGGCCGCGACGTCGACGGCGACGACAGCGGCGGCATCGGTCGCGACTCCGGTTCGCGCGCGCCCAGCGGCGGCGCCGGCTCGCGCGCGGCGGGCATGTCACGCGTCGGCGAGGGCGCCGGGCGCGGGGGCTGCGAGCGCGGAAGCGGTGCACTCAACGGCTCCGCGTTGCCGCCCGGGATCATGTGCGGGGCCATCGGCTGCGCCTCGGTCGGGCGCGGCGGCCGCAGGTCCTGCGGTGCGGGTGCGCTCGGCGGCACGTTCGTGGTCTCCGACGGGCGATCGAGGTCATCGCCGCCCGCCTCGTCGACACCGACGATGAAGTCACCGATGTAGATCTTGTCGGAGTCCTTGACGACCAGCGGGCTCGTGATCTTTCGCCCGTTGACGTAGGTGCCGTTGGTGCTCTTGAGGTCGACGATGATGAACTTGCCGTCCTTGAGCACGATGCGCGCATGGCGCTTCGACACGTTGCCCTTCGGCAGCACGATGTCGTTGCCCTGCACGCGGCCGATCGTCACCTCCGCCTTGTTGAACACCATGCGGCGCTGCTCGCCGCCTTTTTCCTGAATGAGTATGGTGAACATTGGCTCCTGAGGGCCTACGGCCGTCCCTCCGCGAACGGTACTAAGCCACGGCAATCATGGTCAAGTTGTTGAACCGCTTGGGGTGGTGATCGGGGCCGGTGCGGCCTCCTCGGCGCTGTCCCCCCACCCCAACGCCGACCGCACATCGTCCCACCATAGCGCCCATACACCGACGACGAGGACGCCGACGACCGCGGCCACGATGAACACGTCGTGCCAGCGTGGGCGCGTCATGTGAATGGAACGCTAGCACGTGACGTCGCAGGGAAACACCGGCCTATGATGCTCCCTGCGATGCACCTCAAAGCAACCCTCGTGGCCTTTGCCGTCGCCCTGGTGGCGTTCTCCACCACCGCCGACGCGGCGCCGAAGAAGAAGTACCACTTCAAGCTCGCCGCGGTGACCGCGAAGCCCGAGGTCGCCGCCGACGTCGCGAAGGAGGCGACGCCGCGGATCCAGGGCCAGGTCGAGAAGACGTTCACGAGCCACCCACAGCTCGTCGGCGCCATCGAGGGCGCGCCCGACCCGGACGCGAAGCCCGACGCGTTCCGAAAGTTTCTGAAGCGCAAAGGCATCGCGGGCGCGTACCTCGTGACCGTCGAGGTCACCGACGCATCGATCGAGCTCGTGCCGATGGAGCACAAGCCCAAGTCGCAGCGCCTGGTCGTGCGCGTCGCGGTCCACCTGCTCGGCGAGAACGTCCCGGGCCGTACGATGGGCTTCACCGGCGACGGTCAGGCGACGATCAAGCAGGAGGTCGGCCTCAAGGTCCGCGATCGCGATCGCGAGTACACGTGGGATCAGGCCGCCGAGGCCGCGGTCGCCGACGCGATGACGACCGTGTTCAAGCAGCTCGCGGTCCCGCCGAAGAAGCAGTAGTCCGGTCCACTCAGTCGACGAAGTTCCCGATCCGCGACCACCGCCAGGTCATCGGCTTCCACAAGGCGTCGCGGTACGAGAGCCAGATGAACATCGCCTTGCCCTTGATGTTCTCGACCGGCACCGCGCCCCACACGCGCGAGTCACTCGAGTTCGCGCGGTTGTCGCCCATCGCGAACACGTGCCCCGGTGGGACCACGTAGTGGCGCTGCGTCTCGCAGACGCCGGCGTTCGCCCGCGTCTCGACGACCGTGCCGACCGCTTGGTTGTCGGCCGGCCGCGCACCCGGCGCGGTGTCCGTCGCGCAGCTCGACGGCTCGTCCGCCGGGAAATCACTCGAACCGGGTCGCGTGGTCCCGCGGTCCGGCCGCGCCTCGTCGTGATACGTGGCGTAGCTGTTGTCACCGACCGTCTCGCGATAGCGGCTGCAGCGGCGCTCCATCCACTCGGTCGACGTCTTGGTCGCGGGCCCGCCGCGCCGCGTCGGCAACGTCAGCTCTGATTCGTCGCCGATCTCGACCAGGTCCTCGTAGCTGCACGGCCCTTCGACGAGCTCGGACGGCACCGCGACGCCGTTGACGTAGAGGACGTCGCAACGGACCTCGACGGTGTCGCCGGCGGTCGCGACCACGCGCTTGATGTAGTCGCGGTCCGGCTCGCACGGCTTGGCGAACACGATCACCTCGCCGCGCTTGGGCCCGCGGAGCTGGAGGAACTTGATGTTCGTCCACGGGATGCGCAGGCCGTAGATGAACTTGTTGACGAAGATGTGGTCCCCGATCTCGAGCGTCGGGTACATCGAGCTCGACGGGATCTTGAACGCCTCGACGACGAACGCGCGCAACAGCAGCGCGAGCGCGACCGCGGCGATCAGCGACTCGACGCGGTCGCCCATCCCCGTCTTCGCCTTGCGCACGATCAGCTCGTCGACGAGCGAGTCGAGCACCGGCAGCTGCCGGCGCACGCGCGCGAGGTCACCATCGGCGAGCGCCTTCTCCATCTCGCCGGTGACGGTGCCGAGGTCACCGGCTTTGCCGACGAGCTCCTTCTTGTGGAGCAGCGCCGCGCGCGCCTCGCGCACGAGCGCGCTCGCTTCCTTCTTCACTCGACGATCGAACGTGGCGGCGCGCATCAGTGGTGGACGAGGTTGCCGATGCGATGGAAGCGGATCCCGGACACGCCTCGACTGTACGACAGCCAGGTGAAGAGTGCCTTCCCCTTGATGTTCTCGAGCGGCACCGATCCCCACGAGCGCGAGTCGCGCGAGTTGCCGCGGTTGTCGCCCATCACGAACACGTGGCGCTCGGGCACGACATAGTGCGCCTGTGGCTCGCAGGCGTGCGTATGAGCCAGCTCCGCACGCGTGATGACGAGCTTGCCGGGCAGCTGGTTGCGCGACTCCGGCTTCACCGTCGCGCCGTCGGCATCGCGCGGGCAGCTCGGCGGCGAGAACATCGTGGTGCCGCGAGGGAAGTCGTTGCCGTCACCGTCGACGAGGAACCCGTTCTGCTTCAGCTCCTCGTCGCGCGCGGGGCGGCCGGGATCGTGGAACGTCTCGTACGTGTTGCCGCCGAGCGTCTCGCGATAGCGGCTGCACGTGCGCGTGAACCAGGTCTTCGTGTCCTCGTCGAAGTCGTCGTGCACGCACCCCTCGCCTTCCACGAGCGTGCTCGGCACCGCCTCGCCGTTGACGTAGATGACGTTGCAGCGCACCTCGACGGTGTCGCCGGCGAGCGCGATCACCCGCTTGATGTAGTCCTTGTCCGGCTCGCACGGCTGCACGAACACGATGACCTCGCCGCGCTCGGGGCCGCGCGCGAACAGCTTGGTGTTCGTCCACGGGATGCGCAGGCCGTACGGCAGCTTGTTGACGAAGATGTGGTCGCCGATCTCGAGCGTCGGGTACATCGACGCCGACGGGATCTTGAACGCCTCGATGACGAACGCGCGCAGCGTCAGCGCGATCAGCACGGCGGTCCCGATCGCCTCGACGTAGTCGCGCAGGATCGACTTGCCCTGCGGCTCGACGAGCTCGTCGACCAGCGCATCGAGCGCGGGGAGCGTGCGCCGCACCCCCGCGAGGTCGCCGCCTTCGAGCGCGCGCTCCATCTCCGTGGTGACCTCACCGAGGTCCCCCGCTTTCCCGACGAGCCCGGGCTTGCGCGCGAGCGCGGCGCGGGCCTCGCGCACCAGCTGGCGCGCCTCGCTCCGCACTCGCCGATCGAGCGCGGAGGACCGCATCAGTCGACCTTCAGCACCGTCAAGAAGGCCTCCTGCGGAAGCTCGACGGACCCGACCGACTTCATCCGCTTCTTGCCCTCTTTCTGCTTGTCGAGCAGCTTCTTCTTGCGGCTGATGTCGCCGCCGTAGCACTTCGCGGTGACGTCCTTGCGGATCGCCTTCACCGTGGTGCGCGAGACGACGCGGCTGCCGATCGCCGCCTGGATCGCGACGTCGAACATCTGGCGCGGCACGACGTCCTTCATCTTCGTGCACAGCTCGACGCCGCGGTGGTACGCGCTGTCGCGGTGCGAGATGATCGACAGCGCGTCGACGCGCTCGCCGTTGACCAGCATGTCGAGGCGGATCAGATCAGCCTCGCGGTAGCCCGCCGGTTCGTAGTCGAGCGACGCATAGCCGCGCGACATCGTCTTCAGCCGGTCGTAGAAGCCGAACACGACCTCGGCGAGCGGCATCTCGTAGACGACCCGCACGCGGCCGCCCGGATCGTAGTGCAGGCCCTGCTGCACGCCGCGCCGCTCCTGGCACAGCTGCATGATCGGCCCGACGTACTCCTGCGGCAGGTGGATCGTCGCGTTGATGATCGGCTCCTCGACCTTGTCGTACTTGCCCTGGTCGGGGACCCTCGCCGGGTTGTCGACCTCGAGCAGCTCGCCGCCCGCGAGGTGGATCTTGTAGCGGACGCTCGGCGCCGTCGTGATGAGGTTGAGGTTGAACTCGCGCTCGAGCCGCTCCTGGATGATCTCCATGTGGAGCAGGCCGAGAAATCCGGTGCGGAAGCCGAAGCCGAGCGCCGCCGAGGTCTCCGGCTCGTAGGTCACGCTCGCGTCGTTGAGCACGAGCTTGCCGAGCGCGTCCTTGAGATCCTGGTAGTCCGCGGCGTCGACGGGGAACAGCCCCGCGAACACCATCGGCTTGACGAGCTTGAAGCCCTTGAGCGGCTCGTCGCACGGGCGATTCGCGTCGGTCACGGTGTCACCGACGCGCGCGTGCGCGATGTCCTTGATCGCCGCTGCGAGGATGCCGACCTGCCCGGCCTCGAGCGACGCTTGCTCGACCCACTGCGGCGTCTTGACCGCGATCATCGTGCACTCGTACTCGACGTTGGTCGCCCAGAACCGGAGCTTGGTGCCCTTGGTGACCCGCCCCTGCATCACGCGCACGAGCACGACGACGCCGCGATAGGTGTCGTACCAGCTGTCGAAGATCAGCGCGGACAGCGGCGCCTCGCGATCGCCCTTGGGCGGTGGGATGCGCTCGACGACGGCCTCGAGCATGTCGTGCACGCCCACCCCGGTCTTCGCCGACACCAGGCACGCGTCCTGCGCGTCGAGGCCGATCGTGTCCTCGATCTGCTGCTTGATCTCGTCGGGCCGCGCGACCGGCAGATCGATCTTGTTGAGCACCGGGACGATGTCGAGGTTGTTGTCGAGCGCGACGTAGACGTTCGCCAGCGTCTGCGCTTCGACGCCCTGCGCGGCGTCGACGACGAGCAGCGCGCCCTCGCACGCGGCGAGCGAGCGCGAGACCTCGTAGTGGAAGTCGACGTGGCCCGGCGTGTCGATCAGGTGGAACTGATAGAGCTGCCCGTCCTTGGCCTTGAAGTGGAGCTGGACGGACTGCGCCTTGATCGTGATGCCGCGCTCGCGCTCGAGGTCCATCGAGTCGAGCATCTGGGCCTGCGCCTCGCGCGCGGTGACGGCACCGCACTCGTCGAGGATTCGATCGGCGAGCGTGGTCTTGCCGTGATCGATGTGGGCGATGATCGAAAAATTGCGGATGCGCTCGAGCGGGAACGTCATGGCGGCGAGGGGAGCGTGGAGACTTAGCGTGATCCCAGTCGCAGGTCGACCTGCCCCGGCAGCTGATCTCGGTACTTCTCGAGCACCAGATCGATGCCCTGCCGGATGTACTCGGCGACCGGGACCTTCGTGCGTCCGTGCAGGGCTTTGAGCTGGGCGTCCTGCTCGGGCGTGATGTACACGGTCGTCGAGATCTTCTTCCGGGCCACGGCGGCGTGACCATACGTGGCCATATGAGATAGGTCAAACCATTGCGCCTAGATCCACGGCCGATTAGGCTCA
>DATLHR010000412.1:0-16212 GCA_035539815.1 Kofleriaceae bacterium
GATCTTGGCGGCTCCCCTCTGGGTTGGCACACCAAGGACACCTGAGGTGCGCATCAAACGCGAGCCAATCGAGACACCGCTGAAACGCCGCTAAGTGACCAGTATTGGCGCTAACCGCGTGGCTACGAGGTCGGCACGGAGGCCGGCGTCTCCGACGTAGGCCGCGCGGCAGGCGGGCGCGTCGCACGCGCACGATCGACCTTCAGACGCCGCAGCTCCTCCTGAATCGCGTCCCGCTCGCTGATCGCCGCATCGCGCTCGGCCCGCGCAGCCTCGCGCTCGCGACGCGAGCGGTCACGCTCCTTGGTCGCCTTCTCGGCCTGACGCTGGCTCTCCTGCACCGTGCGCTCGAGACGTTCGCGCGCCGCGTCGGCCGCGATCCGCTCCTGCCGCACCGCCTCCAGCTGGTCCAGGATCTTCCGCGCCGTGCGGGTCGCGCTGCGCAGCGCAGCCTCCTTCGTCTCCAGGAGTGCTTGATACGATGCGCGCTCCTCGTCGAGAGAGTGCTCGAGCGACGTCAGATTGTCCCGCTCCTCGGCCAGCTTCGCCGACACCTCGTTGAGCGTGGTCTTCGCGCGCACCAGCCGTGTCTCGACAGCATCCTGCTCGTCGCGCTGCGCGGCGAGCTCGGCCGCGATCGCGTCACGCTCGACGCGGAGCCTCGCGACGGCCTGATGGGTGACGAACACGAGCACGAGCAAGGCGACGAGGATGCCCGCGCTCATCGCGAGCTGAGGATTACGGCGACACCACAGCCCCACGCGCATCGGGACACCGCGATCCAGTGTCGTCGGGCGATGATCAAGGACATCCTGGAGATCATTGCCGAGCGCAGCAGCCGTCGGATAGCGCCGTTGCGGGTCCGCATGCATCGCCTTCGCCAGGATGCGGCGGACGGTCCTCGGCACGCGCTTGCCGTCGGCGCTGCGCACGAGCTCCGGCGGCTGCGCGGACGAGGCCGCGAGCTCCCACGCACCGAGGCCATCGTCGCGCGCCGCGGACCACGGTGGTCGGCCACCGATCAGCGTGTACGCCAGCGCGCCGAGTCCCCAGACATCGACGGCCACGAGCACACTTCGATCGACGGGACTCCGCGCATCGAGCGCGAGCGGCAGGCCACGCGCCTGCTCGGGGGCCATGAACGCCGGCGTACCGCGGACGCTGACCGGCCCCGTCGGGCCGCGGCGAAGCAGCGTGAGCGTGGGCCGCGCGGCATCATCCAACGCGCTGCTGACCGCGAGCCCGAAGTCGGCGACGCGCGCCCGCCGCGACTTCGGCGTGACGAGCACGTTGCGCGGCTTGAGGTCGCGATGAAAGACGTTCCGCGCGTGTGCGTCGTGGACCCCGCGTGCGACCTGTACGGTCCACCGTAGTGCCTCCTCGATCGAGCTCGGGCGGGTGACCGCCGCGGTCGAACCGGTCACGAGCTCTCCCTGATCCGCGTCGTACTCGCAGACGAGCTCCATGACGATGTAGGGGTGGGCCTCGCCGGAGTGAACGTCGAGGATGCGCACCACGTGCTCCGAAATGACGTCGCTCGCGGCCCGAGCCTCGGCGATCGCCTGCTCGAGCGCGACCGAGTCGTTGGCGCGGTGGAAGACCTTGATCGCGACCTGACGGCCGAGGCGGCGATCGAACGCCTGCCAGACCGACGCGGTGGCGCCCCGCGCGATGTGGAGCAGCAGCTGGTAGCGATCGGCGGCGGCATCGCCGAGCGGCGGTGGCTCGTCCTCGAGCTCGGGGCCATCACGCCCGCTCCGCAGCCACAGCAGCGCCTGCATCTGCAGCGCGGCGTCGTGCGGGAATGCGAGCAGCACACGCCCCGGCCACTCCTCCGGCGGTCGCTCCGCGATCCGCGCGAGCTCGGCCTGGACCTCCACGTCCATCACGCAAACCCTCGCAGCCCGCACTCGATCGCCTGGAGCACGACGAGGTAGTTGGTGCCGTCGGTGACGCGCTTGTTCACCAGCCCGAGCGAGATGCCCAGCTCGCTGGCGATCTGCCGCTGCGAGCGTCCGCCGATGTGCAGCCGCAACGCGCGGCCGATCTGCTGTGGCGACGAGACCGGGATGCGAACGCGCGGGTCGACGCTGCCACGCTCGAGCTCCGTGACCTTCGCATCGATCCAGCTCCGCATCTCGGACTCCTCGATCATCTCGAGCAGCGTCTTCTCGTCGGGCAGCGTGAGCAACTCCTCGGGCAAGTCCGCGTGCTCGCCGCGAACGCGGAGTGCCTCGATGCGATCGAGGATGAACCGTCGCACACTCTGGCCGATGTATCGTTCCTCCGGGGGCAGCTGCTTCAGGCGGTACCACTCTCCGCTGTGCAGCCAGCGCGCGACGAGCGCCCCGAGGATGTCGCGCGTGCTGAACGAGCCCCGATAGCTCATCGAGCTCTTGACCCGGCGAATGATGCGCGCGAACTGCGCGGCCATCTCTTGATCGGCGATCTCCGTCATGAGCACTCGCGTCGCGCTCGCCTCGTCGAGCGCGGTGGCGATCAGCTTACCTCGAGGTGGGCGCGAGCGCTCCCTGCCAACCGCCTCCAAGCGCCTTGTAGAGCTTGACGCGCGCGACGAGGCGGTCGCGCAACGCGCCGACGAGCTCGAGGCGACTCTGCAACGTGTTCTGGTGGGCGAGCAGGACCTCGAGGTAGGTCGCCCGACCCGCGCGGAACAGTGCATCGGCCGCCGTGACGGTCTCGGCGATCGCGGTCACCTTCTGCCGGTGCTGGTCCACGACCTCGCCGAGCCGCGCGATACGGAACAGCTCCGTCGAGACCTCGGCGAAGCTGCGGATCACCACCTGCTGGTAGCGGGCCATCGCCTCGAGCTGCATCGCGTTCGCGATCTCGAGCTCGGCCCGGATCCCTGATCGATTGACGAGGGGCGCGACCAGACCGCCGAGCAGGCTGTATGCGAGAGACTCCGGGGTCGACAGCAGAAACTTCGGATTGAACGCCTGATAGCCGAGCCTGGCCGTGATCCGCAGCCGCGGATAGAACGCGGCGCGTGCTGCACCGACGTCGTAGTGCGCGGCCTGCACCGCGAGCTCCGCCGCGCGGATGTCGGGGCGCCGCCGCAGCAGCTCCGATGGCACGCCCGTGGCGAGCACCGAAGGGACCTCGCGTTCGAGCAGGCCGCGCGTGCGCGAGATGGCGGCGGGCAGCCGGCCGCCGAGGATGGCGAGCTGGTTCTCGAGGGCGCGCTGCTGGTGGGCCATCGACGAGGCGAGCGCCCGCGTCGACGCGAGCTGTGCGGCGAACTGCTGGATCGCGAGCTCGGTGGTGCGCCCGGCCTGCTTCTCGATGCTCATCAGGCCGAGCATGCGTTCTTGTTGCGCCATGCTCTCGCGCGTGATCGCCAGCATCTCGTCGACGGCGAGGAGCTCGTAGTACGCGATCGCCAGATCGGCGATCAGGTTCGCCACCACCAGGTTCGCCCCCTCGAGGCTCGCGAGATAGCGAGCGCGCGCGGCTCCGCCGAGCTTCGCGAGCTTGCCCCAGAGGTCGGGCTCCCACGTCGCCTGCAGCCCCGCGAACAGCTCCGGGTAGTGCACCGGGACGCGCTCGCCGGGCCGGATCTGCGTGGCGGCGTTACCCGCACCGTCCATCGTGTAGTCGCCGAACCGGCGCATGCTCGCGGACGCGACGAGGCCGATCTCGGGCAGCCGCGCCCCGGAGATCCGGGACGCCTGCGCGCGCGCGACCTCGATCCGCTGCAACGCGATCTGGAGATCGAAGTTGTGCGCGAGCGCTTGCTCGATCAGGCGACCGAGATCCTCGTCGGCGAAGAACGTCCGCCAGTCGAGGGAAGCGATGCTGGACGCCCCGGGTGCGCCATCGGCATACGCGGCCGGCAGCTCCACCGCCTGCCATGACGGCGAGCGAACCGCAGGAGCGCAGGCGACGAGCGGGACACAGGCGAGCCAGCCGAGCACGCGGCTCATCGTGCCTCCGCCGTCGGGAGCCGCGACGAGCGCGAGCTCATCCAGCGCGAGATGCGCTTGCACCCGACGTAGACGCCCGGGACGATCACGAGGCCCCAGACCGTGCCCATCACCATGCCGCCGATCGTGGCGGTGCCGATGGTGCGGTTCGCGACCGCCCCCGCGCCCGTCGCCAGCGCGAGAGGGATCAAGCCGGCGATGAATGCGAGCGAGGTCATGAGGATCGGCCGCAACCGCTGACGCGCAGCATCGACCACCGCCTCGAGCGGCGACTTGCCCTCCGCCAGTCGGAGCTCTGCGTACTCGATGATCAGGATCGCGTTCTTGCCGAGCAGGCCGATCAGCACCACCAGCGCGATGTGCGTGTAGATGTTGTTCTCGAGCCCGAGCAGGTGCAGCAGGCCGAACGCGCCGAACAGGCCGGGCGGCAGCGACAGGATCACGGCGATCGGCAGCACGAAGCTCTCGTACTGCGCCGCGAGCACGAGCCACACGAACAGCAGCGCGAGCACCCCGACGATCATGCCCTGGTTGCCGGCCTTCACCTCGTCGCGCGAGATGCCGGCCCAGTCGATCGCGTACCCGCGGGGCAGCTTGGTGCGTGCGACCTCCTGGACGGCCGCGAGCACGTCGCCGCTGCTCGTCCCCGGCTCGCCTTCGCCGTTGAGCTCGGCCGACGGATACATGTTGTAGCGGGTCAGCGAGTCCACGCCGTAGGTCTTCTCGAGCGTCATGAACGACGACATCGTGACCAGCGCGCCGCGCTCGCTGCGCACGCGGAGGTTCAGGATCTGCTCCGGGGTCACGCGATCGCCGGGAGGAGCCTGGACCATCACCTTGTACATCTGCCCGAAGCGGATGAAGTTGGTCGCGTACTCGCTGCCGAGCAGCGTCTGCAAGGTGCGGAGCGCCCGCGCCGGCGTCACGCCAAGCTGCGCAGCCTGGTCGATGTCGAGGTTGACCGTGTACTGCGGATAGCTCGCGTTGAAGATCGTGAACGCGCTCGCGATCTCGGGCCGTGCCTGAAGATCGGCCATGAACTGCTTCACCACCTTCTGCATCTCGAGCGGATCGCCGCGCCCCGTCTTGTCGAGGAGACGCAGCTCGAAGCCACTCGCGTTGCCGTAGCCGGGCACCGCGGGTGGCGGGAAGAACTCGAGGTCGGCGTCCTTGATGTGCGCCGTGCGCCGCGCGAGCTCCTCGATGATCGCGTCCACCGATCGGCTGCGCTGCTCCCACCCGCTCAGGTTGACGAGGCACGTCCCGTAGCTCGCGCCGGTACCATCGGAGAGCACGTTCGTTCCCGCGAGCGTGGCGATGCTCTCGACCTCCGGGATCGCATCGGCGGCGATGGCGATCGCGTTCACGACCTCCTTCGTGCGCTCCAGCGTGGCGCCGGGCGGCGTGGTGACGCTGACGTAGAACATTCCCTGGTCCTCGTCGGGGATGAACCCGCGCGGGACCTTGGCCGCGATCATCACGCCGCCCGCGACGAACCCGGCGATCAAGATCCACGGCACCGCCAGGCGGCTCGCGGCGACGCGGGCCACCGACGTGTAGCGCTCCTCGACTCGCGCGTAACCGCGATCGAAGCTGGCGAACAGCCGGCCCACGAACGAGCGCCGCTTGGGCGCGTGTGAACGCATCAACAGCCCACACAGCGCGGGCGTCAGGGTCAGCGCGATGACGCCGGAGAGCGTGATCGAGATCGCCGTCGCGAGCGCGAACTGGCGATAGAAGATGCCGGCGGGACCGTCGATGAACGCGAGCGGCACGAACACCGCCACCATCACCAGCGTGATCGCGATGATCGCGGGGCCGATCTCGACGATCGCCTGCTCGGCGGCGCGCCTCGGCTCGAGGCCGTCGTGCTCGATCTTCGCGTGCACGGCCTCGACCACCACGATCGCGTTGTCGACCACGATGCCGATCGCGAGGACGAGCGCGAACAGCGTGATCAGGTTGAGCGAGAACCCGAGCTGCGCGGTGAAGATCAGCGAGCCGACGAGGGACACGGGCACGGCGAGGATCGGGATCAGGGTCGCGCGCGCACTTTGCAGGAACACGAACACGACCAGCGCGACGAGCAGGAACGCTTCGATCAGCGTCTTCAGCACCTCGTGCACACTCGCGTCCAGGAACCGACTGACGTCGTAGCTCACGTCGTAGGTCATGCCGGGCAGGAACGCCTCGGCCTCGATCGCCGCCATGCGCTCCTTGACCGCGGCGATCACGTCACGCGCGTTCGATCCCGGTTGCTGCTTGAGGACGAGCGCCGCGGCGGGCCGGCCGTCGAACTTGGTCTCGACGTCGAAGTACGTGGTCCCGAGCTCGACGTCGGCGACGTCACCGATGCGCAGCAGCTGGCCATCGGCGGTGGCGCGCAGCGGGATGCGCGCGTAGTCCTCGACCTCGCTGAACTTCCCGGTGTACGTCAGCGCATACTGGAGCGGCGCCGCTCCGCGATCGCTGTTCTCGCCGATCTTCCCCGGCGCGGCCTCGAGGTTGTACGCGTCCAGCGCGGTCGCGATCTCGTCGACGGAGACACCATACGCGGTCAGCTTGTCGGGCTTGACCCAGATCCGCATGGCGTATTCCTTGGCGCCGAGGATGTCGGCGATGCCCACGCCCTGGATCCGCTTGAGCTCGGCGAGGACGTTGATGTCGGCAAAGTTGTAGAGGAACTTCTCGTCGTGGTCGGGGCTGGAGCTGTGGATGCTCACGTACATGAGCATCGAGTTCTCCTCCTTCGCGATCTTCACGCCGTTGCGCAGCACCTCCGCCGGCAGCTCGTCGATGACGGAGTTGACCCGATTCTGCACGTTGATCGCAGCGACATCCGGGTCGGTGCCTGCCTCGAACAGGATCTGCACGACGCCGACGCCGTCGTTGCCGGCGTCGCTGCTCATGTACTTCATCCCGGGGACGCCATTGATCGCGCGCTCGAGCGGCACCAGCGCGGCCTTCGTCACCGTCTCGGCATTGGCACCGGTGTACTCGACCGTGACGTTGACCTCGGGAGGCGCGACCGCAGGGAACAGCTCCATCGGCATGCGGACCAGCGCCAGCACGCCGAGGAGCGCGAGCAGGATCGAGATGACGATGGCGAGCACCGGCCGCCGGACGAACATCGCGAGCATCCGTCAGCTCCGCGTTCCGGTCGTGCGCGGCGACGACGCGATCGGCTCGATCCTGACGCCGTCCTTCAGCCGCTGCACGCCTTCGACGACGAACCGCTCGCCGACGGCGAGGCCGTCTCCGATCACGAACGCATCGCCATGGCGGAACTTCACCTCGAGCTTGCGTGCATGCACCAGGTTGCCGTCGCCGACGGCGTAGACGTACACGTTGCCCTGTGTCTCGAACGTCGAGCGCTGGGGGACCAACAGGGCCTTCGCGAGCTTGCTCCTCAGGACGACCTTCCCGCTGCTGCCGTGCTTCAGCGTCCCGTCCGGGTTCGGGAACCGCGCGCGGTACGAGAGGGTGCCGGTCTCGGCGTCGATCTCGCCGCCGACCGCGTCGATGACGCCCTCGTGCTTGAACAGCGTGCCATCCGCGAGCGCCAGCAACACGGCGGGTGGCTGGCGCGCTGCGTCCTCGCCCCTCGAGAGCTCCAGATACTCGCGCTCCGAGATCGCGAAGTACGCCAGGACCTCGCGCGCATCCGAGACCGTCGTGAGCATCACGTCCTCGTCGATCGCCGACCCCGCCCGGTAGCGGATGCGGTCCACGACGCCGTCGAACGGTGCACGGATCCGCGAGCGGTCGAGATCGACGCGCTTGCGCGCGACCGTCGCGCCGGCTTCGCCCAGCCGCGCCTTCTGCAGCTCGACCTTGGATCGCACGCGCGCGAGCTCGGCCGGCGCCACGATGTTCTGGTCGGCGAGCAGCTTCGTGTTCTCCAGCTCCAGCTCCGCCGCACGGAGCTCCGCTTCGCCGCCGAGCACGGCGGCACGCGCGACCGCGACGTCCTGCGCGCGTGCGCTCGCGTTGATCGTGAACAACAGCTGTCCCTCGCGCACCTCGTCGCCCTCGTCCACGGCCACCGACTCGATCACTCCCTTGAAACGCGCCCGTAGCTCGGCGTGTCTCGCGGCGCGCACATCGGCCACGTACGCGCGCTCGACGACCACATCCTCGAGGCGCGGCGACGCGACCGGAAACTGCAGCGGCGCGGTGGCAGCCTCCGCGCTCGGCTCGGCTTTGCTGCACCCGCTTCCCACGGGCACCGCGATCGCGACGAAGGTGATGATGAAGCACGCTCTCGTGCAGCTGACGGCGGACACCTCACCGAAGACGGCCCCGCCAGGCGAGCGTTCAAAGACCGCGTGCTGATCCGCGGTGTCCGAGGAGTCTCGAGGAGTTACAGGTAGCCGCGGACGGCGTCGGCGATCGCGCCCGTCACGGAGATGCGATTGGTCGCGTGCGGGATCGTGTCGCACGTGACGATGCCGCGCGCACCCGCAGTGACGAGCTCCGCCTCGGCGGCGTCGGCGAACACCGCGTGGATGGCGACGCACATCGGCGGCGCACTGCCGGCCGCGCGCAGCACGCGGGTCGCCTCGATCAGCGTCTTGCCGGTCGACACGATGTCGTCGACGAGCACGGGCGTGTGGCCGTTCAGCGCGTGCCCGGGCGCCGACACGGAGACGTCGCGATCGCCTCGGCGCGTCTTCTCGAGGATCATGTGGGGCGCGCCGCACGCCTCCGCGACCGCGCGCACCCACTGCGCGCTCTCGGCGTCCGGCCCGACGAGCATGGGTGCCTCGATCGACGCCGCCACCCACGCCGCGATCGCCGGCGCCGCGCGCGCGATCGTCGTCGGGATCGAGTACACGCGATCGAGCGCGGCGAGCCGATGCAGGTGCGGATCGACGGTGACCAACCAGTCGACGGTGCTCGACATCAACCGACCGAAGTACGTCGCGGTCACGCCCTCGCCTGGATGAAACCGGCTGTCCTGCCGCAGGTACGCCAGGTACGGCGCGACCAGCCCGACACGCCGCGCACCGAGATCGCGCGCGGTGCCCGCGAGAAATGAGATCGGCAAGAAGTCGTGCGCCGCACCGACGAGCACCACGTCGTGTCCGGCGAGCTCGGCGTCGATGCGCACGTGCAGCTCGCCGTCGGGGAACCGCCGCACGTGCGGTGCGATCAGGGGCAGCCCGAGCCGCGCGGCCAGCGCGCGTGCCTGATGGTCACAGGGCGGAACAGCGACGACGACTGCCACGGCCGCGACCCTATCAGGCGTCGAGCACCTCGGCCGCCGCGTCGATGCCGGAAAGCAGCGCGCCCTCCATGAAACCCTGCCACTCGTAGAACGAGTTCGTGTGCTCGCCCGCGAAGTGCAGATTGCCGACGGCCTTGGCCTCGTTGCCCGCGATGGTCGTGAACTGCCCCGGCGTGTACGAGGTGTAGCTGCCGCGCGTCAGCGGGTTCGACGGCCAGTGCTCGAGGTGCGCGACGTACTTGCCGTTCACCTTGCTCGCCGCGGCGGCGGCGCCGGGGAACACCTTGTCGAGATCGCCGACGAACTTCGCGGCCTCTTGCTGCACGCGGTTCGGATCGAGCGTCTTGCCGCGTACGCCACCTGAATAATCCGTGAGCACCGCGTGCTCGCTCGTCGCGCGCGTCGGGTTGGTCTCCCACGTGGTCTGGTGGTTCGGGAGGTCCGAGTACGAGGCGCCATTGCCGCCGGACTCCGCCCACACCGGGCCGTTGAAGCCGACCATCATCTTCGCGTTGTCGCCATAGCCGAGCTGATCGATCGCGAGCCGCTTCCACGCCGGGAGCTCCAGGCTCGCGTCGAGCTGCACGGTGCGCAGCACGCTGAACGGCACCGCGAGCACGACGCGATCGTGGGTGCGCACGATGGAGCGGTTGCCGCTGCGCAGCGTGAGCTCGATGCGCCCGGCCGACGTCTTGCGCACCGCCTCGAGGCGCATGCCGAAGTCGGGCTGACGCGGCAGCCGCGCGGCGATGCCGGTCGCGATCTTGTCGTTGCCCTCGACGACGTGGAACCGCTCGTCGGAGTAGACGCCGAACGGCGTGAACTTGGAGCGGCGATCGGCGTGGATGAAGTACAGGAAGTTCAGGCTCGACTGCTCGCTCAGCTCGCGGCCGTACTCGGCGACGTACGCTTCCTCGATCGCCTTCTGCGCGTAGCGACCGCAGCCGCGCGAGGTCAGGTAGTCCGCGAGGCTCGTCAGGTCGAGCGCGCGGTCGGCGGCATTGAACGCATCCGCGGTCGGCGCACCGCTCGAGGCGCGCAGGTCCGCGCTCATCGCGGCCACGAACGCGCGGTACTCGTCGACGATCGTCGCCTCGGGGATGCGGCGTCCGTCGAAGTGGTAGACCAGCTCGCCTTCGACCTTGTTGACGTCCTCGCGCGTGAGGCCGAGCGTATTGACCCAGCCGAGCATCGTCTTGTGGAGGTTGTCGATCAGCTCGCCGCCGCGCTCCGCGACCTGCCCGGGGAACATCCCGCGCAGCGTGAACTGCCGACCACCGACGCGATCGCCCGCCTCGTAGATCGTGGCGGCGACGCCGGCCTGACCGAGGTTGTACGCGCACTGCAGGCCGGCGAGCCCCGCGCCGACGATCGCGACGTCGATCGACGGCGTCTTGGGCGCAGCGAACGCCTTGCGCCCGGCGAGCATCACCGAGGCCGCGGCCATCCCACCGAGGAACGTCCGGCGCGACAGGGCGGCACGCTCGCGCTCGCGGGCGACCTCGATCGCCTCGGCTGACGACATCCCGGTGGCATCGGCCTCGCGGGCGATGCGCAGCAAACCCCTCAGACGGCGAAGCGACGACGACCTAGCACCCATCGACATGCAGCCGCTAAATGCAACCCGTGTGCACCCACCCAGGCCCGTGATTTCGCCGACTTGTCGCCCGAGTGGCTACGCCTGTAGTCGCCAGTCGAGCCCCGTGGCCCCCATTACAGGGACTTCAGCGAGGTGACCCGCAGCAGCATCGGGATCACCTTCTTCGACGTGACGATCGCCATGTGCTCGTACTGCGACCGCACGTACAGCAGCTTCGCGCTGCGCTCGCGCCTGCTGAACCCGTTCGCCGAGTCCGGGAGCCTGTCGCGCGTGACCGCGAACTTGTAGCGCTTGGCGAAGCTGCGTGACCCCGCCGCCGTGTTCGAGGCGACCACGATCAAGCGATGATGTTCGGCGCGCTTGCCGCTACCGATGAACTGATCGAAGGCCGCCTCGCCGGCGTACATCGCGTCGAGCAGGATGATCTTGTCGACGGCCCGGTGATCGACCCACTGCATGATCGTGCGGAACGCGCCGGAGTGCCCCATCACCACCACCGGCCCGTCGGGCAGCTTGATGTTGGCGCGGGTCACCGCCTTGCGCAGATCGGTGAGCGCCGGCCACTGCACGCGCTCCTCGTTCGACGACGGCGCGTCGGGCACCACGAACATCGCGTTCTGCCGGCTCGCCTTGAACTGGCGCGCGAGCTGGTGCTCGCGCCACGCGCCGTCCGCGTCGGTCCAGTAGCCGTGCACGTAGAACACCGTCCCGGCGGTCGCGCGGTCGTAGCCGGGCGGCACCCAGACATGGACCGCGCCCTGCGCCGTCTTGATCCGCCAGTGCCGGCCGCCGGCGACCTCGTCCTCGGTCTTGTCGAGCCGGCTCTGGCCGTCGTCGCGCACGCGCGGGGTCATCGAGCGCGGCGAGGGATCCATCATCCGCGCGCGTCGCGGCGGGACCACCTTCGGCTCCGGCGCCGCGGGCGTCTCCGTCGGGGACGTGACCGGGCCCTCGTCCACCACGGGTGCGGGCTCGCTCGCCGCCGGAGGCTCCTCGGGAGCCGAGGCATCGATCGTCGGATCGTCGGCGTACGCGGCCGTGAACGATGCAGCGACGAGGACGAGCGCGGCAAACGAATTCATTTCTTGGGCTCCGAGGGGGCGGTGATCATCAGGTGGACGTGCTTCTCGGCGTCGGGGTAGCCATACCTGAACGGCAGCTTGCGTCGGGGCTGTGACGCCCACAATTTCACCATCGCTTCGTTGACCGCCGGGCTGGCCTCCTCGAGGAAGGCGCCGGCAAACGTGCCGTACGTGGTCTGGGTGAACCCGGCCTTCTTGGCTGCCTTCGGGGCGATCCCCGTCGCATCGGAGGCCATCCAAGCCATGTTGGCCAGGAGATAGTCCTGGATCGCCGAGAACGACGAGGTCCAGATGAGGTAGCTCGCCGCCTTGGTCAGCGCGACGATCTTCCCCTTGGCCTGCAGGTGCTTCTCGAGCGGCGAGCCGGTGAACGCCTTGTTCGCGAGGTTCGCCGCGAGGTGCCGGTGCACGACCTTGCGCCCGGTCGGATCGCTCGACTTCACGAGCGTGAGCTCCATGTTCGTGAACGCCTCGGAGAAGTCGGTGTCGACCCAGCCGCCCTTCTTCTTCTTGGCCTTCTTCGCCGCGAGCCCATCGATCTCCGCCTTGGTCAGGTAGTGGATCGATCCGTCGGGCTCGAGCGTGAAGTACTTGAGGCTAACCGGCTCGTACCCGTGCGCGGCCGCCCCCGTGATGTGGAACGACAGCTGGCCGGGGATGCCGCCGCGCTCGAGCTTGCGCATGTTCTCGCTCGTCGAGTCGTTGAGCGTGAGCAGGCCGGCCACCGCCGCCCGGTAGTCGGTGAGCGCGGTCCGCAGCTGGGCCTTGGTCAGCGTCGCGAGCCGCGTGGGATCGCCCGCGTGCTCGAGCGAGATCGTGGTGATCTCGGTCGCATCGGGGTAGGTCACGAGCGCGCTCGCGAGGTCCCCGCCGCCGAACGGGTACACGACCGTGGTCGGCAGCCCGGCGGGCCGCAGCTTGGCGAAGAACGCCCCGGCCGGGGTCAGGTACCTGGCCCGGAAGCTCTCGTACCGCTTGGTCATCTCGGCGCAGTGCTTGTCGACGGTCGCCGCATCGATGGACGGCGGGAACGGGTCCACCGGGCCGCACGCCACCACCCGATGGAACAGCCGGGCGTCCGCGACGAAGTCGGCCGGCGCGCCGGTGGGGTCGCCGGCGTAGGCCGATGCGCTCGCGAGCACGATGACTGCGGACGCGAGCAAACGAGTGACAAACATGGAGCCCTCCTCGGAGATACGACGTCCGATCCGACGGCGCGAATTCCTGGTCAATTCACATCGCGGCGGTCGCTGGCGGCCCCGGCCCGGCTCGGGGTCGACGGGCCGACCAGGCTATGGAGCACGACCTTGGCCACCTCGTCCCCGCTCTCGTCCCGCAGGGTGACGGGGACCTCGTAGGAGGCGCGGGCCGCCGTCCGGGGCACCGGGGGCTCCCCGATGGCCGTGATCGTCCCGCGGGCCTTCTTCGTGTACTCGATCTGCATCCCACTCACGATGAACCGCGCGTCGTCGGGGAGCGAGTACGCCAGGGCGATGTTGCCGGCGAGCTCGGCGAGGTTCGCCAGGGCGATCGCGTGGACGCAGTTGAGGTGATTACGTACCGCCTTGCGATCGGCCATCACGACCTCAGCGTACCCGGCGCGGAGCACGGTCACGGTTGCCCTGATCGTGGAGGTGTAAGGCGCCATGCGGCCCACGAGCCGGGAGAACACCGCCCTACCTCCCGGCACCCCGCTCAGCACGTTCCACGCATCGCGGATCAGATTGCGTCCACCGTCGAGCCGCGGCACCGGCAACAGCTTCGACAAACGGCTCGTGATCGCCATCGCGGGACCCTACCAGATTCACTTCCGATGGGAGTAGGATGTCTTCGTCCATGACTCGCTTGGTCCGTCTCTCGTGCGCCGCGATCATGCTGTACGTCGGCGCGTGTGGCAGTCCCTCGAAGAAGCGCGCGATGACGACGCAGGAGATGATCGCAGCCGATCCGCTGCCGCTCGCTCTCGGCGCGAAGTGGGAGTACCAGGTCACCGTCAAGCGCTTCGATCCGGAAGCGAATCGCGAGACCACCAAGTCGCTGACGTGGACGACGGAAGTCATCGACGCGAAGGAAGCGAACGGCGTCACCGCGTATCGCATCAAGGGCTGGCCGACGGATCTGCTCGATCTCGATCTCCGTCCCGCCGACTCGGCGACGCCGCCCGCCACGACCGAGAAGACCGTGCTGCGCGCCGGCAACAACTTCATGTTCGGTGCTTCTGCCGAGCCGTCGCTCGACGGCGCCGAGGGCTGGTTCACGTGGCCCGTGATCGATGGCCAGAAGATCTGCCCGAGCCCCGAGATGGTCTACTGCTGGCAGGTCAGCGCCGTCGAGACCGGCTACGCGCTGTCGTTCTACACGGGCCCCGACGAGCAGACGTACGAGCTCGAGCCCGGCACCGGCATCTCGCGCTTTCACTACGCGCACCACGGCACGACCAACGAGGTCGAGGCCAAGCTGACCAAGTTCACCGCCGGCAAGCGCTGAGCTCTGAGCGGACCTCACGCTCGATCGCCTGCCCGAGAGGGCAGCTGCCCTCCGCGTCGATTGCGCGCGCACCACGGCGCCCGTACAGTCGGCGTAATGAAGCCGACGATGAACTACCTGGTCCCGACGGTCATCGAGCAGACGCATCGTGGTGAGCGTGGATGGGACATCTTCTCTCGCCTCCTCAAGGACCGGATCATCTTCCTCGGTACCGGGATCAACGACGACGTCGCGAACGTCGTGATCGCGCAGCTGCTGTTCCTCGACTCCGAGGAGCCCGAGAAGGACATCATGCTGTACATCAACTCGCCGGGCGGTCACGTCTCGGCGGGCCTCGCGATCTACGACACGATGCAGTACCTGCATTGCGACGTCGCGACGATCTGCATGGGCCAGGCGGCGTCGATGGGCAGCTTCCTGCTCGCCGCGGGCACCAAGGGCAAGCGCTACGCCCTGCCCCACTCGCGCGTGATGATCCACCAGCCGCTCGCGGGCTTCCAGGGTCAGGCGACGGACATCGAGATCCACACCAAAGAGATCCTCAAGACGCGCGACACGCTCAACGAGCTGTACTCGAAGCACACGGGTCAGCCCGTCGACAAGATCAAGAACGACACCGACCGCGACAACTTCATGTCGGCGATCCAGGCCAAGGAGTACGGCATCATCGACGAGGTCCTGGTCACGGCCAAGAAGAAGCCCGAGGGCAAGGACGACAAGAAGTAGCCTCGTGCTACGTTTCTAGACGTTCCGATGCCCATCGAGAAACGTGACGGCGCCTCCCTGACTTGCTCGTTCTGCGGCAAGGCTCAGAAGGAGGTCAAGAAGCTGATCGCCGGCCCCACCGTCTACATCTGCGACGAGTGCATCGGGCTGTGTAACGACATCATCGCCGAGGAGATCGAGAAGGAGGACCAGTCGTATGGCACCTCCACGATCCCCAAGCCGGCGCAGATCAAGAAGGTGCTCGACGAGTACGTGATCGGGCAGGACCGCGCGAAGAAGATCCTCGCGGTCGCCGTCCACAATCACTACAAGCGCATCGACCACAAGCACGGCACGGGCGCCGACGAGGACGTCGAGCTGCAGAAGTCGAACATCCTCCTGCTCGGGCCGACCGGCTCGGGCAAGACGCTGCTCGCGCAGACGCTCGCGCGCATCCTCAACGTGCCGTTCGCGATCGCCGACGCGACCAACCTCACCGAGGCGGGCTACGTCGGCGAGGACGTCGAGAACATCATCGTCTCGCTGCTGCAGAACGCCGACCACGACATCGAGCGGGCGCAGCGCGGCATCGTCTATATCGACGAGATCGACAAGATCAGCCGCAAGTCGGACAATCCCTCCATCACCCGCGACGTCTCGGGCGAGGGCGTCCAGCAGGCCCTGCTGAAGCTGATGGAGGGCACCACCGCCTCCGTCCCGCCGCAGGGCGGCCGCAAGCATCCCCAGCAGGAGTTCCTGCAGGTCGACACGACCAACATCCTGTTCATCTGCGGCGGCGCGTTCACCGGCCTCGAGGACATCATCGAGAACCGGATCGGTCAGAAGATGATCGGCTTCGGCGCCGGCATGAACAAGAAGGTCGAGCGCACGCAGTGGGACCTGATCCAGGAGGTCGAGCACGAGGCCCTGCTGAAGTACGGCATGATCCCCGAGTTCATCGGCCGCCTGCCCGTGATCGCGCCGCTGCACGAGCTCTCCGAGGAGGCGCTGGTGCAGATCCTCACGCAGCCCAAGAACGCGCTGGTGAAGCAGTACCAGAAGCTCTTCGTGTTCGAGGACGTGCGCCTGCGCTACCCCGATGGCGCGCTGCGCGCCGTCGCGCGCCAGGCGCTCTCGCGCCAGGCGGGAGCGCGCGGCCTC
>DATLHR010000413.1:0-8324 GCA_035539815.1 Kofleriaceae bacterium
CGTCGTCCACGCGGGCGACTCGCGCTGCTACATGTTCCGCGACGGCCAGCTGCGCCAGCTCACCGACGACCACTCGTGGATCGCGGAGCAGCTGCGCTCGGGCTCGATCACCGAGGCCGAGGCGAAGAGCAGCAAGTTCCGTCACGTGATCACGAAGTCGATCGGCTTCGAGCGTGACATCGACGCCGACATGAAGAGCGTGCCGATCAGCGCGGGCGACTGCTTCGTGCTGTGCTCCGATGGCATGTCGAACTACGTCGAGCACGGCGAGCTCGAGCGCATCGTCGCGATGACGTGGTATCGCCAGCTGCCGCAGACCCTCATCGATCTCGCGAACAGCCGCGGCGGCGATGACAACATCACCGTCGTCGTCGGACTCGTGTCGAACGAACCGCCGGCCTGAGCCGCAGGCCCCGCCGGCGCTCGTCGTCGCGCGCCTCACGTCCGGCGGCGCCCTCGATCCGGGCTTCGGCACCGGCGGCGTCGTCACGTACAGCGTCGGCGGCGCGGTCGACAGCCTCGTACCGCTCGGTGCGCTGCTCGCGGGGCCCGCGCTCCTCCGCGACGGCGGCGCGATCCGCGTCGCGGCGACCCGGACGAACGGCACGGACGGTTCGATGCTCCTGGTGTCGTTGTCCGCACAGGACGGGGCGGTGCTCGACGTGGTCACGGCCGCAGGGCCTTAGTGGTGCGCGCCGGTCGCGGCTTCCTCCAGCTTCTGCATCGCCTGATCGATCGTGAAGGAAGCCGCCTTCTGACGCGGGGGGAAGTCGCGGAACGTCTCGAGGAACTGCCCGACGAGGCCCTGCGCTGCCATCATCATGTAGCACTTGCTGAGGAACCAGTCGTAGTAGGTGTTCGAGGTGATGTCGGCGCGCTCGAACGGGTCGGTGCGCAGGTTGAAGAGCTTAGGCACGCGCAGTGGTGTGAACGGCTCGGCCCACACGCGTAGCGTTCCCGGCGCGCGCTGCTCCATGAACACCATCTTCCAGTTGTCGAACCGCACCGCGACGAGGTCGCCGTCGTCGTCGAAGTAGATGAAGCCCTTGCGCGGACTGTGCTCCTCCTCGCCCGTCAGGAAGGGGAGCAGGTTGAAGCCGTCGAGGTGGACCTTGAACGTCTTGCCCGTCGCGTCGTGACCGTCGACGAGCTTCTGCTTGATGTCGGGCTCCCCGGCGGCGGCCAGCAGCGTCGGCAGCCAGTCGAGGTGGCTGATGATCTCGTTCGAGACCTTTCCCGCCTCGATCTTGCCCGGCCAGCGGATGAGCAGCGGCACGCGGAATGCGCCCTCCCAGTTGGTGTTCTTCTCGCTGCGGAATGGCGTCATCGCGCCGTCGGGCCACGTGTTCATGTGCGGACCGTTGTCCGTCGAGTACACGACGATGGTGTCCTCGGCGATCCCGAGCGCGTCGAGGTAGTCGAGCATCTGCCCGACGTTCGTGTCGTGATCGATCATCGTGTCGTGGTACGGCGACTGCCAGCGCCCCGCCTGACCGATGCTCTCGGGCTTCGTGTGCGTGCGCAGGTGCATGTGCGTCATGTTGAGCCACACGAACCACGGTTGGTTCGCGTAGTGATGGCGCTGGATGAAGTCCCGCGCTGCGGCAACGAAGTCGTCGTCGCAGGTCTCCATGCGCTTGCGTGTGAGCGGCCCGGTGTCCTCGATCTTCTGCTTGCCGACACGGCCCCACCGCGGCTCGTCGGTAGGATCGTCGTCGTCGGTGGCCCACGCATGGAGCACGCCGCGCGGTCCGAACGACGCCTTGAAACGTGGGAAGTCCCCCGCGTCGGGGTAGTCGGGATCCTCGGGCTCCTCCTCGGCGTTGAGGTGGTAAAGGTTGCCGTAGAACTCGTCGAAGCCGTGCACGGTGGGCAGGTACTCGTTGAGATCGCCGAGGTGGTTCTTGCCGAACTGTCCGGTCGCGTAGCCCTGGGCTTTGAGCATCTCGGCGATCGTCGGGTCCTCGGCCTGTAGGCCGACCGGAGCGCCGGGGAGGCCGACCTTGGTGAGGCCGGTGCGATAGCCGCACTGACCCGTGATGAACGACGCGCGGCCCGCCGTGCAGCTCTGCTCACCGTAGCAGTCGGTGAACATCATGCCTTCGGCGGCGAGCCGATCGATGTGCTTGGTGCGATAGCCCATCATGCCGTGGCTGTAGCAGGACAGGTTCCACATCCCGATGTCGTCACCGAAGATGACGAGGATGTTCGGGCGCTTGTTCTCGGTCATACGTTCCTCCTGAGTTCAGCGACACACTCGGTTCCAAAGAGCGGCAGGCTCTCCTTCAGATCGGCAGCCCCCCGAGCAGCGCCTTGCCGAGGCGCGCGCCGACATCGGCGAGCGGCATCGCGGTCAGCGGCACCGGCAGCATCGGCGCGAACGCGCCGAGCACGACGAGGACCACCGGGCGCGACTTGATCGGGACGAGGAGGGTCTTCTCGGTGGTCTCGAACGCGCCGCCGAGGTCGTTGAGGGATTGCAGATCCGGTGTGCCGAGCACCGGCTCGTCAGTCCGCGGCGAGACGAGCCACTTGCGCTTGAACTCGCGCACGTAGGTCAGGGCGAGCTCGTGGTGCAGCGGCAAGTCGCGGCGCCGGGCGCGGTAGAGGTGGCCCGCGAACAGCAGCAGCGGGCCGAACGCGAGGGCGAGCGCGAGGACGAGGAAGCCGACGAACGTGGGTACGAGCATCGGTAGTGTGACCACACCAGCGTGCAGCTGGACCATCCACGCCGCGGAGGCGACCGAGGTCAGGCTCGCGGCGTACACCGCGAAGGCCTCCGTCGGATCGCTCAGAAAGCCGAGGCCGGCGGCGTTGTCGGGGTGGATCGCGATCGTGGCAAGGCGCAGGCGCGACACGCGCGCGAGCACGTAGGTCCACAGCGCCCATCGCCAGAGCCAGCGCAGCCACAAGAACTGCAGCATGGGCAACGCGAGCGCCGCGTACCAGATGCGCGTGAACGTCAACGCGCTCTCGTCTTCCACGCCATGGACGAACCCGGCCGGTGCGATCCAGCCCCACAACGCGGCCTGCCCAGCGAGCACGGCGGCGGCAGCGAGGACCACCTCGACGCGCCACGCGTCGCGCAGCGTCTCGGTGCGCTCGAGGATCGCGTCGAGCATCTCGCGGTTCGCGAACCGACCCGTGCGGAGGTGGCGCACCGCGCGGCGGCCGCGTTGCTCGAGCACGCGCTCGGCGAGGACGACGAGCGGCAACCCGACGAAGAAGCGCACGTGGACCGAGAGGTCGGTGAACATCGGATCGAGGCCGCCGCGGACGAGCCCGACCAGCGATGCGAGCACGAGCGGCAGCCACGCGACCAGCGCGAGCGGCAGCCAGCGGACGTCACCGCGCGGCGTCGTGGCGTGTATGCGGCGCATCAGCTGGTACCAGGGGCCGCCGCGCGTGAGCGAGAACATCGCTAGCCTTCGAGCACGGCGCGCCAGATGATCGCGACGAACGCGACGATGCCGATCATCAGGACGGCGCCGCCGAGCCACAGTGCGGGATCGAGGTGAGCCTTGCGCTCGGCGATCGACGAGAACTGCGGCCTCTCGAGGTGACGGATCATGCCGATGTACTGGACGAGCGCGATCGCGAGCGCGACCGTGCCCGTGCCGACGAGCGTCAGGCCGAGGATGACCGGCGCGCGCGGCAGGGTGGCATGCGTGCTCGCGAGCTTGGAGAAGCTCGCGAAGAACTGCACGATCGTGAAGCCAAAGCCGATCATCGCGATGGACGTGCGCAGCCATGCCATGAAGGTGCGATCGACGGCCAGCTTGGTGCGCAGCCAGGCGAAGTGGCTGTCCGCGGTGGGGTTGACGCGCCATGCAGGCGCGGGCGTCGTGCGTTCGATCCTGGTGCTCATGCTGCGGCCCGTCCTTCCACACGCCGGCGGACGATGCGGTTCGTGAGCGCGCGCGACACCGCGTACGGCAGCCACACCAGCAAGAACCCGACGACCATTGCGTGGAGCACGCGAACGACGCCGAGCGTGTAGTACTGGAGGATCGCGTCGAGCACCATCCCGAGGCAAAGCGGCATCACGACATCGGACAGCGACGCCTTGAACAGCTTTCCGCGCGTGTGACCCGCGCGGAACATGCGGAACAAGAACGGGAGCTGCCCTTCCTTCGCGTCGGCAACGCCGAGCCGCGCACCGAGGAAGATCGCGACGAGAGGCTGGATCAAGAACCGGAGCTGGCCCTTGCCGCTCGTGAGATCGCGCACGAGACCTTCGAAGAAACCGAGGTCCGTCGGGGCGTACATGCTGGAGGCTGTTCCACGGCGGCGGCCGCCGCAATCGGAAGGCTTTCGTGCGCGCCCGTGCCACGACGTGGAGCTCGGTAAGCTCGCGACCATCTCGCTCGTACGGACCTCGCTGACGGAGAGCGCGCGAGGCGAGCCCCGTGCGCCGCCGTCACCGCGGCGCCGGGTGGCCGTCGACGCGGAGCTGGAACAGGAAGTACGCCGGCACGCACGCACCGTCGGAGTCCGTGCCCACGCGCGCGCACACGTAATCGCTGCGGCACGCGCGTGTGGCATTGCATCGGCCCCGGCTCTGCAGCTCGGAGTGGCGCTCGAGGCACTCGCGGAACGTGGAACGTCCGGACAGGCAATCGGCGAAGCCATTTCCCGCGGTAGGGCCGCAGATTTCGCCGGGCGTCCCGATCGCTTCGCACGGGCTCGTGCACATGCCGTTCGGAAACCCACCGACCGGCATCCGGCACTGATAGCCCGCCGCGCAGCCGAGCTCCTTCCACGGCATCACCATCTTGTCGAGCGAGTGGTGGTCCTGGAGGACGTAGTGCGAGAGACACGGATCGCCGGCGCGGCGCGCGACGGGAAAGCAGTGGCCAAGCTCGGTCTCGCCGACCGCCGGGTCGATGAGCTGGCAGGTCAGCCCGTCCTCGCACGCCCAGTCGAACGATGTCGCACCCGGCAGCGCGCACAGATCGCCGTACGTCGCGCGCGCGCTGATCGGCGCGATCGACATCGGGCGATCCGCGGATGGCAGACCGCCGCGCTCGACCGCTTCGAGGTACGCGATCCGGCGCGGCAGGTCGGCGCGGAAGTGACCCGAGCCGGCGAAGAACACGGCGTTGAGCGGGTGCGTGCCTTCGCGATCCTCGCCCACGAAGTGGAAGCCGGCGATGCCGCGGCCCTGATGGCATCCAACGCAGCTGAGGTCATCGAGCCGCAGCAGCGCGGCGTGCGGGGTCTTGACCAGGCGCGCCTTCGAGAGATCGAGACCGGCGAGGTCGGTGGGATCGAGCACGGCGTCGAACGGGCGGTTCTGCTGACGCGCGAGGCCGTGCGGCGAGAACGAGCTCGCGGCGGTGGCGAGGAACTTCTCGGGCAGCTGGATCGTGCCACGGTCGAGCTCGTCGACGTGCGCGCCGAGATACGAGACGAGCTCGTCGCGCAGCGCGCGATCCTTGGCCAGCCGAGCGACGTCGGGCGTGTTCTCGAGCGGCGCGCGCACGAGACGCCCGTCGCGCTCGTGGAAGGAGCGCAGCACGTACTCGGCGGTGCCTCCGTGCTGGTTGCGGATGCCGGAGGCCGAGCGGATCACCTGGTAGTTGGTCTGGATCACCTTGAAGCGGCGGAGGTTGTCGGCGCGCAGCGGCCCCTCCGTGCGGAGCCACGTCGCGGTCGGGGACGGAGGCAGGCGCCATTGCGCGGCGAGCGCGCGGCACGAGCCGTCCTGTGGCTCGAGCAGGTACGCGAGGTTGAGCGCGAACGGCAGGCGGCTCGCGAGCTCGCGTCCCTGATACGCGAGCCGGTACACGAGGCGCAGCTCGCCACAGCTGCCCGGGGTGAACGGCGCGCGATCCATGCGTGACAGCACGCCGACGAGCTCGTAGTGCGCACTCGCCGCGGTCAGCCAGCGTGGATCGAAGTTGCGCCGCTTCGCGCGCAGCGTCGGGCCGACCGCGCCCCAGTCGGGACGGTAGCGGTTCTCCTCGGCGACGCTGGCGGCGATGTCCTCGCCCGCGAACGCCACGAAGTCGCGATACAGCGCGCTCGCGGCGTGGAGCTCCGCATTGGTGCGCGCTTCACCACCGCCGAAAAGCACGCCGAAGCGCAGGCCCTGGGCCTCGAGCGCGGCGAGCACCTCGGGATCGGTCACCGCCGGCACCAGGGCGTGCGCGGGCCCCGGCGCCGATACGGCGTCACGGGGCGCCTCGTCGGCGATGCGCGCTCGGTCGTCCGCGGTTGCGGTCGTGGTCGTGATCTCGGGCTTGCGATCCCCGCACGCGCAGAGTGCGACGAGGAGCGCGATCACCATGTACGGCACGGCGCCGAGCGTAACGCGAATGACGCAGCGACGTGGGCTCGCGCGCGGGTGACGTCGGCGCCCGGTGCCTCGCCAGCGCGCACCGGTGTGGTTACGCGAGGGCTTCGCTCGCAGGGAGCAGCAGCCCGAGGAGCTTCGCGATCCACGAGGATCGCCGGCGCGGGAGTCGTGGGCGCTTCGCCATGCGCGAGACGCGCAGCAAGAAGCGATCCGCGGTCGCGCTCGAAGCTCAGGGCGGGTTCACGACGACGTACGAGACCGACGAGCCGTAGTAGCGCGGTTGGTACCAGGTGCTGCCGCACCGCTGGTAAACGACGCCGCCGACGTGGGTCGCGACGCATGACGGCGGAATCGACGAGACCACGGAGCCGACCACGGCGGCGGTCGCGACGGCGGCGCCCGTCACCGCAGCAGCGCGCGCCACGGGGTGAGAGCCGTAGCCAGCGCCGTAGCCCCACCCGCCGTAGTGGCGATCGACGTCGACGTCGAGGTCGCGATGCACGTTGACGTTGCGGTTGACGTTGCGGCTCACGTTCGTGTTGCGGTTGACGTTCGCGCTGCGGGTGTAGCTGCCGCCGCCGACGCTGGTGCGCGCGCCGCCGCGGACCGGGCGCGCCTCGGCATCGGAGAGCGCCGCGATCGGCGTCGCGATCACCAACAAGGCGAGGAACGTGTGGACATTGCGATGCACGGGGTCCTCCTTGGTCAGCCGCCGAGGTCGACGATCTCGATGCGCGACGCGGTGCGCGGTGGCCTGAAGATGAAGGCCTGAGGATCGGTCCTGGGCGTGAGGTTCCAGTCGAGCGCCATGGTGTGCTCGGGCTTCGCGGGGTCGTCGGTGGTGGTCAGCACGAGCTTGCGCGGAAGTGGGCGCGGGCCCTGCTCGATCCAGATCTGCCAGTCGAGTCCCGCCTGGCGAAACGCGAACTGATCGGTCGTCGTGCCATCGAGCTTGCTCGTGCCGATGAACGAAGCGCACAGGATCTGATCGACGCCGCTCCGGGGTGTGCCCCACCGGAAGAGATCCGCGAGTGGCAGCTCGATGTTGTAACGGTCGGACAGCTGGCCAAGTAGTGCGAAGATGCTCGACGGAGCTGCGACGGTCGCGTAGTAGCCATCCGAGGGGGAGTACACGGTGAATGTTCTGCCGTCGTAGAAGAACTCACGGTCGCGGCGATCCGAGGAGAACGTCGCGTGCAGGCGATCGGGGCGCCGTACCTCGAGCTCGCCGGTGGCCGCCAGCTGGATCTTCTGCCCGTTCTCGAGGACCTCATCGGTCGTCGTCTCCGAGCGCACGCTGAACGTCCGTTGCTCGCGGAGGAACGTCCCCATGTCCTCGAGGCGGCGGATCACCGCCTGGTTCTTCTCGCAACGTGCAGCCGCTGGCTCCGCCGCGGCAGCCAGCGAGGGTGCGCCGATCACGATCAGCGCCAGAGGGATCAGCATTCGTCGCGTCATGTCATCGCTCCTTCACGCGTGACTGACCACGACGCGATGCACGCGACATGCGCGCTGGTTCGATCAGAACTCGAAGTAGTGCTGCACGCTCAGGTAGCGTTCCCCGGTGTCGGGCAGCATCACCACGATGCGCTTGCCCTGGCCGAGGCGAGCCGCGACTGCGAGCGCGACGTGGATCGCCGCCCCCGACGAGATGCCCGCGCTGATGCCCTCACGCGCGGCGAGGAGCTTCATGCCTTCATACGCATCCTGATCGGTGACGCGGACGACCTCGTCGATCACGCTGCTCGCGAGCACCGGCGGCACGAACCCGGCGCCGATGCCCTGGATCTTGTGACGGCCTGCCTTCTCGCCCGACAGCACGGCCGAGCCCGCGGGCTCGACGGCGACGATGTGGATGCCGGGGCACGCGCGCTTGAGGACACCCCCGACGCCGGTGATCGTGCCGCCGGTGCCGACGCCCGCGACGAACGCGTCGATGCGGCCGCCGGTCGCGGCGAGCAGCTCCGGCGCGGTCGTCGCCTCGTGGACGCCCGGGTTGGCCGTGTTCTCGAACTGCCGCGGC
>DATLHR010000414.1:0-14791 GCA_035539815.1 Kofleriaceae bacterium
TCCAGCGCAGGCGGTTCTCCAGCGCCCCGTGCACCAGCACCGCGCCCTTCGGGCGGCCGGTCGAGCCCGACGTGAAGATCACGTAGGCGGCGTCGTGCGCGTCGAGCGAGACGTTCGGGCGAGAGCTCGGACACCGCGCGATCTCCTCGCGATTCGCCTCGAGCCAGGCGCGATCGACGACGAACGCGCAGCCGCTGTCCTCGCGCATGGTCTCGACACGACGCGCGGGATAGCTCGGCTCGATCGGGAGGTAGGGCGCGCCCGCCTTCAGGATCCCCAGCAGCGTCACGATCATGTCGAGCGAACGCTCGAGGCACACACCGATCGGTACGTCGCGCGCGGCGCCTGCTGCGAGCAACCGATGGGCGAGCCGGTTCGCGCGCGCATCGAGCTCGCGGTAGGTGAGCGACGCTCCATCGGCGGTGACGGCGCACGCATCGGGCGACCGGTCGACCTGCTGTTCGATGCTCTCGTGCACGGCGGCGTAGGTGCTCACGACTCACTCTCCGCGAGGAGGGCCGCGACCTCCTCGGGCGACATCGCCTCGATCTCGGCGAGCAGCTGGTCCTCGTTCGCGAGCTGCGTCTTCACCGCGGCCGCGACCCCGCGCGCGGTCGGCGTCTCGAACAGCACGCGAAGCGGAAGCGCGACGTCGAACTGCTGGCGGACGCGCGCGAGCAGCTGGAGCAGCAGCAGCGAGTGGCCGCCCGTGGCGAAGAAGTTGTCGTCGAGCCCCACCCGATCCGTGCCCAGCAGCTCCGCCCACGTCGCCGCGACCCACTGCTCGACGTCGGCGCCTTCCGCGAGCTCCGCGACCGGCGCCGCGGCGTGCGGGGCGGGCAACGCGGCACGGTCGAGCTTCCCGTTCCCGGTGAGCGGGAACGCGTCGAGCGCGACGAACGCGGTCGGGATCATGTACGCGGGGAGCATCGGCTCGACGTGCGCGCGCAGCGCCTCCGCGTCCGGCGGCGCGGCGGCATCGCGTGCGACGACATACGCGACCAGGCGCTTGTCACCGGGGACGTCCTCGCGCGCGATCACCACGACGTCGCGTACACCCGGGTGCGAGCGGAGCGCGTGCTCGATCTCGCCGGTCTCGATGCGGAACCCGCGGATCTTGACCTGGAAGTCCGCGCGCCCGAGATACTCCACGTCTCCCGTCTCGAGCCGGCGCCCGAGGTCGCCCGTTCGATACAGCCGCGCGCCCGGTGACCGCGCGAACGGATCGGGCACGAACCTCTCGGCGGTCAGCGCCGGGCGTCCGAGGTATCCGCGCGCGAGACCGGCGCCGCCGACGTACAGCTCTCCGACGCCATCGACCGGCACGGGCCGCAGGTCGTCATCGAGCACGTGCAAGGTCAGGTCCGGGATCGGCACGCCGATCGCGCTCCGCGGCGACTGCGTATCGGCGATCGACAGCGGGCGATACGTGACGTGCACGGTCGTCTCGGTGATGCCGTACATGTTGATCAGGCGCGGCTGCGCGTCGCCGAACCGCGCGAACCACGGCGCGAGTGAAGGGAGGTCGAGTGCCTCGCCGCCGAAGATCACCCAGCGCAGCGGCAGCGTAGACCACCGCTCGGCGGCTCCAGGCGCGGTCGCCGCGTGCATCAGCTGCCGAAACGCCGACGGGGTCTGGTTCAGCACCGTCACGCCCTGCGTGCAGATCAGATCGAGTACCTCCTCCGGCGAGCGGCTCGTCACGTACGGCACGACGATCGCGCGGCCGCCGTACAACAGCGCGCCCCAGACCTCCCACACCGAGAAGTCGAACGCGAACGAGTGGAACACGGTCCACGCGTCGGTCGCGCCGAACCCGAACCAGAGCTCGGTCTCTCGCATCAAGCGCACGACGTTGCGGTGCGGGATCGGGCTGCCCTTCGGCCGCCCGGTCGAGCCCGAGGTGTAGATGATGTAGGCGAGGTGATCGGGGGAGACGTCGACGGCGGGCGGGGTCGCGGGGAGCTCGGCGAAGGACTCCTCCTCGACCACGATCACCGTCGCGGCCGTGGCCGCGGGGGCGAGGTCGCGGCTGCACAGCACCACGCGCGCGCCGCTGTCGGTGATGATCCATGCGCGCCGCTCTTCGGGATAGCCCGGGTCGAGCGGCACGTAGCAACCGCCCGCCTTCAGGATGCCGAGGATCGCGACGATCGGCGCCTCGGTCCGAGGCAAGCAGAACGCCACCGGCACATCGGGGCCTACGCCGGCGGCGCGCAGGCGGTGGGCGAGGCGATTCGCGCGGGCGTCGAGCTCTCGATACGTGAGCCGCGTTGCCGCGTGCACGACCGCAGGCGCTTCCGGCGTTCGCGCGACCTGCGCGGCGAACATCGTATGGAGACAGCTCCGAGGCATGGCTACTACCTGTGATGCCGCGCCACGGCGGTGACACGACACACCCCTCGCGAGGGGCTGGGAACTATATCCTCTCCCCGGGTCGCACTGTGAACGCTGTTCGGGTGAAGGAGTGCGAAGCCCCGCCATCGTCACGGGCGCGAGTCTGCGAGAAATGCGCAGTCGCCCGATAGAATCGGTCAACGCTCGCTGTATCGACGATCACGTCGGCATGCCTCCTCGATCCACAGAGACGTCCGACCATACGTTGTTGCGCGCGGCGTCTCCGATTCGTTCAACTCGTTGGCTATACTGTTGAAACGTGGGGTGCGTCGACGAGAACACGGTCGCCGCGTTTGTCGCTGGAGCACTCGATGAAGCGAGCGCGGCGGCGTTCGAGGCGCACCTGGACCAGTGTGCACGCTGCTTCGCGCTCGTCGCTGCGTCCGCGAAGGTGATGTCGACGAGCGAGACCTCCTTCGCGGACGGCTCGCTGGGCACTTCCAGCGACGACACCCCCGGCATCGACGTCCTCCGCCGCGGAACGCGCGTCGGTCGCTATGAAGTGACCTCGCTGGTCGGCGCGGGCGCGATGGGCAGGGTGTACGCCGCGATCGACACCGAGTTGAACCGCACGATCGCTCTGAAGTTGGTACGCGCGCGCCGGGGCGCCGACGCGGACCGCCGCTTGCTCCGTGAAGCCCGCACCATGGCCAAGCTGGCGCATCCCAACGTCGTCACGGTCCACGACGTCGGCATGTTCGGCGAGCAGGTGTTCCTCGCGATGGAGCTCATCGAGGGTGAAACGCTCAGGACATGGCTCGCACAGTCGCGGCGACCACGCAGCGTGCTGACCACCTTCCTCTCCGCCGGCCGTGGCCTCGCCGCCGCCCACGCCGCGGGCGTCATCCATCGCGACTTCAAGCCCGACAACGTGCTCGTCGGAGCTGACGGGCGCATCGTCGTGACCGATTTCGGCCTGGCGCGAGATGCGTCCGGCGAGGGTGAGGAGCCCGAGGTCCTCGCCGGTACGCCGGGGTACATGGCGCCGGAGCAGCTCCGCCGCGAGCCGATCGACGCACGCGCCGATCAGTTCTCGTTCTGCGTCGCGCTTCACGAGGGGCTGACCGGCGAGCGCCCGTTCCGCGGCCAGCGCCCCGCCGAGCTCCTCGACGCCATCTCGCAGCAAGCGTTCGTCGACGCACGTGGGGCCCCGAGGCACGTCCAGCGCGCGATCCGCCGCGGTCTGTCCGCGTCACCCGAGGATCGGTTCGTGTCCATGGACGCATTGCTCGCCGCGCTCTCCCGCGATCCCAGCGCGACCAGGCGCCGGGTGGTGTTGGGAGCGATCGCCGGGCTTGCGCTCGTCGCCACGGGCTCGTCCATTGCCTCACTCCGCACAGAACGGGTCAGCTGCCGTGACGAGGTGCCGGCGAAGCTCCAGTCCGTGTGGGGCGCGCCGCAACGCGCCGCCATCCACGCGGCGTTTCTGGCGACCGGGGTTCCCGAGGCGGGGCAGGCGTCGACGCGCGTCGAGAAAGAGATCGACGCCTACGCCGCGAGGTGGACGGCGATGCACCTGGAGGCTTGCGAGGCCGAGGAGAGGCGCGAACAGTCGTCCGAGCTGCTCGATCTCCGCGTCGGATGCCTCGCCGAGCGACTCGGCGACGTGCGCATCCTCATCGATGTCCTCGCCCACGCGGATGCGGACGTCGTGAACAACGCCCTGAACGCCGTCGACGCGCTCGGAGCGCTGAACCAATGCGACGCCGTCGCGCTCGGAGCGGCCCGACGGTTGTCGACAGCGCAAGGCGCGAAGGTCGCCGCGCTGCGCGCGGACCTCTCGCGGGCACAGTTGCTCCGCGCGGCTGGTCGCGTGCACGAGAGTCTCGCGCTGGCGAAGTCCGCCGCCCGTGCGAGCGACGAGCTCGACGATCCACCGCTCGCGGCGCTGGCCGCGCTCCGCGTCGGAGAAGCCGAGATGGACGCGGGCGACGCCGTCTCCGCGTCGGACACGCTCCGCCGCGCGGCCCAGCTCGCCGACGTCGCGAAGGAGGATGCCCTTCGCGCCAGGGCGCTGGCGAAGCGCCTGTACGTCGAAGGCTCCATGCTGCGCAACCCTGCGCTGATCGAGGAGCTCGATGGAGCCGCGGCGGCCGCGATCGCGCGCATGGGAGCGGGACCGATGAGCGCCGAGCTCGACGGCGGCCGCGCGCACGCACTCGGCAATGCCCTCCTCGTGAAAGGCGGGCTCGCGGACGACGCGGCGACCCTCGAGCAGGCGGCGGCGACCCTCGAGAAGGCCGCCGCGGTGCGCGAGGCCGCGCACGGCGTGCGGAGTCGCGAGGTGGCGATGACTCGCAACAGCCTCTGCGTCGCGAGGTCCCGGTTGAGGGAGTTCGAAAGTGCGCTCGAGCAATGCCACCGCGCGGTCGACATCTGGCTAGACCGTGTCGGGCCCAACCATCCCGACCTGGGCAAGGCCTACAACAACCTGGGCACGATCCTCGACCACATGGACAGGTTCGACGAGGCGATCACGCAGTACGAGCACGCTGCGACGCTGTTCGCGCGCGCGTTCGGCGAGGAACACCCCGCACATCGGATCGCGCTCGCCAACCTGGGGAAGGTCCTCTCCAGGAAGGGCGACCAGGATCGCGCGATCGCCACGCTCCTCCACGTGCTGGAGCTGCAAGAGCGTGCCCCCGCGTCGCGCGAGGCCACGATCGAGGCCGTCCTGAGCAACCTGGCCAGGGCCTATCAGCGCAAGGGTGACCTCGACCGCGCGCGCGCCGCGTTCGAGCGCGCCCTCTCCCTGGCGTCGTCGACGACCGATGTGGCGATCTTGCAGGATCTCCGGCTCGGCCTCGCCTCCATCCTGTGGACGGACTCCACGCCATCCTCGCGCCGCCGCGCGCGCTCTCTCGTCACCACGGGGATGGACGCCCTCGCGCCCGCGGCCCCTCAGCGCGCCGCGTACGACGCGTGGCTCGCGACGCATCGCTGAGTCACGGATCCGCGTGCTGGATGAGGCTCTGCAGGACGGGCTCGATGCGGCTCGCGACGAGGCGCAGCAGGCTCGTGATCTCGCTTTCGCTCGCCGACAGGTTGCGCTGCATGAGGAGGCGGGTGTGTTCGACGAGATCCTCCATCGCCTGACGCACCCAGCGCGAGGCGGTCACGCGATGCACGCGGTACATGGCGCCGAGCTGGTCGATCGTGAGCCGCTCGCCGTAGTAGAAGCGAAGGATGTTCCGCGTGCGCGTCGGGAGCTCGACGAACGCTGCTCGGACCGCGTCCTCGAACGCGGCGCCGTAACGTCGCTTCAGGTACTCGTGCTCGACGTCGAGCGCTTCGACGGCGACCTCTCCGAGCAGCGAGCTGTCGAGAGGCGTGTGTGGCCTCGCCATCCGCGCGCGTCGCAGCGCCGCGCGAACCGCCGCCACGCGAACCCAGCTGCGCAGCGGCCCTTTGCCCGAGTACGTCGCGATCCGGCCGGCCGCTCCGTCGTGACCGAGAAAGAGGTAGTGCCGCAGGTATTGCTTGGTCTCGTCGATCACGTCGCGCGAGATCCTCAGCCGGAGCAGCGCTTGATCGATCGCGTCGACCATCTGCTCGTCGAAATAGCGGAGAGCGCGGGCGTCCGCCGCGGCGCATGCACAGGCGAGGTAGAGATCCGAGGTCCGCAGCTTCGCGAGGGGCTCGCCCGGTGCGAGCCGCTCCTCGAGCCAGGCCGCGAACTGCTCCTGGGGCACCTCGACTTCAGGCCACGCTGCCCGCGCCGCGTCGAGCGCACGCGCGAGCTCCTCCGCGCTCACGGGGCAGGTGGATCCATCGGTGCCGTTGCCTCCCATCTCGGTTACGCGGTCGCGGCGAGCGCGTCGGCGAGCACCGAGACCAGGCGATCGAGCTCGGCCTTCTCCGAGATGAACGGCGGTGCGAGCTGGATCGTGTCGCCGCCGTAGCGCACGTATACGCCCTTCGCGAAGCACTTCATCGCGATCTCGTACGGCCGCTTCGCCGGCTCGCCGGGCACCGCCTCGATCGTCAGGCCGCACGCGAGGCCGTAGTTGCGGATGTCGGTGACGTGCTTCGCGCCCTTGAGCCCGTGCACGAGGTTCTCGAAGTACGGCGCGAGCTCCTTCACGCGCTCGACCGCCTTGTCCTGGACGAGCAGGTCGAGCGCCGCGATGCCCGCCGCGCACGCGACCGGATGCGCCGAGTACGTGTAGCCGTGCGCGAACTCGAGCATGTACTCGGGGCCGCCCGCGGCCATGAACGTCTCGTAGATCTCCTTCTTCGCGACGACCGCGCCGAGCGGCTGCACGCCGTTCGTGATCTGCTTGGCGAGGTTGAGGATATCGGGCGTGACGCCGAACGCCTCGGCGCCGGTGAACGCGCCGGTGCGCCCGAAGCCCGTGATCACCTCGTCGAAGATCAGGAGGATGTCGTGCTTGGTGCACAGCTCGCGCAGGCGCTGGAGGTAGCCGACGGGCGGGATCACGACGCCAGCAGAGCCGGCGAACGGCTCGACGATCACGGCGGCGATGTTCGACGCATCGTGCAGCGCGATCAGGCGCAGCAGGTCATCAGCGAGCTCGGCGCCGGTCGCGGGCATGCCGCGCGTGAACGCCTTGGTCTTGTCGCCGAGCGCGAGCTGCGTGTGCGCGATGTGATCGGCGGGCACCGCGGGGCCGTAGACCTTGCGGTTCGCACCGATGCCACCGACGGAGATGCCGCCGAAGTTGACGCCGTGATAGCCCTTCTCGCGGCCGATCAGCAGCGTCTTGGTGCCCTGGCCCTTCGCGCGCCAGTACGCGCGCGCCATCTTCAGCGAGGTATCCGCGGACTCGGAGCCCGAGCCGGTGAAGAACACGTAGTCGAGCCCCGCCGGCGTGAGCTCCTTGATCTTGTTCGCGAGCTCGAACGACTGCGGATGGCCGAACTGGAACGCGGGCGCGTAGTCGAGCGTCTGGACCTGCTTCGCGACGGCGTCGGTGATCTCGCGGCGGCCGTGGCCCAGGCCGCAGCACCACAGCCCCGACAGACCGTCGAACACCTTCTTGCCCTCGGTGTCGATGTAATAGGCGCCCTCGGCGCCGACGAACATGCGCGGGTTTGCCTTGAACTGGCGGTTGGCCGTGAACGGCATCCAGTGCGCGTCGAGCCATGCGGCGTCGGTACGGACCTTCTTCGGATCAGGGGTGTTCATGACCGCCCGAGAATACAGGACTGCCTGGTTATTGCGAGGCGGGCGGCACGTAGCCGTCGCGGCGGTAGTTGCCGCGCCCGGTCGGCCAAGGTAAGCAGTTCGTCGACGAGCCCGGCACCTCGTAGATGAGGACGGACTGCTGCCGATCGACGGCGTCCTTGAGCGAGATCGTGATGTCGAGGTCGCCGTCGTTGTCGGCGTCGGCCACGGTCGGCACGGGCATCGCGCCGCGCCCGCCGAGCGGCACCCGGTGCAGGACCGTCCCCATTGCATCCAGGATGATCAGGTCGCCGCCGGTGGCGCTGTACGTCGTCAGCACGAGCTCGGGCGAGCCGTCGCCCGAGAGGTCCGCGATGGCGACGCCGCTCGTCCACTCGGCATCGCTGGTCGTGTACGGCACGTCCCACAGCTTCGTCGCATCCGCGGCGACGGCGTGGAGCTTGCCGTCGAAGCCGGCGAACACCAGCTCGAGCCCCGCGTGCGCCGGGTCGATGTCCGCGACCGCGACCTCGTTGGTGACGCCGACGAGGTTGTCGCCCGGATCCCACAGGCCCGAGAGGAAGTCCCGGTACAGCGGCGGCGTCTCCCAGCCGGCCGGGCGCGTGCCGTCGGCGTGCGCGACGAACAGGCCGACGCCATGCTCGCGCTCGTCCTGCGCTGCGTTCTGGATCGACCCGAGCGCGATCAGCTCGGCCGTGCCATCGCCGTCGAGGTCCGCGATCGCGGGCGCGGTGTTGGTGAAGTGCGCCTGGAGATCCGTCGCCGGCGTGTCCGGATAGCCTTGCTGTGCGAGCGCGTAGTCGACCATCCAGCGGATGCCGCTGAACTTCGTGCGGCCGTCGAAGATCGACGCTGCGTCGAACGCGCGGCCGGTGCCGTCGTGCAAGGACATGTACGCGTTGTCCTGGGTCGCGAACACGTCGGAGCGACCATCACCGTCGACGTCGCCGATCGCGAGGTTCTGGTCGTAGCCGCCGGTCACGTAGCACGCGTCGTCGCAGCCGGCGGCGCCCGACGTGTTCGCCGGGAAGCCCGCATAGATCCCGCCGGTGTACGTGGTCGCGAAGATGATGTCGCGCTGGCCGTTCGCCTCGAGCGGCGTCGTGGTGACAGCGACCGCTTCCAGCGTCCCGTTACCGTCGATGTCGCCGGCGGCGACCGAGCGCAGCTCGTCCTGCCACGTCTTCGGGAAGTGCACGAGCGTGCCGCCGTTCGCGTCGAGCGCGATCAGCTCGCCCCGCGACGCGACGATGACCTCGAGGCCGTCGCGCGTCGGCGAGAAGTCCGCGACGACGGGCGGCGCCCAGATCCGGTCGGTGAACGCGTGGCGCCAGGCCTCGCTGATCGAGCCGTCGGCGCCGATGCGCCACACCAGCAGCAGCTCGTGGCGGGGCGCGATGACCTCGGTCGTGCCGTCGCCGTCGAGATCGATGACCGCCGGCGAGCCGAGCCACGCCTCCTGCCAGCGATCCGCGAGCGTGTACTTCAGCGCGGGTGCCGCGACCGTCGTCGAGCCCACCGCTGCGGCCATGCACGCGGGCCGCGGCGGCTCGAGCGGGCCGGCATCGCCGCCGGGACCGTCGTCACCGCCACTACACCCGAAGCTGCACAGGATCACGCATGCCGCGAAGCGCCCCATCGTTCGACGATACCGCGGACGCGCGGCCGACCGTGTAGTCGGAGAGCCGAACGGTGCGCGTTCGCATCCAGTAGGACAAGGTCAGACTTGGCCACAGCAGCACCTCGCCGTCGGGTGCCTGGTACCAGCTGTTGCACCCGGACGCCCACACCCCCTGCGTGTGCTTGCGGCGCATCTCCTCGCCGAACGCGCGCTCCACCTCGGGGCGCACCTCCAGCTCGTCGATCCGGCGCGCGCGTATCGCCTTGATCGCCTCGACGGCGTAGTGCACCTGCGCTTCGATCATGAACACCATCGAGTTGTGGCCGAGGCCGGTGTGCGGGCCCATCATCAGAAATAAGTTCGGGAACCCCGAGACCGTGATGCCGAGGTAGCTGCGCACGGAGCTGCGCCACACGTCGTTGAGATCCACGCCCGCGCGCCCGCGGATCTGCATCGACGCGATGTAGTCGGTCACGCGGAACCCGGTCCCGTAGATGATCGTGTCGAGCTCGTGCAAGGTGCCGTCGGTGGTGCGGAGGCCCGTCGGCTCGACCTGCGCGATCGCGTCGGTGACGAGGTCGACGTTCGGGCGTTGCAGGGCAGGGTAGTAGTCGTTCGAGATCAGCACGCGCTTGCATCCGAGCCGGTAGTCCGGCGTGAGCCGCGCGCGCAGCGCCGGATCGGGGACCTGTCGCGCGAGGTGGTTGCGGGCCATGCGCTCGCCGAGCTGATTGACCTGCTGGAACCGGAACGCGAGCCACTTCGCCTCGAACCGCCAGTACAGGCCGGTTCGCCGCAGCCATTGCGCGCCGGGGACGTGCGCGAAGGCCCACCGCTCCATCGACGAGAATTCGCGATCGTCCTTGGGGACGATCCACGGCGGCGTGCGTTGGAACACCGCGAGGTGATCGACGCGCGGCGCGATCTCCGGCACGACCTGGATCGCGCTCGCGCCGGTGCCGATCACGCCGACGCGGCGGCCCGCGAGCTCGTGCGCGTGATCCCAGCGCGCCGAGTGGAACGTCTTGCCGGTGAACGACTCGATGCCGGGGAGCGCCGGGATCGCCGGCAGGTGGAGCGCGCCGTTGCCGAGGAGCAACGTGCGGGCGACGTAGGACGCGCCGGTGTCGGTCGTCACCGTCCACCGCGCGGAGGCCTCGTCGTAGCTCGCGCGCGTGACGCGCTGGCCGAAGCGCAGGTGCGGCCGCAGCTGGTACTTGGTCGCGCAGTGCTCGAGGTACGCGAGGATCTCGGGCTGCCCGCCGTACGCGCGCGACCACGCGGGGTTGGGCTCGAACGAGAACGAGTACACGTGCGAGGGCACGTCGCACGCAGCGCCCGGGTACGTGTTGGCGCGCCAGGTCCCGCCGACCCCGTCTGCCTTCTCGAGGATGACGAAGGAGTGGATGCCCGCGCGGCGAAGTCCAATCCCTGCACACAGCCCCGAGAACCCGGCCCCGACGATGACTGCGGCCAGCTCGCTCATGGGAACGACGCTAGCCAGCTATTGACCGCGAGTCAATAGCTGGCTGAAGACCCGCTGGCTACGCGGAGAGCTGGTCGAGCGCGGCATCGACCTCGTCGAGCTCCCACAGCCGCCGGTCGAGCTCGCGATCGAAGTCGTTGCTCAAGCACGGGCACGCGGTGCGCTGGGCGACCAGGCGGATCATCTCGTCGATCGCCTCGAGCTCGTCGGTGAGGCGCTCGACGCGGCGCAAGCACTCGTCGCGGTGCCGGATGCGGCGGGCCTGGATCTCGCGACGCCGGCGCATCCGGTTCGGATCGGTGATCGGGATGGCGATCGGGAGATCGTTGCCGCCGGCGAGGCGAAGCGCGTCGAGACATTTCTGGTGCCCGACCGAGATGCGCACGAAATGATCGAGGAGATCCTGCAGCTCGAACCGCTTCGCCTCGCCGGGATCGAGGCGCTCGACCTCCTCCACGAGCTCGCGCAGCTCGAGATACTGCGTCTGGCGCACGGGCCCTGCCGGGCGCAGCTGCTTGAGGCGCGCGCTTTCGCGGCGTGCGCGGATGCGCAGCTGTGCCTGGCGATCGAGATGACGTCGCACGAGCGAGGAACGCGCCGACATGCCACCCGCGACGAGCACCGACAGCATCGCGATCAGCGCGCCGATTGCACCCGCATGCCCGAGCCCTACGCATGCGGCGAACACCGCGAGCGCGACGCACACCGGACTGGCGATCGCGCCACGCACGTAGGTGAGGGAGGTGGTGCCCAGGGATGGCGCTGCCAACGCAGCGGACGGCGAAGCGACAACGAGGCCGGTCTGCGAGGGCTGCATGAAGCCCGCTGGTACACGACGCGTGCCACCACGGCGGCTCCCGGATCGTGTATTCACCGACGCAGCGTTACCGTCCTCGTCGGTGGTCGCCGGCGCCACACCGTGCCGCATCGGGCGAGCCAGGGGGCAGCGCAGGGCATGGGGTTGGGCTAGGATGCGCGCCCCATGTTCCGCACCTATCGCTCTGTCCTCGTGACCGCGCTCCTCGCTTCGGCGGGCTGCGACAAGGTCCCCTCGAAGCTCGACAGCGTCGTCACCACGCGCGCTCCCAAAGCGGCGACCATGAACACCGGCGACAGTGTCGGTGCCACGTCGGCGCCGGTTGGCGAGATCGAGAGCAAGGACATCCTGGAGCGGAAGGACACCGCCTCGCTGGTCTACGCGAAGCATGTGCTGATCTCCTGGAAGGACCTCGCGTCCACGTACGGCGGCCGGCAGAATGAGCGCGGCAAGGCCCGCACCCACGCCGACGCCGCGAAGCTCGCGGTCGAGGTGCTCGACAAGCTCAAGGCCGATCCGAAGGCGATCGACAAGCTCGTGGAGGAGCACGGCGAGGACCCGGGCATGAAGAGCGGCGAGCCGTACAAGATCGACGCGAAGACCCAGTTCGTCCCCGAGTTCAAGCAGCTCGCGCTCCGCCTCAAGGAGGGCGAGGCCGGCATCGTGAAGACCACGTACGGCTACCACGTGATCGAGCGCGTCCCGCCGCCGCCGCGCGATCCGCTCGAGTCGGCCGCCATCCTCGATCGCAAGAATCCGTCGACCCAAGAGGTCCATGTCCAGCACGTGCTGATCGGCTGGAAGGACGCGCCGGCCGCGCGCGCCGCGACCCGTACGAAGGACGAGGCCGACAAGATCGCGAAGGAAGTCCTCGACAAGGTGAAGGCAGGCGAGGACATGGCGGGCCTCATGAAGCAGTACTCGGAGGATCCGGGCTCGAAGGACAACGGTCGCGTCTACGACGTCGCGCCCGACTCGCCGATGGTCGAGCCGTTCAAGGACCTCTCGCTGCGCCTCGAGCTCAACGAGGCCGGCGTCGTGAAGTCACCGTTCGGCTGGCACGTCATCAAGCGCATCCAGCCGACGCCCGACGCGCTCGAGTCGGCGGACATCCTCGCGCGCCAGCCGGTCACCCAGACCGCGAAGGTGAAGCACGTCCTCCTCAGCTGGAACGACGTCGGGGGCGACGATCCGCGCGGCAAGGCGCGCTCGCGTGCCGACCTCGAGGCGCTGGTGAAGACCACGGTCGACAAGCTGAAGAAGGGCGCGAAGATCGATCAGCTGATGGCCCAGCTGTCCGAGGACCCGGGGTCCGCGCAGACCGCGATGAGCTACGACGTCACGCCCGATGCGGGCCTGGTACCGCCGTTCAAGAAGCTGTCGCTGCGGCTCAACCAGGGCGAGGTCGGCGTCGTGCGCACGACGTTCGGCATCCACATCATCCAGCGCGTCGACGGCACGCCGATGGACACGCCGCCCAAGGCCGCGCCTTCCGCCAAGAAGCCGGCGACGCCACCGCCCGCGCCCTCGCCGAAGCCCGCCGCGCCTGCCGAGAAGGCCGCGCCTGCCGACAAGACGCCGGCGCCCGCCACGCCGCCGCCGGCTCCGTGACGCGGTAGCCCATCGGCGGCGGCGGTACCCTTGGGGCGTGGCGGTCGCCGCCGCCAAGTAACCCTCTGGCAGCTCCGGCCATCGCGCGGTATGAGCGCGCATGGATCTCGCCCCCGCGCTGCGCGCTCTCGAGCTCACCATCCCCGATCACACCGACGGCGACCTCGTCGCCCGGTCGCCGATCGACGGCGCCGTCACCGCGCGCCTGGCGAGCCATGACCGCGCCGGCGTGCTCGCGGCGGTCGAGCGCGCGCACACCGCGTTCCTCGCGTGGCGCTCGGTGCCCGCGCCGCGCCGCGGCGAGCTGATCCGCCTGTTCGGCGAGGAGCTGCGCGCCAGCAAGGACGCGCTCGCGACGGTCGTCACCATCGAGGCCGGCAAGATCACCGCCGAGGCGCGCGGCGAGGTGCAGGAGATGATCGACATCTGCGACTTCGCGTGCGGCCTGTCGCGCCAGCTCTACGGTCTCACGATCGCGTCGGAGCGACCCGGGCATCGCATGAGCGAGACCTGGCACCCGCTCGGCGTCGTCGGCGTGATCAGCGCGTTCAACTTCCCGGTGGCGGTGTGGGCGTGGAACTTCGCACTCGCGATCGCGTGCGGGGACGCCGTGGTGTGGAAGCCCTCCGAGAAGACCCCGCTCACCGCGCTCGCGTGTGATGCGATCTTCCGGCGCGCGGTCGCTCGGTTCGCGCAGTCCGGCGCGCCCGCGCCCGCCGGGCTCTCCGAGATCGTGCTCGGCACTGCGGCGGTAGGTGAGGCGCTCGTCGACGATCCGCGCGTCGTGCTCGTGAGCGCCACCGGCTCCACGCGCATGGGCCGCGCCGTCGCGCCGCGCGTCGCCGCGCGCTTCGGCCGCTGCCTCCTCGAGCTCGGCGGCAATAACGCGATGATCGTCGCGCCCACCGCCGACCTCGAGCTCGCGACGCGCGCAATTCTGTTTAGCGCCGCGGGCACCGCGGGCCAGCGCTGCACCACGCTGCGCCGCCTGATCGTCCACGAGTCGATCCGCGCCGACCTCGTCGCGCGCGTCGCCCGCGCGTATGGCCAGATCCGCGTCGGTGATCCGCGCGAGGCGGGCACGCTCGTCGGTCCCCTCATCGACGGCGCCTCGTTCGACGCCATGCAGGCCGCGCTCGCGCGCGCGAAGGCGGATGGCGGCAAGGTCACCGGCGGCGACCGCGTCATCGTCGGCGCCGGCGGCCACTACGTGCGCCCCGCGATCGTCGAGATGCCGGCGCAGACCGACGTCGTCCGCACCGAGACCTTCGCGCCGATCCTCTACGTCATCGGCTACCGCGACCTCGACCAGGCGATCGCGATGCAGAACGACGTCCCGCAGGGCCTGTCGTCGTGCATCTTCACCAATGACCTCCGCGAGGCCGAGCGCTTCCTCTCCGCGACCGGCAGCGACTGCGGCATCGCCAACGTCAACATCGGCCCATCGGGCGCCGAAATCGGCGGCGCGTTCGGCGGCGAGAAGGAGACCGGCGGCGGCCGCGAGTCCGGCTCCGACGCATGGAAGGCCTACATGCGTCGCACCACCAACACCGTCAACTACTCGACCGAGCTGCCGCTCGCGCAGGGCGTCGAGTTCGGGTGAGCCGGTGCCGCGGCACGCTGGTGCCGCGGCACGCTGGTGCCGCGCGTCGCGACACTAGAGACCTTCGACGTTGCGGACCAGCGCCTCACTGGTGTGCTTGACCGCGA
>DATLHR010000415.1:0-13767 GCA_035539815.1 Kofleriaceae bacterium
CATCGCTCTCACTGCGGTGCTCCAGTTCGCGCTGTTCCTGGTCGTCTATGTGGCCGCTAACAAGCTGTTGTTCCAGCCGTATCTCGCGCGTCGCGAGCGTCGCACGGCTGGCATTGATGGTGCGCGCGCCGCCTCGGCCTCGCTGCGCATCTTGGCCTGGGCCTCGTCGATCGCGGCCTGCGCCGACGCCCGCGCCTTGTAGGTGACTTCCTTCTCGTGCGCCGCGGCCTCGATGCGAACCTTGCGCGACTCTTCACCGGCCTTGTCGCGCGCGACGGCGAGCGACTTCTGATAATCGGCGAGCTTGGCGTCTGCCTCGGCGGTCATCCGCTCGGCCTCGGCGCGCGCACCATCAATGCCAGCCTTGCGACGCTCGCGAAGCGCGAGATACGGCTGGAACAACAGCTTGTTAGCGGCCACATAGACGACCAGGAACAGCGCGAACTGGAGCACCGCAGTGAGATCGATGTCGATCAGCGGCTGCCCGGACGCGATGGAGACGACGGCGGTCTGGTCCATAGATACCTTCGTGCGTGCGCAACCTAGCGAGAATCCAGGGGTTGGCGCCGGGTGCTTATAGTCGGCGGCATAGTGGGTGTCAACGGTGGGATGCCGGCCTGTTACATCCCGTCCTGCGACAATGCGCCGCGATCTGGCCCGGGGATCTCGACCCGGTGCGGATAGACTGCGCCTCCATGTCTGCGCAGTTGCCTGAGGTGGAGGTCGGGGCGTTGTGGGAGGCGCTGGAACGCGCAGCCGATCTCGCCGGTCTCGCGGTGTTCGTCGCCCGGCTCACTCCGGGTCCGCCGGCGGTGGTCTACGCCAGCGCCCTGGCCGCCGAGCTGATCGGACGCGGCGAGCCGGCGCAGCTGGTCGGCTTGGAGCCCTGGGTGATCCTGCGCCCCGAGGATCAGAAGGCGATCATCGAGATGGTCGGCCGCCCCGCCGGTGCGCCACCCGTCGCGGTCGAGGTCCAGATCCTGCGCCCCGACGGGCAGCTCGTTCCGATCCTGCTGACGACCACACGCATCGTCACGTCGTCCACGACGTTGTCGTTCGGGTACATGCGCGACCTCACCAAGGAGCGCCAGACCCGAGCGGCGCTCGCGAAGTCCGAGGCGCGGTTCCGCTTCCTCCTCGATCAGGCCCCCGACGGCGTGGGCGTGGTGCAGGACGGCAAGATCGTCTACCTGAATCCCGCAGCGCGCGACATCATCGGTGGAGGGGCCGGCGTCGATCTCGTCGGTCATCCGATCCAGGACTTCGTCGTCCCCGAGGAGCTCCCGCGCTCACAGCAGCGGCTGCGCGAGCTCGAGGAGCACCGTGCCGGGCTGCCTCCCGCCGAATACCGGCTCAAGCACGCACCCGACCGCCACGTCGAGATCAAGAGCGTGCCGATCGAGTGGGAGGGCGCGCCCGCGATCCTGTCGTTCTCCCGCGACGTCACCGAGCGCAAGGCGATCGAGGCACGCCTGGTCGAGGCCGACCGGCTCGCTGCGCTCGGCACGCTCGCCGCCGCGGTCGCCCACGAGATCAACAACCCGCTCACCTACGTCCAGCTCACCGCGCAGCGGATCGCGCGCGCTCTCGCCGACCGCCCGGATGTGCGCGAGGCGCTCCAGGACATCCAGCACGGGATCGCGCGCATCGCCTCGATCAGCGCAGGACTGCGCTCGTTCGCGCGCGCCGACGACGCCGTCCCCGGACCGGTGGACCTCGTGCGCGTGGTCGAGCGCGCCCTGCAGATGGTGAACAACGACCTGCGCCACCGCGCCAAGCTCGTGAAGCATCTGCCCGCGATGCCCGACGTGCTCGGTACCGCCGGCAAGCTCGAGCAGGTGATCGTCAACCTCTTGCTCAACGCGATCCAGGCCCTGCCCGCCACCCCGACGACCCCGGGCACGATCGGGGTCACGCTCTCCCGCCGCGATCGAGGCTTGGTCGCGCTCGCGATCAGCGACAACGGCCGCGGCATGCCGGCCGAGGTGCGGAAGCGGATCTTCGAGCCGTTCTTCACGACCCGCCCCGCCGGCGAGAGCATGGGCCTCGGACTCGCCGTGTCGAAGACGATCATCGACAGCCTCGGCGGCACGATCGAGGTGGCGTCCACCGAGGGCGCCGGCACGACGGTGACCCTGGTGCTGCCGCTGCACGCAGCGTCGGCGCCCGCGGCTCCCGAGCCGCCCGTTGACGTGACTGCCGAGACACGCCGGCGAGTGCTCGTCATCGACGACGAGCCGCTCGTCCGGAACGTCCTGGCGAAGCTGCTCGCCGAGAGCCACACGGTGACCGCCGTGGCGAGCGGCGCGGAGGGGCTCTACCTACTCGCGACGACGACGTTCGACGTCATCATCTGTGACGTGATGATGCCCGGCATGAACGGGCGCGAGGTCTACCGGCGGATCGCCCAGGCTCACCCCGGGCTCGAGCGCCGGCTCGTGTTCATCAGCGGCGGCACGTTCGCCCCCGAGCTCGAGGCGTTCCTGGAGACGATCCCGAACCCCAAGCTGGCCAAGCCGTTCCGACTCGACGAGGTGCTCGCGGTGGTCGATCAGATCGCGAAGTCGACGTAGCTCAACTTTTCGTCTTGTGCGCCGCGTAGAGAACCCATAAAAGGGGCGCCACTAGCTTTCATGATGACTGCTCGTACGCGGGAGAAGGTGGTGCAACGGGTCGGGGACGTGATCGCCCGCGGCCCGCGGCCGCACTCGCCGGACGTGGTCGATGGCAGCCCGGTGCCGGTGTTCGCGGAGGGCACCGCGCCGGTCGCGATGCCGGAGCAGATGACGAATCCCCCGCGCCGGCGGCTCTGGCCGTGGGCAGCGGGAACGGCGGTGGTCGCCATGGTGGGGACGCTCGGATCCTGGCAGTACTCGAAGCGCGCGCACCGCGCGGAGCTCGAGGCTCGGTATCCGGTCGTGGCGACCACCGCCGAACAAGTCGTCCTCGATCGCGAGGTCGATCGCTGGCGCACAGGCCGCGAGCGCCTGCTCGCCAACCTGGCCGCGTTCGACGCGCCCGATCTCGCGACGATGGCCGGGGTCGGCGAGTGCGCGCACGCGAAGGCGACCTCGGGCGACGCCGCCATCGACGACGTGAACGACCTCGATCCGGACGCGACGATCGCCACGCGGATGGTGTTGCTCCCCGGCGAGCAGCTCGAAGGCCTCGACGTCAGCGCGCGGATCGAGATCGACGCGATGCTCGCCGCCGCCGAGCGCGGCCGGTTCCGCACCGTCGCGGCGCGCGATCACGTGCTGGCGTCGCTCGGCGGGGCGTTCGTCGTCGCGCGGCTCCACACGTACTCCTCCGGCATCGCGGCCGGCACCGCCTACGCGTTCGACCCCGCGACCGGCACCCTCCGGTGTGCAGGTGCTTTCCATACACAGGCCGATCCGGCCTCGACCGAGCGTGCAATCCTCGGAGCTTTGCGGGCCGTCAGCGGCACGCTGTGACGGAAGCTGCACAGCGGACGTGAATGTGGCGACCCGATTCTGAACGGGGTTACCATTGCTCTCATGCGGGTAGGCCTCCTCGTGTCGCTTTCGTTCATCGCTGTGCAAACTTTGGCCGGTTGCGGCGAGCGGGCCCAGCCGGGGCAGAGCGCGTGTGACAACGTCGTCCCGCCGCCGGCCGCCTGCATGACGCAGTGCGATCCTGCGCCGGGTGCGCCGACGACCTGCCCCGGCGGCTATCACTGCACGCCCGACGGCACGTGCGATGCGCTGTGCACGCAGGCCGGCGGCGAGTGCGGCGACGGCTACCGCTGCACGCCGGACGGTCGCTGCGTCGGCACCGACGAGTGCGTCGGCCTCGAGTGCGACATCGTCGACTGCAACGGGATGAGCCAGCCGCCGACGACGATCTCCGGCACCGTCTACGCGCCCAACGGGACGCTGCCGCTGTACGGCGTCAACGTGTACGTGCCGAACGTCCCGCTCGGACCGCCGGTCGACGGCGCGGTTTGCGATCGGTGCGGGAACACGTTGCCCGGCTACCCGCTGTCGAGGGTCCAGACCGATGAGGAGGGCAAGTTCGTGCTGACCGATGTCCCCGCCGGGGCCAACGTTCCGGTGATCATCCAGAGCGGCAAGTGGCGCCGCGAGATCACGATCCCCAACGTCGCGGCGTGCGCCGATACCGCGCTGCCCGCGACGGACACGCGCTTCCCGCGCAACAAGAGCGAGGGTTACCTGCCGAAGTTCGCTATCTCGACCGGCAGCGCCGACGCCTTCGAGTGCCTGCCGCGCAAGCTCGGCATCGACGACTCGGAGTTCAGCACCGACGGCGGCGGCGGCAGCATTCACCTCTACGCCGATAACGGCGCGGGCAACGGCGAGGGCGCGAACAAGTTCCGCAGCGGCTTCCCCGGCGGCAGCGGCGACTTCGCGAACTCCACGTCACTGTGGGACAACCTCGACAAGCTCAAGCAGTACGACATCGTGATTCTGTCCTGCGAAGGCGACCACTACCCGGACACCAAATCGCAGAACGCGCTGGATGCCGTGAAGGCCTACGCCGACTTCGGTGGACGCGTGTTCCTGTCGCACTGGCACAACATCTGGATCGGCGGAGACTTCCGCGATCAAGGCACCGGGCAGACGCAGGCGGTCTGGGACACCATCGCGACCTGGGACCGCAACACGAACCTCACCAGCGCCACGGCGATGATCGACGAGGTGCTGAACCCCAAGGGCGACTCGTTCGCGACGTGGATGCTCAACGTCATGGGCTCGACGGTCCGCGGCGAGGTGACGGTCAACCAGGCGCGGATCACGGCGAGCGCGATCGATCCGAGCAAGGCCGAGCGCTGGGCCTACCTCGAAGATGGCGGCGATCAGACGCCGCAGATCTTCCAGTTCACGACGCCGAACGAGCAACCGCAAGAGAACCGCTGCGGCAAGGTCGTGTTCTCCGACATGCACGTGTCGGCCGACTCCAACTCGGACCCCGACACGGCGTTCCCCGGGGACTGCCAGGACACGCCGCTCACGCCTCAGGAGAAGGCGCTCGCGTTCATGTTCTTCGACATCGCCTCGTGCGTGGCGGGGCCGATCCTCTGATTCGTTACTTGACCGGCGTCGGCGCGCTGGCCGGCTTCGGGGGCGTGGGCGGCTTGAGACCACCGGCGGCCGCTTCCATGAAGGAGCGGCCCTCGAACACGACGCCCTTGTCGATCTGCAGCGACGGCGTCGTGAGGTCGCCCTTCACGCGACCCGGCGCGTGGATCTCGATCGAGCGCGCCGCCTTGATGTTGCCGACGACGGTGCCCTGAACGATCACCTCGCCGATCTCGATCTCGGCCTCGACGATCGCACCCTCGCCGATGACGAGCGTGTCATCGGAGAACACCTCGCCTTTGAAGCGCCCGTCGATGCGAACGGTCCCGTCGAACGTGAGCTTGCCTTCGAAGGTCGCACCACGACCGAGGAGCGTCGTGATCTCACCCATCGCCGCGTGCTTAGCTGTGGCCACCATGAGGCCGCGACACTACCACGGCGAGCGGTTCGCATCGCGAGCTCAGGCCGGCGCCGGCGCGCGCTTCCTGCGGCGGACGAACGCGACGTACTCGAGCGCGACGAACACCAAGCTGCTGAGGCAGTAGCACGCGAGCGCCGCGTACGTGGTCGGAGGCAGCATGAGGACGTCGGGGCCCGGGACCCGCGAGCCGAACGGCGGCCCCGTGATCACCCACATCAGCCCGGCGGGGATGAGCGCCACGATCGTGCCGGAGAGGACGAGCCCGGCGGCGGCGGCCACGCGGTCGGCAGGCAGCGACCGATGCGCCACCATGATCCAACCGACGGCGGTGTGGACCACAGCGGCCACGAGGCCATAGCGGAACAGCTGCGGCGCGAGCGAGCCGGCCGCGGGGATCATCGACGGCGTCAGCATGTCCTCCATGGTCAACACCATCATGTAGAACGTCAGCGGAAACGCGGGCACCGCGACGAGCAGCACCCGCAGGTCGATCTTCACCAGCTGGCGGCGCGCCGCCCACGACGTGAGGACGACGAGCGACGCGAACACGAACAGCGACGTTCCGCCGCGCGCGATCCGTGTCGCCCACGCCTCGTTCTCGGCCTCGAGCCGCGCGGCCGAGATCACGGCGTCGAGCGCGCGAATGCGAGCGATGTCGGTTCGGCGCATCGCATCGCGCTCGTCCATGCCGAGCGTGAGCGCGTCGACGAGTGCGACGCCCATCGCGTGACGCGGCATCGGCAGGCCGAGCAGCGCGCACACCGTGGGTGCGACGTCGACGAGCTGTGCGCGCACGAGCGGCGCGCCCGCGCGAATGCCCGCCCCCGCGAGCACGAGCGGAACCTCCATGACCTCCGGCTCGAGCCCGCCGTGTCCGCCGGAGTCGACGTGCCCGTGATCCGCGACGACGATGACCGTCTGGCGCGCGAGGTCGACGTGTCGCAGTACGCGCTCGAGCATCGCGTCGATGCGCACCACGGCGTCGCGGTACTCGTCGGAGCTCGCGCCATGCGCATGCCCCGCGTCATCGACCGCACCGACGAGCACCGCGACCACGTCATCGTCGCCGGACAGGCTCGCGACCGTCGCCGACTCGAGCAGGCTCTCGCGCGGGATGATCGGCGTGCGGTCGACGTGCGCGCCGAACATCACGCGCGGCCCGCTCGCCACCTGACTCACGAACGTCACGCCGAGGTTCGCGACCCGCGCGCGTTTCAGCAGGCTGTCGAGGGGCACCTCCTGATCGTAGTGATTGTTCCGCACGCCGCTCCATAGCGGAGGCACGCCCGCGAGGATCGAGACGTAGTTGGGCCGCGACATCGACGGGTAGTGCGACGCCGCCTCCGCATCCACGCCGACCGCGCGCAGCCGGTCGAGCGAGTGCATCGTGCGCGACGAATCGAGGCGCAGCCCGTCCACGATGATCAACACCACGCGCTCGCTCAGCCGGCGCGTGGACGCGGGCGTCGTCGTCGTCGCAGCAGCCAGCGGCGGGTCCCCGACGTTGAGCGACGGCAAGAAGTCGAAGGCCTGTTTCGTCGAGTACACGCCGAGCGAGATCACGGCGATGCCCAGCAGGATCAAGATGACGGCGCTGGCGCGGCCACTGCGCATGTTCCGACCCTCAGGGCTTGAGCTTGACGTCGACGATGATCTCGCCGTTGTCCGGCCACTCGAGCTGCTGCACGTACGGCTGGAAGTCCTTGAGCTTGAGCTCGAGCTTCTTCGCGCTGCTCATCTCGATGCCCTCGAGCACCCGCGGCGCGACGCCGCGCAGCTGATCGTTGACGTAGATCTCGGCGCCCGCGGGCACGGTGTTGATCTTCAGCTTGCCGGTGACGGGTTCGAGCGTGGCGCGCACCTCGCGCTCGCCACCGGCTTTCGGCACGTCGATGGTCTCGGTGTACGGCTTGTGACGAGGCAACGTGAGCTTGATCTCGTGGCGCGTGCCGACGGGAACATTGCCGATCGACATCGGCGTCTTGTCGACGAGCCGCGTGCCATCGAACGAGACCTCGGCGCCCGGCGGTACCGAGTCGACCCGGATCGATCCGACCTCGGGTGCGCCGCTGCCCGTCGAGCGGACGATGAACAGCGTCACGCCGATCGCGAGCGAGACCGCGACGAGGGCCGCGACCACCGTGGTGAACCAGCGCCGGCGCGATGCGTTCAGCTTGTACTGCGACGGGATCTCGTCCACCTCGAACAGCCGCAGCTGCCCGGTGAGCGTCATCTTCTGCGGCGCCGGCTGGAACTGATAGAGCGCGCCCGGAGAGACCTGCGGCTGCTGCCCCTGCGGCGGCGGATAGCCCTGTGGCGGTGGATAGCCCTGCGGCGGGTACCCCGGTGGATAGCCCTGGGGCGGATAGCCTTGCGGTGGATAGCCCTGCGGCGGATAGCCCTGCGGTGGTGGATAGCCGTATTGCGGTGGGTAGCCCTGCGGCGGCGGATAGCCGTATTGCGGTGGATACCCCGGCGGCGCATACCCCGGCGGATACGCGTTGGGGTCCGGCGCGGGCGGCTCCGACGGTGGCGTCTGCGGTACGCCCGGTGCGTAGGCGGGCGGCGGCGCTGGTTGCGCGAACGCAGGCGCGGGCGCAGGTGGTGGAGGTGCGAGCGCGGGTGGTGGCGGCGCGGTCGCGGGGCGCGGCGTGGGCATCGGCGCGCTGCCCTGACTGCTGACCAGCTGCTGCAGCACGTTGCCCTGCGCGGGCACGCCCCCCTGGGGCGTTCGCTTCGACGGGCGCGGCTTGTTGATCGCGCTCACCGCGGGCGTCTGGATCTTCGCGGCGAGCGCGGCGGGTGGTGCCGAGCGGCGCGCGGGCCCGGGCTTGGGCTTGGGTGCCGTGAAGTCGCGCTGCACCGTCGGCCCACCGTCATCGTCGTCGGTGGGGGGCTCGTCGGCCATCTCGGTGCCGGCGTCGAGGTCCCCGGTCACGGCGTCCTCGGTGTCGGCGCGCGGCGCGGCGGAGACCAAGGTCGCTTCGACGCCATCGGCGCCTTCGAACAGGAAGCCGCCACCGCTCGGCGGGCCGCTTATCAGCGTGTGCTCGCCGCCACCGTCGAGATCGTCGGACGAGCTCCACATCACCGGAGCGGCCGCGCCCGGCTTCGGCGGCGGCGCGAGCAGCCCGCTCTCGTCGTGCGTCGCGGGCGCGGTGAACGCGAGCTCGCGCGTCTCCTCGTTGGGCTTGCGCGCGAGTGCGGGCTTGGGCGCGGGACCGAGCTTGGGCGCGGCGATCTTGGGGATCGCGATCGGCGCGCCGGGGTTGCCGGCGGGCGGCCGTGGGGAGGGCCCCGCCATCGGCGGCGGCTCCGTCGGTGCGGTCGCGCGCGTCATGTTGCCCGGCGCCTTCGGACCGGGGCGCGCCGCGGCCGGCGCCTTCGCCGGCGCGGGTGCGGGCGTGTCCTTCTTCAGATCGGCGACCCGGAAGATGACGCTGTTCTCGTCGTGAAGCTCGTCGCGCTCCTGGACGAGGTCCTTGACGTCGAGGGTGAACGTCGCATTCGCGCCCTCGTGGACCTCGACGTCTTCGAAGTCCGAATCCGACGCGACCTGCACCGGATCGCCGAGGACGTTCTTGATCATCGCGGCGACCTTCGTCGCGGTGAACACCGGGGAGTACGCGTGGAGGAAGCGCTCGAGGTCGGCCGCGAAGTCGCTCGCGCTCTGGTAGCGATCGCCCGGGTCTTTCTCGAGCGCGTGCATCACGATCTTCTCGAGCTGCGGCGGGATGCCTTTGCGCAGGCGGCTCGGTGGCGCGATGTCCGCGCGACGCGCCATATCGAGCAGCCGGTGCAGATCCTCCTCGAGGTAGAGCATCTGCCCGACGATCATCTCGTAGAGCACGATGCCCGCGGAGAAGATGTCCGAGCGGAAGTCGATCTGCTCGCCCCAGGCCTGCTCGGGGCTCATGTAGTAGTACTTGCCCTTGATCACGCCCGCGGCGGTCTGCTTGACCTTGCTCGCGGCCTTCGCGATGCCGAAATCGACGAGCTTGACCTCGCCGGAGTACGAGACGAGCACGTTCTGCGGCGACACGTCGCGGTGCACGATGCCGAGCGGCCTCCCCGTGTGATCGCGCTTGCGGTGCGCGTGATCGAGCGCCGACGCGACCTCCTTCGCGATGAACGCCGCGACGTCGAGCGGCATGTCCTTCTCGTCTTCGCTGCCGCGGCGCAGGATCTTGTAGAGATCCGCGCCGTCGACGTACTCCATCGTGATGTAGAACGTGTCGCCGACGCGGCCGAGGTCGAACGTCTGGGCGATGTTGCCGTGAGTGAGCTGCACGGCGATCTTCGCCTCGTCGACGAGCATCTGGATGAACGCTTCGTCCTCGGCGAAGTTGGGGTGGATCATCTTGAGGGCGACGTACTTCTCGAACCCTGCGATCCCCTTTGTCTTCGCGAGATGAATCTCGGCCATGCCTCCAACGGCGATCTGACGTACGAGCCGGTACGGCCCGAACTGGCGCTCTCCCACCCTAGGCTCCCTGCCCCGCTGCGGTCTCCGGCGTCGGCCCCTGCTTCAACATGTCGGCGCCGTTCGGGTGCACGAACAACCCGACCTGGCGCAGCGGCGTCTTCGCGCCGCGATCGAACGTGCACACCACCTCGGTGGCGATGCCGTACGCGACGTTGACGACGTACGTCGCCGCCGCGTTCGCGACGAGGTACAGGCCGAGCCCCGCACCGTAGGTCTTGCGATCGATCTGGGTCGGCGAGTGGATGCACTTCTCGATGTACGAGAGGATCGTGTTCTTCGCGAGCCGGCCGAAACGATCGCGCACGGCGACGGCGAAGCCGGTGTCCGTCGCGGCGTAGCGGATCGAGACCGGGCGCGGCGACAGCACGTCCTTGCGCAGGTGCGGATCGACATCCGCGAACACCGGCTTGCCCTCGGCGTCGACCGGCGCGTCGTAGAGCGCGTTCATCAGCAGCTCTTCGCAGACCGCGCCGATCGCGGTGCGCACCTGGCGGCGCATCTTCGCCTGCTCGGCGAACGCGAGCACCGTATCGATCGCGCGGCTTCGGCCCTGGAAGTCGCGGATGCGCGCGTACTCGACGGGTGTGCCCGGCGGCAGGTACTTCTCGATCCCGAAGATGTCACCCGTCAGCAGCTTCTGCGCGGTGACGAACACGCCCTGATCGAGCTCCTCGCCGACGACCACGTGGTTGACGCGGTCGTCGCGCAGGTAGGTCGTGAGATCGGTGAGCGAGGCCTTGGGCGTCACGATCGTGACGTGCGCGCGCTCGCGCAGCTTCGGCACCAGCGGTTGCAGCGCGGCCACGTTGCCGTCGGTCGCGGCGAAGAACACGTAGCGGTGGGGGATGACCTCGCCCGCGATCGCGCTGACCGTGCGCACGGCGTCGACCTCGGCTCCGGCGCGCTCGAGATTGCTCACGATGCGGCGTAGCTGATCGAGATCACTCGAGATAGCGAGGACGCGCCGTTTCGACAAAGTAGCCCGGGAATCATACCGTAATCGACGTCGCGCCCGATGTAGGTGTGCCGGTGTTAGCGCGGCGTCTGCGAAGAATCTCCACGAACGCTCGTCACCGTCTGCACCGGGGGTGAGGAGCGTCCGCACGACGCGGTGGTTGAACGAGACATGGAGCTCACCATGCCTGCCTCAGCTATCTCGCCAGCCGCGCGTGCATCCGCGCCCGCCCTGGCGCTCGCCGCTTGCGGCCCGGTCGCCGTCGGTGCCCTGATCGCCGCCCGTAGCGGTACGTATGCGCCGCTGGCCGCGGTGCCTGCGGTGGTGTTCGGCGTCCTCGCGGCGACCGCGCCCGCGCTGTACATCGCGAGCGCCGCGGCCGGAACCGCGCCGCCCCTCGCGGAGATGAGCCGCGCGCTCGCCGTCGCGCTCGGTGCGTTCGGGATCGCGCTCGCGGGCTTGCTGTTGCCCGCGGTGTTCCTCGGCTTGTCGGCGCTGAGTCCGACCGCGGCGTTCGCGGTGGTGAGTGCGCCGATCGGTGCGGCCGCGCTGCTCGCGGTGTACCGGCTCGCGCAGGAGCTGCGGGTGCGCGCACCACGCAGCACGACGGCAGGGACGCTGGTGTTCACGGTGTGGTGGCTCGCGACGCTCGGGATCGCGGGCCGTCTGTGGTGGGACCTCGCGGACGAGGTGCTGTCGTGATCGCCGCAGCCGGCCCGCTCGTGCCCGTCGCACCGACGACGTTCGGGGTGATCGATCAGCTCCTGCGCGATCGCGACGCGATCATCGCGCGGATCGCCGCGGGCAAGGACCTCGCGGCGATCGTGCGCACGATGGCGGCGACGATCGCGGTCGCGATGGCGATCGTGGGCGCCGCGCTCGGCACGTATCGCGGTGGAGTCCAGATCGGCTACGCGGCGATCAAGCTCCCCGTCGTCATGCTCGGGACCGCCGCACTCTCGGCGCCCGCGCTGACCGCGATCGGTGCGGCGCTCGGCCGGCGAGCGCGGCTCGCCGAGGATCTCGCGCTCGTGATCACCGCGCTCGCGTTCGGCGCGCTGTTGCTCGCCTCGTGCGCGCCGCTGCTCCTCGTCGCCGAGGCGTTCGAGGTCTCGTACCACCGGATGATCTTGCTCGTGGTCGCGCTGTTCTCGTGCGCGGGCATCGCGAGCCTACGCATGGTGATCGGTGCCGTCGCGCGGGAACGGGCTCGCGGGGGCAGCATCGCGATCGCCGGACTGTGCGTCGTGTTCGCGCTCGTCGGCGGTCAGCTGTCCTGGGCGCTGCGCCCGTACCTCGTGCGCCCGCGCGCGCCGGAGGCCCCGTTCCTGCGCCCCGTCGAAGACAGCCTCGTCGATGCGCTCACCCAGGCGATCGACTCGGCGCGCGGCATCTACAACCGCGACTACGCCCCCCTGCCCGGTGAGGCGGCGCCATGAGCGTCGCGGTGATCGGCGCCGGCTACGTCGCGATCGGCGCCGTGATCGCCGGCGCGATGCTCGTCGTCGGCGGCCGCCGCCTCGCAGCCGGCGACGCGGTGATGCTGTTGTTGTTGTGGCCACTCGCGGCGCCGATCGCGCTCGCTCGCCCCGCGGCAGCGCTCGACGAGCCCGAGCTGGTGACCGCGCTCGCCCGCGCCTCTGCCTCACCGCTCGCGTCGGCGCTGCCCGATGCCGAGACCGCGCGCGTGCTGCAGGGCCGGCTGAACGAGGCCGGCGCGCGGCTCGCGGAGCTCGACGTCGTGCTCGCCCGCCCGGACTTCGATCCTGCGGCCGCCGAGCGCCGCGCCCGCGAGCTCGCTGCCCGCGGTGCGTCCGCGGCAGCGAACACGGCGCAGCTGCGCGTGCGCACCCTGCAGCAGCTGCGCGAGCTGCGCGAGCGCTACCGTGCGGAGCTCGACGAGGTGCGCGAGCTGATCGCGCAGCTCCTGACGCAGGCGGAGCTCGTGCGCCTGCAGCCCTCGATCGCGCACGCGTCCGGCGAGCTGGTGCGGGAGCTGGTCGCCCGCGTCGAAGGGCTCGGCGAGTTGTTCGCGTACCAGGCCGCGCTCGACACGGACACGGAATACCGCCTGCCAGCGGAGCGTTGAGCGGCCATGGCGTCGATCCTCGTCGTCGACGATGACGCGCACATCCGCGAGGTCGCGCGGTTCGCGCTCGCGCGCGCCGGACACGCGGTGGAGCTGGCGATGGATGGCGAGCAGGGGTACGAGCGGATCCGTCGCGGGGGCATCGAGCTCGTCGTGCTCGACGTGCTGATGCCCGAGCTCGATGGGTTCGCGCTGTGCCGCCGCCTGCGCGCCGAGCACCGCGTGCCGATCGTGTTCCTGTCGTCGCGCGGCGAGGAGGTCGATCGCGTGCTCGGACTCGAGCTCGGCGCGGACGACTACCTCGCGAAGCCGTTCTCGCCGCGCGAGCTGGTGGCGCGGGTCGCGGCGGTGCTGCGGCGCTCGGCCGTCGAGCACGTGCCCGCTCCGCGCCCGGTGCTCGCGGTCGGCGACGTCGCCATCGATCGCGATCGCCATACGGTCACCGTGCTCGGCGCACCGCTCGACGTCACCGCGACCGAGCTGCGCTTGCTCGCCACGCTCGCGCTGCACCGCGGCCGCGTGCTGTCACGCGCGCAGTTGATCGCGAGTGCGTACGGCGACGAACATCATCTCAGCGAGCGCACGATCGACACGCACATCCGCAACCTGCGCGCCAAGCTCGCGGGGGCCGGTGCCCGCGAGGACGTCGTCGAGACGGTGCATGGCGTGGGCTATCGCTGCGGGTAGCGCATGCGGCCGCGCGGTGCACCGGCTCGCGCGCATCCGCTACCGCCTGCTCCTCATCAACCTGCTCGT
>DATLHR010000416.1:0-19459 GCA_035539815.1 Kofleriaceae bacterium
CTTCGAACTTGGGACACGCGTGAACGAAGTCTCCGCGCTCCGTGAGCGCGCGCCCCTCGGAGAAGAGCGCGAGCGCGAGCGGATCGAGATTGGCGGACTGCGCCAGTGCCGACGGGGCCTGCAGCGTCACGAAGACGGTCATGATCGCGTAGACGGCGCGCATGATCAGAATGGGGAAGCGAGAGGATCCCGCGTCCGCGCCGGTGCGGGGACCGGAGGCGGCTCTGCAGGCGGAGCGCTCGGGCCATGGCGGTCTGGTGGTGGAGGCGAGGTGCGGACCCTCTTGTGGAACCGGATGCGTCGCGCCTCGTGCGGCGGCACCGGGCGCACGGCTGTCGTGCTCGCCCGCGACGGCGGTGGGGCAGGTGCGGGCGTCTCGGCAGGCAGGGCCGGTGCGCGATGGGCCTCCTCGATGATGGTGCCGGGAGGTTGCGAGACCGTGGCGGGTGCGTGCGACGCGAAGAGCGCCACCAGCGCCGCGAGCACGACATAGAGGCCAGGCTTGGTCCTCGAGCGCGACGGCCGTGGCGCAGCGAGGGGCTCTTCGTCGAGCCCCTCGACGCTGTGAGCGGAGGCTTCGAGCTCGGCGAGATCCAGATCGACCGGCGACATCGCGACCCAAGGAGAAGCGATCCCGCGAAGCGCGGTCGCCAGCTCGGCCGCGCTCGCGAACCGCGCGGTCGGATCCTTCACGAGACAGCGCTGCACGACCTCGGCGATGCCGGACGGGCAAGCAGCCGGCAACGGTGGTGCATCGTCGAGCAGGATCGCGAGGCACAGCTCGGGCATGCTCGTTGACGGGAAGGGCACGCGTCCCGTGATCGCTTCGAACAGGACCACGCCGAGGGCCCACACGTCGCTGCGCGCGTCGATCGTCGCGGCGGGACGCAGCTGTTCGGGAGCCATGTACGTCGGCGTTCCCACGAGATCGCCGGTCACGGTCAGCCGCGGATCGCACTCCTCCGTCGACCGAGCGATGCCGAAGTCGAGCACCTTGACGAGCAGGTGACCCGCCTCCGAGGTCAGCATCAGGTTGGCGGGCTTGATGTCGCGGTGGACCACACCGAGCGCGTGCGCTTCGGCGAGTGCGTCGCACGCCTGGAGCACGATCGCGGCAGCATCCGCGGGTGCGACCTTGCCCTGCGCGCGCAGCCAGCTCGCGAGGCTCACGCCGTCGATGTACTCGAGCGCCAGGTACGGGACTTCCAAGCCACGCTGGACGAACGTACCTGCCTCGTAGAGCCGCGCGACGTGTCGACTCGTGAGCCGCTGCACGACGCGCGCTTCGCTCACGAACCGCGCGGCGTCTCGTCCGAGCGCGTGATGCGGGATCTTCAGCGCGACCTGACGTGAGCATTCGAGATCGAACGCGCTCGCCACGACCGCCATCCCACCACGCCCGATCACATCCTCGATCCGGTAGCGACCGGCGATGACGAGACCTCGCCGCAACGCGATGCTCGTCCCAGGATCAACCACCATCACACCAGACTATCCGGCACCCTTGCGTCGATGTACAAGGGGAGAGATGGATGGCCCTCAGGAAGTGGAGGTGGCGCTCGCACGCGCACTCGAGGGCGATGAGGCGGCGTGGGTGCGACTTCTGGGATTGTTGTGGGATCGCGTCGATGATCGAGCGCGGCGAAGCCGCTACATGGGCCAGCTCCGTGGCTCCATCGATGATCGTCGCGAGGTGGTGTCGCGCGTCTTCGCGCGCCTGCGCCGCAACAACCTGCGAGCCCTGCGGACATTCCCCGCGTGGCGTGAACGCAACCCCGAGAAGACGATCGACGACTGGCTCGCGATCCTCGTGACGAACGTGATCCGCGACTACGTGCGCGAGCGTCTCGGTGACATCGACGCGTCGGGCAATGGCCTCAAGCGCATGCTGCATACGCTCGCGTCCTCACTCGATGTGGACGCCGATGGAGCTCGGCGTCCTGCGATGACGGACGCGATCGCCGCCACCGAGCTCCTCTCCGTCGCACGGTCGATCCTGCCCGCAGAGCAGGCCTCCGCGCTCGCGAGCTGGCTCGCCGGCGGGGACTTCGAAGAGATCGCGACAGCACACGGTTGGCCGGATGCGCGCGCGGCTCGTGGCAAGGTGCGCGCTGCACTGGCACGACTGCGGCGCGAGCTTCGCGACGAGACGGCCGCGGAGGTGACGGCGTGAGAGCGCACGGCGTTACGGTGTGTGCACTCGCGCTCGTGGGATGTGGTGACGATCTCCGGCCCGCTGCGCACGACGCGACCGTCCTACCACCGATGAACGACGTCGCGGTGGATGCGCCGGCAGCGCTCGACGCGCCTCGACTGGTCCGGGTGTACGGCGACATCATCCAGGACGCTCCGATCATCGGAGCCGTCGTGACGCTCGAAGGTCCGGCGGTGTCGTCGCAACCCGACGCGAACAACGAGTTCTACTTCGACGTGCCGGACGGCTCGCGCCTGATCGTCCAGGCGCCGGCGGGCGACACGGTGTTGTCCATGATCCGCGGCGTGATCGCGCACGACCAACTCCGCGTGCGCAACTTCTACATGCTGAGCCACGCCGAGATCGACGCGGCGAGCGCCGCGCTCGGCGTGACCTTCGACCCGAACACCGCGATCGTCGAGGTCGACTTCCGCAACGCGGAGATCGGCGGCTACGGCGTGACGCTCGACGGTGGCAACGGCCCCCTCACGCCGACATTCGGCGTCGTCGTCGATGCGAATGGGGACGTGCAGCTCGGTCAGCGCACGCTCGTGGGGGGCGATGGTTCCACGCTGCTGCTCGCGGGGTTGCCGCCAGGATCAGCCTCTTTCTCGGCGCTCGTCCCGCCCGAGGCCACGTTGCCCTGTCAGCCGCGAGATGCAACGCCACTGCCTCTCGTCGCGGGGGCGGTGACGTGGTTCGACTTCGAATGCGGTAACGGCGAGGACTGATCCTCCTCGAGCAACGCGACGATCAACGATGCGCGGTTCTCGACGTTCACCTTGCGCAGGATGTTCGAGACGTGCTGTTCGACGGTCTTGACCGCACAGCCGAGCGCATCTGCGATGTCTCGGTTCGTCGCACCACGGATCACGAGAGCCGCGACCTGATGCTCTCGCCGTGTGAGCTGCCACCGCGAGCCCTTGATCCCCACTGCGTGCGGCGGCTCGCGACGCACCGCGAGGTAGTAGTGCCCCGTGGTCGACGGGGTGACGGCGAACGACCGGCTACAAGGCCCGCCAACACCGGTCAGCTTGGAACGGACCGAGGGCTGCGCCGTCAGCCACACACGTCCTGCCGAGTTGGCCGCGACGACTCGGCGCGTGACCACGGTGACGGCGAACGCAGGCCAACGAATGTGCTCGATCGCGGCGATCAGCGCAGCGTCGACCGACATCGCGACGTGCTTGGAGAGGGCCATGGTGGGGATACACCGCCGTCGTCAGCGAAACGTCACGGGCCAGGGAGATCCCCTCCACAGCTTCTGTGGATAAGCTGTCGAAATACAAATCGAGTTGCATTCTTGCAATAAAAGTTGCTCATGCGACATGGAAGCTCGAGTTGCCGGCGAATGATTTCGCGTAGGTAGAGATGCCTACATCTGGCCCGCTGCTTGTATTTGTCGCGGCCATCAACATGCGCAACATCAACTCGCTTATCACCGCTCTCGTCCTCTCGGTCTCCACCATCGCCGCCGTCGGCTGCGCCTCGACTGGCGCGGACGAGGAGGGCCTGACCGAGGACGAGGCCGCTGGCGCGGGCAAGCTCTCGTTCTGGAAGGCCACCGACGGGCAGTGGCACTTCAACCTGAAGTCGGGCAACGGCGCGATCCTGCTGACCTCCGAGGCCTACACCTCGCGCACCGGCGCGATCAACGGCGCGCTCTCGGTGCTCGAGAACGGCGTCGACCCGGCGCAGTACCAGGTCAACCAGACGGCCACGGGCTGGAACCTGCACCTCCGCGCGGCGAACTACGAGTCGATCGGGTTCTCGCAGGTGTACAGCACCAAGTCGAACGCGACGCGCGCGATCGGCTCGTCGGTCCGCGCGGTGACCACGTACCTCGACAAGCAGGAGGCCGCGTCGACCGGCGCTCGCGTCGAGGTGCTCCAGGGCGAGTCGGGCAAGTTCCGCTTCAACGTCCACGCGAAGAACGGCGAGATCGTCCTGTCGTCGGAGCAGTACTCGTCGGCCGCGGCGGCGTTCAACGGCGCGTTCGCGGTGCAGGCCGAGGCGAAGAACGCGGCCGCGTACACGGTCCTCGAGAACGCGGCGCGTGGTTACTACTTCACGGTGAAGGCGCAGAACGGCGAGATCATCGGCGTCAGCCAGCAGTACACGACGAAGGCCGCTGCCGAGGGGGGCATCGCGTCGCTGCAGTCGGTCCTGCCGACCATCACGGTCCTCTGAGCTAACGACACCGTTTGTTGCGCAATTCAGGCAGCGGGGGAGCCCCTCGCTGCCTGATTGCGTTTTCGGTGCGAGCAGGCGGTGACATGACTCTCCGGCAACTCGAGCTGCCGGTCACAGCCTAGCTATTGGATCTACATGACTTGGAGTTGGCCTGCTCCATGCGACCGGTTGGGGCATGCGCCAACAACTCCTTGCAGTCGCGGTACTCGCCGGGCTCGGCGGCTGCGTCGACGACACCGCCGACGAGCTCGAAGGGGTCGCGGAGCTGGACCCAGGGTCCTTGCTCGGCAAGGAGGACTCGGCGGGCGTGCCCGGGCTGCCGGTAGCGGGCAACTACGCCGAGACCCAGGCATGGACCGTGGCCAACCAGTGGGAAGACACCACGACCGCCGAGGCGCGCAAGGCGGGCATCGCGTGGGGCGCGGACAGCGGCCTCAACTGGGACGAGAAGTTCTCGCGCTGGGTCGCCTCGTTCGAGCAGATCCAGAGCTTCGACAGCTGGTTCAAGACCATCTCGATCTCGACGCCGTTCGGCAAGGCAGTGCCGGGGCCCAAGATCGACTGCGCCGACCTGACGCTGCTGCTGCGGCTCTCGTTCGCCGCGTGGTACCGGCTGCCGATCTACTTCGTCGGCTACGACCGAGGCAAGGTCGTCTACTTCGGTCACTTCGGCATCCGCACCGTCGACGGGCGCTGGAGCCAGGCGCCCGCGTTCGGTTCCGCCTATCGCGACTACACGAACCTCACGCCGGCGCAGTACGGCGAGAGCTGGCCGAAGGATACGGCGCTGCGCACGCGCGGCGTCGCGAACAACGACGGTCTGCCGTTCCTCGGTGACGGCGCCCGGCTCGGCGCGTTCCTCGACGAGATTCACCTCAACAAGCGCGCCGCGCGCTTGATCTTCTTCGCGCAGGCGTACCTCGGCTCGCACAACATGGCGGACAGCCGCAACACCTACAACCTCGTGCCGGAGGCGGTGAAGCCGGGCGACGTGCTCGTGTTCCGTCGCTCGCCCAGCGTCGAGGGGCACGCGACGATCGTGACGCACGTCGAGCACGTCACCTCCATCAACATGAAGATCGAGGCCGTGTACGGCAACATCCCGGTCGCGCAGCCGAAGTGGCAGGACCCCGCGCAGTCGCGCAGCCTGTTCACCAGCAACGAGGGTGGAGGCCCGGTGCTCAACACGCCGTACGGCGGTACCTCGCTGTACTCGGCGCTCAACGGCGGCCTCAAGCGCGTGCGCGTCGCCAAGGCGCGCAACGGCAAGTGGATCAACACGTGGATGAACGCCGACGAGGCGAGCTGGATCAACGACACCGATCGCGAGCGCATCGGCGCGCGTCCGGCGAAGTTCGGAGAGCTCCTCGGCGATCCGGATCCGGAGGTCCAGCGCGCGCAGCTGGTCGAGGTGATCGAGGCCAAGCGCATGCACCTGCGCGAGCATCCTGCGTCGTGCGCTGCGCGCACCGCGCGCGAGGAAGCGTTTCGCCAGCTCTACGAGTTGATGCAGGCGCAGTTCGGCATGGACCGCGCTGCGGTCGACGCCGAGTACCGCACCACCATCGAGGACTACGTGTACGCGCCGCTCGACTACACGAAGTCGCGCACCTGCTGCTGGAACAGCACCACCCCGGCGATGCACCAGATCATCATGGACTACCAGACGTCGGCGGGCGGCGGCTGCGTCGATCCGACGGTGTTCAAGCTCACCGCGAACAGCTACGACCCGTTCGCGAGCTACGCCGCGAGCTCGGACCGCGCCTCGCAGTGGCTGGCGTGGACCGAGGACGAAGCGTGCGCCGCGCGCGCCTCGACCGACGACGTCCTCGTCCCGGCGGAGATGACCCCGTGGTGCTCGCTCCCGGCGGCGCAGCCCTGATCGTTACTGAACGCCGAACTGGCCGCGCAGCGTGAAGTGGTGCGGCGCCGACGTGAGGCCCGGGTTCTTCACGCCGAGGCTCGCGCCGGCCGGCAACCCGAACTGCGTGAGCGAGGACGGCAGCGGGAACGACGGGATGGGGAGCGCGGGCAGCGAGTTGTTGAGCGACTGGTTCACGAGCTCCTGCGCGAGCTCACCGATCAGGTCTTCGATCACCATCTGCTCCTCGGCCGTCAGCGCCACCGACTCGGTGGAGATGTAGACCTGGTCGACGACGATGCTGCCGAACTTGAGGTCGTTACCGAGGAGCGACACCGACGCATGTGCGTCGAGGCCGAGCGTGATCACGAGGTTCGCGGGCAGGTCGGGGTGATTGACCTGCACGTCGAGCGCGCCGAGCTGCAGCGCGACCGTCCCGTCGGTGTTGATGTAGCTGACACCCGGCAGCTTGGTGTCGACGACCAGCTGGATCTCCGCCGGCAGCCCGCCGAGCTGCGTGCCGTTCAGCGACGCGGAGAAGTAGTTCGCTTTCCACAGTGCATGCAGCGCCTGGTTGAGAATGCCGACGTGCGCGCCGAGCGCGATGTTGGAGGGCAGCGACACGGATGGATCGGTGAGATTCACGCCGGGCGGCAGCGGCGTACCGAGAGTCGCGTACGCGTTCTGTGACGTGCTCGTGAACGAGGTGCCGATCCCGAACAAGAGGCGGTTCGCATTCGCGCCGACGAGCGAGAAGCCGACGCCGAAGCCGAGCTGCACGTTGCCCGAGCCGTCGAGTCTGGGCACGTTGAAGCTCGTGCCGAGCGTGCTGATGTCGAGTCCGGAGATGATGCCGTCGAGCACCTGGTTGAAGTTGGTGCTGACGTAGTTGCGGATCAGGTCACGCACCGTGTTCTGCAACGTGCTCTGCGCGAGCGGCACGATGATCTCGTCGATGATCCAGCCGGCGACGCCGCTGAAGTCCGTCGAGATCGAGCCGACGCCCGCGGTCACGGAGTTGGGCCGCACGGTGATCCGCGGCAGCCCACTCGCCAGCGTGGTGTCGAGGATCATCGACACATCGATGTAGCTCATGTGGACCCAGCCGGTCGTGTCGATGGTCCCGGTGATCTGGAGCTTGACGTTGACGTCGTTGATGCGCGCGGTGGCACGGATGCCGCCGCTGACCAGCGTGAGCGACACCGTGTTGGACCCGACGATGTTCGACTCGAGATAGTCGATCCGTGACCGGAACGCGCAACCGAGCCACGTATCGACATCGCACGAGCTGGGCTTCAGCGGGTTCGCGTCCAGCAACGCGTTATGCAGCGCGGAACGGATCCCGCTGCTGTTGATCACCGTGTAGAGGACGTCACCGAACGAATCGAGCCCATCGTTGCGGTTGCCGTCGTCGACGCCGTTCTGCGTGAGCTTGAGCGACAGCGCATCGCCCATGATGCCGGTCGGCGACGCCCACCGGTTGGCCACGAGGAACGTGCACACCTTCGACGTCGTCGCGCCGAAGTCATCGACGGCGGTGACGTCGACGAAGTTGAGGCCAAACCGCGTAGTGATCGTCGACGAGAACGAGTTCCCGGCGCCGACGGTGACCGGCGTGCCGTTGACCGCGATGCTGGTGACACCGTTGACGTCGTTCGCGTCGCCGGTGATGGTGAGAGGGGCACCGGGCGTGAGATCGATCATCGTGGCGTCGTTGGCGCACTGGATGCGCGGACCGACGCTGTTGACGAGGAGCTCGAGCTCCGCGGTCACCGGCGCGCCGCCGTCCGTAGGATCGGTGACGGTGCCGTTCACGCGATAGCGACCCTCGCCGTTGTAACGGAACACGTCGGGCGGAAGTGAAATGATCGGGCCTGCGCCGGTGATGCCGGTGCTGGTCAGCGCGACGTTCGCGGTGGGGATCTCGTTGCCGAAGCGATCGGCGACGACGTGCGTGATCGTGATCAGCTCGCCGAGCGCGTGGACCGCGTTGTTCGGTTGCTTGCCGAGCAGCAGCGTCGAGGGCAGCGCCGGGATCACGTCGAACGGCGCGTTGTTGCTCGTCGCGCCCGGGAGCGAACAGATCGCCGCGTAGTGGCCGGCGCGGGTCATCAAGGCGGTGAGGCCCGTGATCGTGTTGCCCGGATCCGTCGGTGAGAGCACGAGCTCGGGCGCCGCGTCCTCGATCACGTTGCCGGAGCTGTCGAACACTTCGCACGTAGCGGTCGCCGTCTCGCCGGCGGTCACCGGATCCGGCGTGATCGTCGTGACGATCGTCGCGGGATCCCCGTGCACGATCTCGACGGTCGCCGGTGTCTCGTCGACGAGCGACAGCTCGGGCAGGGAACACTCGACGGTGACGGTGCCGACCTTGCGCGCGATGATCGTGGTGCTCGTGCGCTCGACCGACGCTTCGTCGGTCACCTTGACCTGGCCCGTCACCATCCGTGGCACGTCATTCTCGGTGAGGATGCAGGTGACGGTGATGGGGTCGCCGGCCTTCACCTGGGCGGGCGCCATGGTGTCGAGCGAGCGCACGATCGCGCTGTCATCGAGCCCGGCGTCCTGCTGGTCCGGGAAGTTGTTGTCACCGCACGCCATCAGGGTCCCTGCGAGCGCGAGCAGGCGCAGGGCGGATCGTCGCCAGGTGGGCTCCCTCATCCTCGCGGATGTTAGCAGCGGTCCTCGCGCGGCTGTCAGCTCGCGTGATGACGCAGAGCGACAGCCTACAGAGAGGTAGTGCTTAGCGCTCCCGAACCGTGCGTCCCAGCGAGAGACCGCGCCGCTTGAGCAGGCGATAAAGCGTGACGGTGTTCACGCCCGCGGCCTGCGCGGCGACCTTCACGTTGCCTCCGTGCTTGGCGAGCAGATCGGTCAGGTACTGGCGCTCGAGCGGCTCGAGCCACTGCTCGCGCGCCTGGTCGAGCGTGAGCTGCGCGGGCTTGCTCGGCTTGTTCGGCTTCGCCGCGGTCCCGGAGAGGAGCGGGCGCGGCAGATCTTCGACACGTAGCTCGTCCTCGGTGGAGAGGATCACGGCGTGCTCGATCGTGTTCTTGAGCTCGCGCACGTTGCCCGGGAAGTCGTACGCGGTGAGGTGTGCGAGCACGGAGGGGCCGAGCCGCGGGGCCGGCTTGCCATGGGAGGCGGCCGACTGCTCGAGGAAGACGTGCGCGAGCGTCTCGAGGTTGTCCTTGTAGCTGCGCAGCGGTGGCAGCTCGAGGGTCATCACGCTGAGCCGATAGAACAGGTCGTCGCGGAAGGTGCCGGCCTTCGCCATGCCCTCGAGGTCGCGGTTGGTCGCGCAGATCAGGCGCACGTCGACGCGCTCGGGCGGGTCGTTGGACCCGAGCGGCTGCACCTCGCCTTGCTCGACCGCGCGCAGCACCTTGGCCTGCAGCATCACGGGCAGCTCGCCGACCTCGTCGAGGAACAGCGTGCCGCCGTCGGCCTTCTGGAACTCGCCGACCTTCTGGATCACGGCACCGGTGAACGCGCCCTTCACGTGACCGAACAGGATCGACTCGAGCAGCGTCTCGGGGATCGCGGCGCAGTTGACGACGACGTACGGCTTGTCGGCCCGGCGGCTGTTCCAGTGGATCGCGCGCGCGACGAGGTCCTTGCCGGTGCCGCTCTCGCCGCGGATCAGGATCGGCGCGTTGGTCGGCGCCGCGAGCTCGAGCTTGCGTTCGACCTCGTGCCAGGCCGGCGACAGGCCCTTGATCATCAGCGGCCGGCCGGTCGCGGCGCGCGAGATGCGATCGACCTGTGCGCGGCGGAGCAGCGGCGCGGCTACGTCGGCGATCGCGGTGAGCGCGCGCAGGCTCGTTGCATCGAGCGCGCGCGGATCGCGCGTCGAGATCGTGAGGACGCCGATCGGTCGGCGCTGATAGCGGATCGGCGCCGCCACGAGCGCGCCGACGTCGATCAGGTAGCGCGTGTACAGCGGATCGCGCGAAGCATCCGGACACAGGTACGGCTGCCCGCTCTCGAACACGTGGAGTGCGATGCCGGGTCTCGATCCCGCCTGGTCCCCCTCCTTCTTGACGACGCGGGGGAGCGTGACCGTCACGCCGTTGACGACGTGGTGCACGAGCGCGAGGCCGGCTTCTTCCTTGCTCCACACGAACAGCGCCCCGTGATCGGCGCCGGTCTGCTCGAGCGCGATCGCGACGAGCTCGGCCTCGATCGAGCCGGCGGACGCGGCGTGAAGGCGATCCTCGATCTCGCGCATCAGCGACGCATCCCGAGCCGGCGAGCGAGCTGCAGGCCGGCCGGCATGGTGGGGTCGGCGAGCAGCGCCTGCGAGAGATGCCAGCGCGCGGAGTCCGCGTCCCCGCCCGCGGCGCACAGCAGCGACAGCGCGAGCAGCGCACGCGGCCACACGCGGCGGCCGTACATCAGATCCTCGACGGTCTTGCGCTCGACCAGCGCCGCCTCGACGCGGTCGCGCCCCGACGACACCTGAACGCGGTAGCGAGCCCACGCGAGGTTCGCTTCGTAGTCGGGATGATCGGGGAACAGGCGGCACGCCCCGGCGAGCTCGCCCATCGCGCGGTGAACGTCACCTTCACCGAGCAGCGCCTGGCCGCGGCGGTAGCGCTCGGCGGCCGCGGTAGCTGCGTGCGGATCGCACGCCCACACGGTCTTCAGCTCCTTCATCCGCTGGCGCAGCCAGTCGTGGTAGCGGCCGCGCGCCGCATGATCGACGAGCACCGACCGCGCCTTCTCGACGAGCTCCCACTGCGGTGCGACCAGCGACGCGAGGTCCGCCAGGTCGAGCTGCGCGAGCACGTTGGGGGCGTAGCGCTTTCCCAGCTCCTGATAGGCGTGCTCGATCTCCTCGTACTCGGCGAGCGGCGTGACCTCGAGGACATCGTAGTACGTGCTGCGCTCGAGCCGGGCGACGCGCGCACGCAGGTGCGTCCGTATGTCGTGCAAGATGCGGCGGGGCACCGTGGTGAGGTCGCGGACCTCGGGCGTCAGCTCGACCGCGCTCATCGACACCATGGTCCACAGAAACCGCGCCATCGCCGCGGCGTCGGGGACCGCCGCGACCAGCGTCTGCACCGTCGTCGTGCCGTCGATGCGCTTGGCGAACTCGAGCTCGGGGACGGTCAGGTAGCGCTCTTCCCGCAGCTCGTCGAGGCGGGGCAGGGGCGATGCATAGTGCGGCGCATGCCAGCGCAGCGCCGAGCGCGGGATCTCGATGGCGACCTTGCGTGCGGCCTGCAGCGTCGGTAGCCACGCCGCCGGCGTGTCGTCGACGGGCAGCATGTTGGTCGCGGCGCGCAGCACGGCCCACCGCATGCCCGACGCGAGCCGGAGCTTCGCCGCTTCCTCGATGATGCCGACCAGCGTGGACAGCTTCGCGGTGGGCGCGACCAGCGTGATGCGCGCCTTGGGCGCCGACTCGCGCGCGGCCGCCGATGCGCCGATCGCCACCACGCCCGGCACGGAGGGCTGGTCGCGCCAGCGATCCGCGACCTCCGCGAGCCGGTCCCCGAGGTGGTCGCCGTCGAGCAGCACCACCGCGGCGCCGACCCCGTGCTGCGGACCGTCCGCCTGCCGGACGTCCCAATGCGCGGCGAGCCCCGCCTTGTTGAGCTGCTCTTCGAGCTGCACACCCGGCCCCACCTCAGCCAGCGTGATCAGCACCGCGGTCACGGCGCCCAGGTTACACCGCCGGTCCGGCCAGCGCGATTCCCAGGCGGTCCAGGATTCCACCCGGTGCTCGCCTCCGGCGCATGCAACCCGGACGTCAGCGCCGTCGCCGAACGAGCCGCGTGCCGCGTGGCGAGGGCGCTCGCGGGGCTGGAACGCTCGATGCACCAGATGCGCTACGAGGAAGGAGCACCTATGGACCGCGGAGCGATCTGCATCTGGGACGACCCGAGGACGGACGCCGGCATGCTCACCACGGACTCCGGTGCGCTGACCAACACACCCATCTCGCCGCATGCACGGTTCGAGCTCGAAGCGGTGCCGACGGCGACCACACCCGAGGAGCTCCTCGCCTCGGCCTACGCCGGCTGCTTCACGATGATGCTCGCCGAGCAGCTCGCGGCGGCCGGCTACCACCCCATGTCGCTGCGGACGGAGGCGCGCGTGCAGCTGATCAAGCCGACGGGACGCTGGGAGATCCCCGCGGTGCGCGTCCACTGCTCGGCGATCGTGCCGGGGATCTCCGCACGGGAGTTCCTCGCGATCTCGCACGAGGCGAAGCAGCGGGGCCCGATCGCCCAGGCGATGCGCGCCGACGTGACGCTTACGGTGAGCCTGGTGCCATTGCCTCACCAGGCCCCGATCGAGGCGCCGGCCCCGGCGTGATCAGTCGAGCGAACGCACCGGTGGCTCGAGCGCGATCACCGTGGCGACCTTGGTCGGCTGGGCGCGCAGCTCGGCCGCGGTCGGGAAGTCCTCGGGCTTGATCTGTCCGAGCTCGCGCTCGCACAGCTTCGACCACTCGCTGAACCAGCCCAGCTCGGTCGACTTCGCGAGACACACGCCGTACGCCGCGAGCGAGCGCTCCTCGAGCGGCGGCGTGAGCTCCATGAGCTTGTCGCAGTACGCCTCGACCTTCTCCTCGGCGAATGCGCCGGTGCGGAGGTTCTTCGGGATCTCGGCGGTGAACAGCGCGTCGGAGAGGTTCTGCGAGATCTGTCCCAGTCGAGCCGCGGCAGCGATCGAGCTCGCCGCGTCCTTGATCGCGAGCACGCGCTCGAACTGCGCGCTCGCCGCCTTGCCGAGCTGCTCCTTCCGGGCGAACCACGCCTCGAACCGCGCGAGGCTCTTCTTCGCGATCGCGGGGGAGCGCGGGTCGAAGTCGAGGTGTTGTGGGAACGCCTCCGCGAGGTACGCCTCGAAGTCGCGATCGGCCTCGGCGAGCTTCGCGAGCCCGTAGTAGTAGCGCGCACCCGCCTCGTCACCGCCGGTCTTGCCCGCCGCGGCCTCGAACGCCTTCGCGGCCGACGCGAAGGCCTGCATCGCCTCGCGCACCTTGCGCTCGTCGCGTGCGATCACGGTCAGCTTGATCTTCGATTGCGGACCGCACTGCGTCTGCTGCACGACGCTGCCGCGCAGCTTGCGACGCATCGCGATCGCACGCTCGCGCTCGACCTTGATGCACGACCCGTCGACGAGCTTGCCGGGGCAGCTCTGGGTCCACAGCACCTGGCCGAGCTTGGCGTACGCGATCACCATGCGATCGGTGCCGCCCTTGGGACCGAACGTGCGGAGGTACTCGCGCAGGTGGCGCGCGATCGCGTCGGCATCGCCTTGCTTCTCGTACACCGAGGTCAACGAGAAGCTCGCGTTCGCCGCTTCTCGGGGCCGTTTGGCGCCGAACGTCTTGATGAAGTAGCGCGTGTTCGCGATCGCCTTCGCGTCGTTGCCGATGCCCTTCTGATAGAACACCGCGTCGTTCATCGCGTCGTAAGCGTCCTGCTCACCGGCGTACTTCTTCGCGTACTCCTCGAGCGAGGCCGCGCTGTCCGCGTAGTACGCGATGTCCCCGTACGCCTTGCCGACGCGCGCGAGCCCGCGCGCCGCGAGCTTGCTCGATGGGTAGTACTGGCGCAGCCAGCCGAACGCGCTGATCGCCGCCTTGATCGAACGCCCGTCCTGGAAGCAGACGCCTGCGTTGTAGAGGATCACGTCGTTCTTCTCGTCCTCGGGATCGAGGTTGTACGCGTCGAGGTACAGCTGGCCGCACGCGACGAACTTGGCGAAGTCGTTGGTCGCGCGCGCCTGCCGCTCCTGCTCCTCGGCGCGCTTGCGTAGCGCCTGGATCTCGAGGTCGAGCAGCCGCTCCGCGAGCTCGGTCTTGCCCTCGAGGAACGCCTTGTCGCGCCGCAGCTGGCCGGCGAGCGCGAGCATCTTGTCGTAGGCGCGGATGCGGTTGTAGCTGTCGAGCAGGAGGTTCGCGGCGAACTCGGCGGTCTCGTGCGTACGGTGGTTCGCGAGCAGGTCCTCGAAGATCGGGATCGCCTTGTCGTAGTGATGGTAGCGCCGCAGCGTGGTGGCGCTCATGAACATCATCCCGATCCGCTCCTCGTCGTTCTTGTCCTTGACGTAGCGGAGGTACTGCGCGAACGCGTCGAGCACCTTCTGCTCGCGCGGCGGCAGCGGCACCTTCGCCGGGATCTCGGTGTACTCGTGATCTGCGTCGGCGAGCCGGCCCATCGACGGGCGGGGATCCATCTGCAACGCGCGCATGTAGGCGAGCGCCGCGGCGTACGCGGCTTCCTTGGTCCGTTTCGCGTCGAGCTTGCCGGTCGCGAGCAGCGCCGAGAACGCGGTGCCCGCGGACTCCCAGCGCTCGGGCTTGAGGCGCGGGGTGGGCTCCGCTTCGGCGCGCGCCCACAACAGGTCCGCGTAGTAGAAGGCGGTCTCGGCGTAGTCGCGGGCGTCGGGGAACCCGTCGAGGTAGACGTGATACAGGCGCTCCGCGTAGCCGAGCGTCTCGGCGTTCTTCGTCCGCGCTGCCTCGCTGTGATACATGCGCGCGAGCTCGCCGCTCATCGCGGCAGCGTTATCGTGGCACTCCTGGGCCTCGGGGGCGGGCAGCGACTTCGCCGCGCGCACCGCGCTCCACACCTTCACGAGGTTCTCGATCTCCTCGACCTTGTCGCGATAGCCCGCGCCCTGCAGCGACAGCGTGGCGTTCGCCACGTCGTACTGCCACATGCACACGTGCTTGTTGCGCGGCTGCAGCTTCATGAGCTCGCGAAGCGTGTAGATGGCGCGGTCGCTCTTGCCCTGCGCCAGATAGTGGTCGGCGAGTGTCTCGAGCATGTCGAACGCGCGCGCCTTGTCGATGCGCTGGAAGAACGCGAGGGCCTTGTCGGGCTTCCCGGTCTCGGCGTACGCGCGCACGACATCCTTCTTGGCGGCGCGGTGGAGCACCGCGTGCTGCTTGTCGCTGCGCGTCGCCGTCGCCACCTGCGAGAACGTGTCGAGCGCGTCGAGGAACCGCGCCTGGTTGAGGTGGATCCACCCCAGCTTGTACATCGCGTACCAGTACGAGGGCGACCGCGGGAACTTGAGCACCTGCTTGTAGCGCGCCTCGGCGTCGGCGAGCTGGCCCGCCTCGAAGTAGTAGTCGGCGAACGCGAGGTGCGCGGCGGGGACGTACTTGCTCTGCGGATAGTTCTTGAGCAGCTTGTCGTAGGTGGCGCGCGCCTCCTTCAGGTAGTTCCCGCCCTGCAGCATGTAGCCGTAGTAGAAGAGCGCGACGTCCATCTTGGGCCACGAGCGGAACGCGTCGTTGTTGGTGAGGTCGCGATACGCGGTGACCGCCTTGACGAGGTAGTCCTTCGCGCTCGCGGCCGCGGCCTGCGACTTCGCGGCGTCCTTCTTCATCGCCAGCTCGATGCCCGACAGCCGGAAGAACCGGTGCTGCTTGGCGTACAGCTCGCCGAGCCGGAAGTATGCGTCGGCCTTGTCGTCGACCATCGAGTCGGGCGTGTTCGCGATGATCTCGCCGAGCACTTGCTCCATGCCCTCGCGGATCGGCACGGCCTCGCCTTCGAGCGAGAGCACGTCGGTGACCCCGACGCTCGGTGCGCTCGGCGGCTTCTCGACGACGCGCGGCTTCGATCGATCCGTCTGCTTGACGTCGATCTTCGTCGCGGCTTGGCGGTTGTAATTGTCTGCGGCTGCGGACGTGGTGATCGCGATGGCTCCGAGGAGCGCGAGCTTCACTCTCATCTACCGGGCTTTCTCTCCGGCCACTCTCTTTCTGCTGGCGAGGCCCTCACACCGTAGCGGACCGCGCGCGTGCGGTCGTCACGCCTTTGTCATCGGCGGCGGCGCCGCCGCAGCACGAGCAGGCCGACGCCGGCGAGCAACACCGCCGGCGTCGAGGTGTCCCCACCTGCGGCGCAGCCTCCGTCGTCGTCCCCCGTCGGCCAGCACACACCGCTGTCGCCCGACGGCAAGCACTCGAACCCGCTCGGGCAGGAGTTGCCCGCATCGCACGCCGCCGTGCACAGCTGCTGGTCACCGGCCTGGCCGCACTGGTTGGTGATGCACGCACCGTTGCCGGTGCACGTCGCGCCGAGGCCGCCCGCGACCGACGCGCCGGGGAGGCAGTAGCCGCCGAGGCAGTGCGCGTCGCCGGGGCACGCGCTGCCGGCGCTGCACGTCGCGGTCACCTTGATGTTGACCGTCTCGGTCGCCATTCGCCCGCCGCCGTCGACGGCGGTCACGCTGACGACGTGGTCGCCGCCCGCCAGCGTCGCCGGCGCGTTGAACGCGAACGGCCCGGGCGACAGCGTGGCGATCTGCGCACCGTCGAGCGCGAACGATGCGCTGGTCTCGCCGAGCACCGAGTCGAGCGACGCGCGCACGGGGAAGCCGGGGCGCACCCACTGACCCTCCGTCGGCGTGCCGATCGTGAGCACCGGCGGCGGCAGGTTGGCCATGCCGTACAGCCCGATCAAGTATGCGTAGCTGTTCTGCGTCGAGCCGCCGCAGTAGCAGGTGCGCGGCTGGTCGAGCTCCTCGCCGCATTGCGACGCGGTGTTCTGGAACCGCTTGAGACTGCCGAGGTCGAGGTACGTCATCGGGTCGAGCTTGTTGAGCTCGTGATCGAGGCCCCACACGTGCGCGGCCTCCTGCGCGACGGCGCCGCACAGGTACTCCACGTCGTTCGACATACCGGCGAACACGAAGCTGATCACGTTGTCGGACTGCGCGCTGCAGTCGATGAACGGCGCGACCCCGCCGGCGACCAGCTCGGGATCGAGCTGCGTCGAGGTACCGCCGACCATGACCTCGAAGTGATTCACATTGCCGGGGTTGGTCGTGACGACCTCGATGTTGAACGGAAGGAACGTCTCCTTCACGCACTCGATCACCTCCGCCCACCGCGCGTCGCCGTGCGCCCAGGCATCGAGCACCACCGTCGACTGCGGGATCGACGAGCGGTTCGTGCGCGAGTCGTCGACGCCCGGCGTCAGCGTGCAGCCGTTCGGTCGGCAGTCGTTGACGTACACGATGCGCGACAGCGCGTGCGCGATCGTGCCGGGCTCCTTGATCGCCGGCTTGACCCGGTTCTTGTAGACGACCGGACGCGGGGGCGCGGCCGCAGCGAGCGCTGGGGCCAGGACGGCGGCAAGGACGGCAACGCGCATCTCGGGGACGGTAGGCGAGGGCCGCGCCGGGAGCGAGTGGAAAACGCGCTCGCGTGTGATGTTGATTCCACCCGCGATTCGCGCGATCACCCGCCCATGTTGACGATCGATCTCAAGGGCAAGCACGCTCTCGTCGCCGGCGTCGCCGACGACGGTGGCTTCGGGTTCGCGATCGCGAAGGCGCTCGTGCGCGCAGGCGCGACCGTCTCCGTCGCGACCTGGCCGCCGGCCCTCGGCATCTTCAAGACCATGCTCGAGCGCGGCAAGTTCGACGCGTCGATGACGCTCGAGGACGGCAGCAAGATGCAGTTCGCGAAGATCTATCCTCTCGACGCCGAGTACGATCGGCTCGAGGACGTCCCGCAGGAGCTGCGCGAGAGCAAGCGCTACCGCGACCTCGGCGACTTCACCATCGGCGGGCTCGCGACGGCGGTCGCGGCCGACGGCGGCGTCGACATCGTCGTCCACAGCCTCGCGAACGGCCCGGAGGTGAAGAAGCCGCTGATCGAGACCTCGCGCAAGGGCTACCTCGGCGCGCTGTCCGCGTCGGCGTACTCGAACGTGTCGCTGATCCAGCACCTCGGGCCGGTCACGCGGCGCGGTGGCTCGTTCCTCTCGCTCTCGTACATGGCGTCGGAGCGCGTGGTGCCCGGGTACGGCGGCGGTATGTCGTCGGCGAAGGCGGCGCTCGAGTCCGATGCGCGGGTGCTCGCGTACGAGGCGGGCCGCAAGTGGGGCCACCGCGTCAACGTGATCTCCGCGGGCCCGTATGCGTCGCGCGCGGCGAGCGCGATCGGCTTCATCGGCGACATGATCGACTACACCAAGCGCAACACGCCGCTGCCGGAGGAGATCACGGCGGACGAGGTGGGCGCGACCGCCGCGTTCCTGTCGAGCCCGCTCGCGAGCGGCATCACGGGGACGGTCGTCTACGTGGACAAGGGTTACGCCGCGATGGGCATCGCGGTGGACCGCGAACGCGCCGTCAAGGCGCCGGCCTAAACTGATCGGTTCCGGATCATCACGATCCATCTGATCAGTGGTTCCGGCGTGCGGAAAACTGGACGCGGATCGCGGAGGTAGGCAGGGTGCATTGCACTGATGTCGTATCCTCCCGGGGCTACTGCGGGCGCAGCGCCCGCACGCTGCGTACCGTGCGTTCGCCTGTTCGCCGAGACCTTGTACGTCGACGACGGCTCCCGCCATGGGGACGAGGTGCGCACCGGCATGCTGCGGCTCGAGCTCGCGTACGGCGACCGCCGCTTTCGCCTGCGTGACGTCCGCAACCCCGCCCGCGATCGCGAGGCCGAGCTCCTGGCGTGCCGCACGCTCGAGGGTCTCGGCGCGATCGAGCTGTCCGCCCTCGAGGACTGCGCGGTCTCTCCCGGCGCAGGGGTCGATTACGTGGTCGCCGTGGATGGCGACGTCAATGCGCTGTGCGCGTTCGCGGCCCACGCCGTGCCACAGCTGAAGGCGCTCGGCTGGCGGGTGGAGATCGATCCGGACTATCCGTGGCAGGTCGTCGGCGCGGAGTCGACGATGTACGCGTCGGCGGAGCCCGATCCGGACCGCCCCGACTGGTTCGGGCTCGAGCTCGGCGTGGAGGTCGACGGCCAGCGCATCGACCTGTTGCCCGCGCTGCTCGATCTGCTCGACGGCTCGGCCGACCTCGCCTCGCTCACGCGGCCCACGCGCCGCTGCGTCGCCGTACGCGTCGACGACAAGCGCTGGCTACCCGTCCCGCCCGGCCGCCTCAAGCTGCTCGCGAAGGTGCTCGTCGAGCTGTATCGCAATGGTCCCAAGCTCAGCGCGCCCGCATCGCGCGCGCCGCTGATCGCCGAGCTGTGCTCGGGCCTGCACGATGGTGGGGCGCGGCCGATGCGGTGGGTCGGCGACACCAAGATCCGCGATCAGGCGTGCTCGCTCGCGCTCGGTCCCGTCGACGCCGGCGCGTTCTCGCCGCCGGTCGGGCTCGCCGCGGATCTGCGGCCGTATCAGCGCGAAGGCGTCGCGTGGATGCAGAACCTGCGCGCGCACGGCGCCAGCGGCATCCTCGCGGACGACATGGGCCTCGGC
>DATLHR010000417.1:0-12302 GCA_035539815.1 Kofleriaceae bacterium
AATCATCGAGGTTGGGGCGGGCCGAGGGCTCGATCGACGGGGCCTGGCCCATCGCGACGACGTCGACGCCGAGGCCCTCGACGAGGGCGATGCGGAGCGTGAGCCCCGCGAGCAGCTCGCCGGCACGGCGCAGATCGGCGGACGCCTCGAAGGGGCGCATGCCGGCGACCGGCGGCTCGTCGGCGGCGCGCGTGAACAGCGGCCGCGGCGAGCACAGGCCCGCGACCAGCTCTCGCGCCGGCGAGCCCGCGGTGACCGAGCGCGCGGCGAGCGCCTGGGCGAGACGTGCGAGCTTGGCGGTCACCGTGTAGCCGACGCGGAACAGGCGGATCAGCCCGATCGTGTGCAGCGCCTGCTGGGCACGTGCGAGGTCGCCGCGCGACACGGTCTCGAGGCCGAGCGACAGCGTCGCCGTCGCGTACAGCGCGCCGCGCCGCACGACCTCGGCCTGCCCGGGCTTCGCGCGCCCGGCGGCGAGCACCTTGTTGACCAGCACCATCAGCGCGGTCTCGAGGCGCGTGGCCTCGGCGGGATCATCGATCGACGCCATCGCGCGCGCGAGGAAGCTGCGGCCGAGCACCTCCTCGGCGACGACGACCGGCAGCCGCGTCGCGTCCTCCTCGCCGCCGAGCTTGTCCTGCGAGCCCTCGCCGATGTGGACCTTGTCGGCGTCGAGCGGGCGGAACAGATCGAGCGCCTCGTAGAAGTCGACGTAGCCGAGATCCGCCAGCCGCCCCGCGCGCCAGCGATAGCTCTGTTCCTCGAGCTCCGCCGGCGGCTCCGAGCGCGCGGCCATGATCGTGTGGCGCGCGAGATCCGGATCCGCGCGATACAGATCCTCGACGAGCGATTGCACGAGGCGCTGCGTGTCCTCGTCGCCGTGCAGCTCGAGCAAGAAGAACCGATCGGGCGTCGTCATGATCGACTCCTCGGAGTCCTCGGGCGGGGCCTCCTCGAGCGTCACGTCGTAGACCTTGACCTGGCGCTGGAAGATGAGCGCCCGCAGCTCGGCGTCGAGATTGCTCCACACCTGTCCCACCTTCTCGAACCCGACCTCGAGCAAGGCGGCGAGCCACGGCTTGAGCGGTGCGACCTCGAGCTGATCCTTCGCCCACCCGTCGAGATCGAAGCAGCCCTGGATCTGCGTCGGCGTCGCGAGCTCGAGCAGCGGCTGCGCGTCCTCGAACCCGACCTCGTGCACGAGCTCGAACACCTCGTTGGGCGACAGGGACGCGACCGCGCCGGCCGCGTCCTCCGCGGACAGCAGCGCGTCGATGCGGCGATAGCCGCGGGGACCGGCGAGCTGGGCGCGCAGCCGCGCGAGCGGGCCGCTGGGAGCAAGCTCGGGGTGTTTCGGATCGCGATCGCGTTCGGTCATGTCGGGCGGCTGTGGCGGGGTAACGTCTGGCGTCATGACTAGCACGCCGGTGCGATCGAATGCCGCGGCGGTCAAGCCGGCCGTTCGGGCGGCGATCGACCGGATCGGGCCGGGCGTCTACGGCGTCGCATGCTCGGGCGGCGCCGACTCGATGGCCCTGGCGCACGCCGCGGTCGAGGTGGCGGGAGCACCGCACGTGGTCGTGCTGATCGTCGATCACGGGCTCTCGCCGGGCAGCGGCGAGGTGGCCGCGCGGGTCGCCGCGTGGGCGCGCGGGCAGGGGGCCGCCGCGATCGTGCGCGGCGTCGCGGTGCCCCGGCGCGCGTCCGTCGAGGCCTCCGCCCGCGAGGCGCGGTACGCCGCGCTCGCCGCGCTCGCCGACGAGCTCGGGCTCGCCGCCATCCTCGTCGGCCACACCGCCCGCGACCAGGCCGAGACCGTGCTGATGCGCGTCGTCCGCGGCACCGGGCCCGCCGGGCTCGCCGGCATCCCCGCGGTGCGCGGCCGCATCGTGCGCCCGCTGCTCGGCGTCGCGCGCGAGGCCACGGAGGCCTACGCCGCCGAGCAGGGCCTCCCGATCATCGACGATCCGATGAACGCCGACGCGCAGCTCGCCCGCGTCCGCTTCCGGGAGCGCGTGATGCCCGCGCTCCGCGAGGAGAATCCGCAACTCGACGCCGCGCTGGTGCGCCTCGCGGCAAGCGCACAGGAGTGGCTCGAGGTCATCGACTCACTCGCGGCGCCGTTCGTGAGGGAGCAGGACGAAAAACGGGACCGTCCCCGGTTCGGGTCGGCCTCGGCGCTCGCGAAGCAGCCACCGGCGATCCGCAAGCGCGCGGTCGCGCTGCTGCTCGAAGACGCGGGTCTCGGCTACGACGCGACCCACCTCGATGCGATCGACGAGCTCGTCACGCGACCCGCGAGTGGGCGTGTCGCGCTCGATGTGCCGGGGGGGCGCGTCGTGCGCACGTACGACCTGCTGCGGGTGGAACCAGCTCCTGGGCCGGGACCGTTGTCGACTTCATCAACCAGCTCCGCCACCCCGGCGCCTCTCGTGGCCCCCGAGGGCCCGTACGTCGTGCGTGTGTGGCAGGCCGGCGACCGCATGCGGCCGTCGCGCCTCAAGGGGCGGTCCCGCAAGCTGTCCGATCTGTATGCAGACGCGAAGGTCCCGCGGGAGCTGCGCGAGCACGCACGCGTCGTCGTCCGCACCACGGATCAGGGGATCGTCTGGGCGGAGCACGTCGGACTCGCGCATGGCGAAACCTCCGAAGTGATGCCGAAACCCGCCCGAACTGTCGGGAGTTTTTAGCCAACATCTGGCTTTGCAATGCACCGCAAAGGCCGCATGCTACATGGCATCGACCTCTGACCCGCGGATCTGCCGTTGCGCCAATCTCACAAGACCATCCTGATCTGGGCGATCCTGATCCTCATGTTCGTGAGCATCTACTCGATGTTCACGGACAGCTCGAGCAAGGAGCGCGAGCAGGACGTCACCGCTTTCCGCCAGACGCTGGCAAACAAAGAAGAAGCCGCGAAGATCCAGAAGATCCGCATCGAGCCGCGAGGCCACGATGACGCGCGCTACGTCGTCACGATGGAGAATGACCCGGTCAAGCGGGTCATCTACGCCGAGTTCCCCGGTGAGATCACGAAGGAGATCTACGGGGCCGGCGTCGAGTACGACGTGAAGTCGAAGGACGACTCGAGCATCTGGCCGCAGGTGCTCGTGTGGTGGCTCCCGATGCTGCTGCTCGTCGGTATCTTCTTCCTGTTCATGCGCCAGCTGCAGTCCGGCGGCGGCAAGGCGATGAGCTTTGGCAAGTCCAAGGCGAAGCTGCTCTCGGACCACCAGAACCGCGTGACGTTCAAGGACGTCGCCGGTGTCGAGGAGGCCAAGGACGAGGTCGAAGAGATCATCGCCTTCCTCAAGGATCCGAAGAAGTTCACGCGCCTCGGTGGCCGTATCCCGAAGGGCGTCCTGATGATGGGCTCCCCGGGCACCGGCAAGACGCTGCTCGCTCGCGCGATCGCCGGTGAAGCAGGCGTCCCGTTCTTCTCGATCTCGGGCTCTGACTTCGTCGAGATGTTCGTCGGCGTCGGCGCGAGCCGCGTCCGCGACCTGTTCGAGCAGGGCAAGAAGAACGCCCCGTGCATCATCTTCATCGACGAGATCGACGCGGTCGGCCGCCATCGCGGCGCCGGCCTCGGCGGCGGTCACGACGAGCGCGAGCAGACGCTCAACCAGCTGCTCGTCGAGATGGACGGATTCGAGTCCAACGATGGCGTCATCATCATCGCGGCGACCAACCGCCCCGACGTGCTCGACCCCGCGCTGCTGCGCCCGGGCCGCTTCGACCGCCGCATCGTGGTGCCGCGCCCCGACCTCCGCGGGCGCATGGGCATCCTCGCCGTCCACACCCGCAAGGTGCCGATCCACCAGGTCGACCTCGAGGTGCTCGCGCGCGGAACCCCCGGGTTCTCGGGCGCCGATCTCGAGTTCCTCGTCAACGAGGCCGCGCTGATCGCGGCTCGCCGCGACAAGGACAAGGTCGAGATGGAGGACTTCGAGGAGGCCAAGGACAAGGTCCTCATGGGCGCCGAGCGCCGCTCGATGATCATCTCCGACAAGGAGAAGCGCACGACGGCGGTCCACGAGGCCGGCCACGCGCTGGTCGCGCGGTTCGTCGGTGACGAGGCCGACCCGGTCCACAAGGTGACGATCATCCCGCGCGGCCGCGCGCTGGGCGTGACCCAGCAGCTGCCGCCCGAGGATCGGCTCAGCATGACCGCCGAGTTCGCGACCAACCAGATCGCGATCCTCATGGGTGGCCGCGTCGCCGAGGAGATCGTGTTCGCCCACAAGACCACCGGCGCCGGCAACGACATCGAGCGCGCCACCGAGCTCGCCCGGTCGATGGTCACCGAGTGGGGCATGAGCGAGGAGTTCGGCCCGCTGAACTTCTCGAGCGGCAAGCAGGAGGTGTTCCTCGGCCGTGACTTCTCGAGCGGCGGCGCACAGCTGTCGGAGGACACCTCCAAGCGCATCGACGCCGAGATCCGCCGCATCGTGACCACGCAGTACGAGCGCGCCACGAAGATCCTGACCGAGCACCGCAAGGAGCTCGAGACGGTCGCCGAGGCATTGCTCGAGTTCGAGACCATCGACGGCGACGACATCGACGTCCTGCTGCGCGGCGAGAAGATCGACCGTCCGATCTCGGCGGCGGCGAAGAAGCGCCAGGAAGCCGCTGCGGCGGGCGAGGCCGAGGACCGGTCGTCACCGTCTCGGGGCCCCGGCATCTTGCCCGGCCTCGGCAAGAAACCCACGCCCGAACCGGCGTAGCCAGGACGGTCACGCCGTGAAGGCGTTGATCATGGGCGTGGTCAACGTCACGCCCGACTCGTTCTCGGACGGCGGTGCGTACCTCGACGCGGAGGCGGCGGTCGCCCACGGGCGTCGGCTGCTCGACGAGGGCGCCGACCTCCTCGACGTCGGCGGAGAGGCTTCGAACCCGCGCGCCACGCCGGTCGCTGCGGACGAGGAGCTGCGTCGCGTGCTCCCGGTCATCGAGCGGCTGGCCGCGGCAGGGGCGCGGGTCTCGGTCGACACCACGAAGGCGGTGGTCGCGCGGGCGGCGGTCGGCGCCGGGGCGAGCATCGTCAACGATGTCTCGGGCGGGCTGTTCGACCCGGCGATGGCCGCGACCGTCGGCGAGCTGCCCGGCGTCACCTACATCGCCGGGCACCTCCGGGGGCGCACGCTCGCCGAGGTGTTTGCGGCCGAGGCCCCGACGGACTGGAGAGAGGTCGCGGCCGAGCTGTCGGATCGGCTGGCGGCGCTGCCCGAGCCGGCGCGCTCGCGGGCGTGGATCGACCCTGGGGTCGGCTTCGGCAAGGGCGCCGACCCCGAGGGCAACCTCGCGCTGCTTCGGCGGGCGGGCGACCTCGGCCGCGCGCTCGGCTGTCCCGTCGTCGTCGGGCCGAGCCGCAAGCGGTTCGTGAAGCGCTTGTTGTCCGAGGCGCAACAGCGTGACCCACTCGCCCTCGACGTCGCGTCGGCGGCGGCGTGCCTCGGCGCCGTGCGATGGGGCGCGACGATTGTGCGCACCCACAACGTTGCGTTGCTCCGGGCAGCGCTCGCGGTGTACACCAGGTTATAGGAGCGCGCGCGAATCACCGACGTGGTCGCGGGCGTCCCTGGATGGCCCATGACTGCGGCGCTTCATGAGCTCTTCGACAGCCTGACCGTGGCGACCATCGCGACGACGGTGGTCGACGTCGCGCTCGTCTATTACCTCGTCTATCGCCTGCTGCTGTCGATCCGCGGCACGCGCGCCGCGCAGATGATCGTCGGCATCGTGCTCGTCGGCGCGGCGTTCTTCGTCGCCGAGCGGATCGAGCTACGCACGGTGTCGTGGCTGCTCGATAACTTCATCTCGTACTTCATCATCCTGATCATCGTCGTGTTTCAGCAGGACATCCGGCGTGCGCTCGGCCGGATCGGTCAGAACCTGATGCCGTTCGGTCGCCGGCAGGAGACGTCGTACATCGTCGACGAGGTCGTCACCGCGGCCGCGCAGCTCGCCCGCGCGCGCATGGGCGCGATCATCGTGTTCGAGCGGGACGCCGCGCTCGAGGAGTTCGTCGACGACGCCACGCGCGTCGACGCGGTGCTGACGCGGCAGCTGCTGGTGTCCCTGTTCGTGCCCGCGCGGGACAACGAGCTGCACGATGGCGCCGTGGTGATCGGCAAGAGCCACCGCATCGAGCTCGCGCGCGCACTGCTCCCGCTGTCGCGGGCGAACGACCTCGGGCCGGAGTTCGGGACGCGGCACCGCGCGGCGCTCGGCATCTCCGAGGACACCGACGCGGTGGCGGTCGTCGTCTCCGAGGAGCGCGGCGAGATCTCGCTCTGCTTCAAGGGCTCGATCGCGCGTGACCTGGAGCCGCTCGTGCTGCGGCGTGCGCTCATCGGCTTGTTCGCCGGTGGGCGGGCCAGCGACGCGATGGTCGAGGAGGCCGCCGCGGCCGCCGAGGTCGGCAAGGCGATCGCCAGCATCTCCGAGCCGCGCAGCGAGTCGGCGGCGGCCGAGGCGGCGCCGTGAGGCAGCGCAACGAGACGATCGGCTCGCTCGGGCGTGCGCCCGCGCGCCACGCGAAGGCGTCGGTGCCGCCCCCGCCGAACGAGCCCGAGCCGCAGGGCGGCGGGGTGCGCGCGTGGCTGCACGGCGCGATGTTCGACAACCTCGGCCTGAAGTTCCTATCGATGGTCCTCGCGGTGACCGTGTTCCTGCTGGTCAACGACGATCCGGACCGCGAGATCCGGGTCAGCGTCGGGGTCTCGTACAGCCTGCCCACCGACAAGGTGCTGATCTCGGATCGCGTCGACGAGGTGCTCGTCACGATCCGCGGCCCCGAGCGCCGCCTGCGCCGGTTCGACGCACGCGAGCTGTCGCGGATCAGCGTCGACCTGCGCGCCGCGCGCGACGGCGAGATCGCGTTCACGCCCGACATGGTACAGCCGCCGACCGGGCTCGCGATCACGGCGATCGAGCCGCGGTCGGTGCGCGTCGCGTTCGACAAGCGCACCGAGAAGATCGTCGAGGTCACCCCCATGGTCGCGGGGGAACCGCAGCACGGCTACGTCGTCGTCGAGATCAAGGCGACGCCTGCGACCGTGAAGGTACGCGGCGCCGAGAAGACGCTGGCGGCGCTGACGTCGGTGCGCACGCGTGAGGTCAGCGTCGAAGGGCGGGCCGATCCATTCGTGGAGCGGGCGGCGCTGGTCGCCGAGGGCATCGAGATCGTGGGCCCGGACACAGTGTCCGTCGAGGTCAAGCTCGGGACCAGGCTCGTCACCCGCGCCATGCCCGAGCAGCGCGTCATCGTTGTGGGGGAGGGTGTCGACCCTGCGCGGTGGCGTGTGGAGCCAGAGCACGTCGAGGTCTCGCTCACGGGCGTGCTCCTCGCGATCGAGCAGGCGAAGTCGACGATGCGCCCGGTCGTGCGCGCGACGCCGAGCGATAAGGCCCCGCGCGACGCGAGCGTCGTCCTCGAAGGTGTGCCCCCGGGCATCGGTGTGCGTATCTCGCCCGAGCGGGTCCGAGTCTCCCCGGTGAAGTGACCGGAAGGCTGCGCGCCGGGACGTAGGGCCCCGTGCTACGAACATGTCGATGACTCGCACCTTGTTCGGCACCGATGGCATGCGCGGCGTGGCCAACGACGAGCCGATGACGAGCGGCACCGTGATGCGGCTCGGCATGGCGATCGCGGCGCGCCTACGTCAACCAGGGCGCCACACCCGGATCGCGATCGGCAAGGACACGCGGCTGTCGGGCTACATGTTCGAGTCGGCGCTGGCGTCCGGCATCGTCGCGATGGGCGCCGACGTCTGGCTGACCGGCCCGCTGCCGACGCCGGGCATCGCGTTCATCACGTCGTCGATGCGGTGCGATGCGGGCGTCGTCATCTCGGCGTCGCACAACCCGTTCCAGGACAACGGCATCAAGGTGTTCGCGCGCGACGGCTACAAGCTGCCGGACCACGTCGAGGCGGAGATCGAGGCGCTGATGCAGTCGCCCGAGCTCGACATGCAGCGCGCCGCCCCCGCGGAGGTCGGCTACAGCCGCAAGATCGAGGACGCCCGCGGCCGCTACGTCGTGTACTGCAAGGCGACGTTCCCGAGCGAGCTCACGCTCGACGGGTTGCGGATCGTCGTCGACGGCGCGAACGGCGCCGCGTACCGCGTCGGGCCGGCGGTGTTCGAGGAGCTCGGCGCGAAGGTCATCGCGATCCACACCAACCCCAACGGCAAGAACATCAACGCCGCGGCGGGGGCGCTGCATCCGGCCTCCATGTGCGAGATGGTTCGCCATCACGACGCAGCCCTGGGCGTCGCGTTCGATGGTGACGCGGACCGGCTCGTGCTGTGCGACGAGAAGGGCAACGTCGTCGACGGCGACGCGGTGATGGCGCTGTGTGCGACGCGCATGCTCAGAGAGCAGCGGCTCGCCAAGCAGACGCTGGTCACCACCGTGATGTCGAACATCGGGCTCGAGCGTGCGCTGCGGACGGCGGGTGGGCAGGTCGTGCGCACGCAGGTCGGTGATCGCTACGTGGTCGAGGAGATGCGCAAGCACGGCTACAACCTCGGCGGCGAGCAGTCGGGGCACCTCGTGTTCCTCGATCACGCGACCACGGGCGACGGGATCGTCGCCGCGTTGCGCGTGCTCGCGATCATGGCGCGCGAGCAGCGCCCGCTCTCCGAGCTCGCGCAGGTGATGACCCGCACCCCGCAGGTGCTGATCAACACCGCGGTCGACAAGAAGGTCCCCCTCGACAGCCTGCCCGACGTGCAGCGGATGATCGCCGACATCGAGAAGAAGCTCGGCGAGGACGGCCGCGTGCTCGTGCGCTACTCGGGCACCGAGAGCAAGGCGCGCGTGATGATCGAAGGCATCGACGAGGCGCAGATCAAGGGCTGGGCCGAGGACATCGCCGGGGCGCTGGCGAAGAGCTGCCGGGCATAGGCCGAGACATCGCTGTCAGTGCGGGCGGGAGCCGAGGCATCGCCGCCATGCGCGGTCGACGATTCCGAGCCCCGGCCTTGTGAGTTCGCGGATCTAGACATCGACGTTCGGTGGCGCGACGCTTGCTGAACGGCGCGGCAATGCTTGCACACACTCTATTTCTCGCGGCCGCCGTGGCCGCGTTCGCTCCGTCCACCGCCAAGGCCGATTGCATCGCCAGCTGCGCGGACATCTGTCATGCGCCGGGCCCGACGGGGTTCTACCGCGCCGAAGTGACCGCCGTGAGCGGTGGGTTCCCGATGCGAGCGCGGCTGGTCGAGCACCTGTCGGGGGAAGCGATCGGCACCGTGGGGGACGAGATCGACAACGTCTACGCCGAGGGCGCCGTGCCCGTCGGCGGATCGCTATTCATCGCCGTGGCGGCGTACACCGATGGCACGTCGGGCACGTACGTGTATAACGTCGCGCATTCGATCGACGCTGGCGAGGTCGTGTGCCCGGTCGAGGGCATGACCGTGCCGGTCGATCAGTTCGCCGCGATGGCCGCGAGCCCCAGCTGCGTCGAGATCAGCCGGGATCTCGATCTCGTCGGCACCCCGTGCGACGACACCGTCGAAGACGGCGGTTGCAACGCGGGCGCGGGCGGCCTCGGCGTGGGGGCCATGGGCGCACTCGTGCTCGGCCTGCGTCGACGCCGCCGGGCGTGATGCGCGCGGGCGCGGTACGCTGCAGGCGTGCAGCCGATCGTGACCGCGGCGGAGATGCGCGCGCTGGATCGCGCGACGAGTGAGGACATCGGGATCCCGGCGTTCACGCTGATGGAGACCGCGGGGCGCGCGGTGGCGGAGTGTGCACTGCGCGTACTCGGCGCGCCCGCGCCGCGCGCACCTCGCGCCGAGGCGTCGGCGTCGAGAGCGGCGCCGGCCGGCGCGATCGCAGTGCGTACCGGCGGGCGCACGAGCCGGGCGACGCTGGCGCATGCGGCGGTGGAGCTGCTCGGGGGGCGCGGAGCGCGGGTCGCCGTGGTGTGCGGTCCCGGGAACAATGGCGGCGACGGGTTCGTCGCGGCGCGCGTGCTGCGCGATCGCGGCGCCGACGCGACCGTTTACCTGGCGGCGGCGCGCACGGCGATCAGGGGCGACGCGCGCGCCCACCTCGAGATCCTCGAGCGCACGGGTGGCGTGGTCCGCGCGCTCGAGACACCGGCTCAGCTCGCCGAGCTCGAGGTCCTCGTCGATGGTGCGGACCTGGTGATCGATGCGCTGTTCGGCATCGGCGTCACGCGTCCGATCGAGGGGCACCTCGCCGGCGTGATCGGCGTGATGAACCGCGCGCCGCGCCGCCTCGCGGTGGATCTCCCGTCGGGCTTGGTCGCGGACACGTCCCAGGCGCCGGGGGCGGTCTTCGACGCGCACCGCACGGTGACGATGGGCGCGCTGAAGGTCGCGCTGGTGTCGGCGCCTGGGTTCGCATCGTGCGGCGAGATCGAGGTCGCGGACATCGGCATCCCCGTCGGGCTGTTCGCGACGACCAAGCCGCGGGCAGGGCTGATCGAGCGCGCGGACGGACGCGGCTGGCTGCCGAGACCGGCGGCGCTGGATCACAAGGGCACGCGCGGGCACGTCCTCGTCGTCGGCGGCTCGCCGGGGATGCGCGGGGCGGGGCGGCTGTCGGCGACGTCGGCGCTGCGCGCGGGGGCGGGCCTGGTCACGCTGGCGGCGGAGCCTGGCGATGACTTCGTCGCGCCGGACTCGGTGATGACGCGCGCGGTGACCGGCGCGCTCGCGAGCATGCTCGAGAAGAAAGCCGCTGTGGTGATCGGGCCCGGCCTCGGCACCGGCGCGGTGGCGCGCAGCTGGCTCGACGAGGTCCGCGCGGCGGGACTGCCGACGGTGCTCGACGCCGATGCGCTGAACCTCGTCGCGAGCGATCCGAGCGTGCTCGCATCGACGACGGCGCCGGTCGTGCTCACGCCGCATCCGGGAGAAGCGACGCGCCTGCTCGCCACGACGACCTCGGCGATCGAGGCAGACCGCTTCGCGGCCGCGCGCACGCTCGCGGAGAAGACGCGCGCCGTCGTGATCCTCAAGGGCGCGCGCACCGTGATCTGCGATGGGCGCGACGCGCGCGCACCTCTATTCTGCGCGGTGAATCCGACGGGCGGGCCTGCGCTCGCGACGGCTGGCAGCGGTGACGTGCTGGCAGGCGCGATCGGTGCGCTGCTCGCGCAAGGCCTCGGCGCCTTCGAGGCGGCGTGCGCGGCGGTCTACGTCCACGGACTTGCGGGCGAGCGGCTCGATGCGGTGCACGGGCGCGGCGCGGTCTCGAGCGATCTGCCCTTGGCGATCGCTGGGGTGATCGCGCAGCTCGTGGCGTAGGCGACTGCGACTCGGCTCGGCGGGCCGCCGTCTGGAGCTTCGTGAGGTGCCGCACGATGTCGGAGGACACGCTCCTAGGTGATCCCGCGTCTAGCCGGAGACGCGCGCCGTGTCTCCCTGTCCGCGTGATCACATTTGTCCTGGAATACCAACGTCTTACATGTGGCATGTCGGGTGCTTTTGGGGAGGGCATGCCGCGTTCGAAGACCCCGACTGCTGCGACCGAGCTCCCCGCCACCTCGCGCCTTGTCCGCCGCGGCGCGACTCCCGCACCGCGTGCGTTGCGCGTGGTGGAGGCCGGCCCCCGCACGCCGCACGCGGAGTTCGAGGCGGCGTGCCTCCCGCATCAGAGCGAGCTGTATGCCGTCGCCATGCGGATCGCGCGCGACCCCGACACCGCGAAGGACCTCGTGCAGGAGACGCTGATGCGCGCGATGTGCGCGTGGGACAGCTTCCAGCCGGGCTCGAACCTGCGCGCGTGGCTGTTCCGCATCCTCACGAACGCGTTCATCAACGGCTATCGCAAGCGCCGCCGGCACCAGCGGTTCGCCGTCGAGCGCCCGGGCGATGCGCTGGCCGCGCTGTACGGCCGCGACCAGGACCGCACCGATGACCTCGAGGACGAGCTCGTCGAGGGCGAGCTGTGCGACGAGGTCAAGACCGCGCTCGATCGCCTCGGCCCGGAGTATCGCGACGTCGTCGAGCGCGCGGATCTGCGCGGCGAGAAGTACAAGGACATCGCGGATGCCCTCGACGTGCCGATCGGCACCGTCATGTCGCGCCTGTTCCGCGCGCGCCGCGTCCTCGAGACCGAGCTCGCCGGGTTCGCCGCGCGCGATTACGGCATCCGGCGCGCCGCCTGATTCGCAGACCTAAGAGCTGTCCCGCAAGTACGACGCGAGATCGTACGTCGAGGACAGGTTGGCTCGCAGCCGTCTCCGTTCTGGCGTGGTTCGGCTCGCGCCGATCTCATCCAGGGTTGGGGACGGTGCCCATCCAACAGTTCGCCGA
>DATLHR010000418.1:0-5629 GCA_035539815.1 Kofleriaceae bacterium
GCGAAGCAGCAGATCGCACAGCGCGAGCAGCTGCTGGCTCAGGCCGAGCAGCTGCGCGCGCAGGCCGAGACCGCGCTCGGTGCGCTCGACAAGGCGATCGCCGCGAACAACGATCCGCTGACGCCGGCCAAGGACGGTGGCGCCAAGCTCGAGGAGCTGCGCAAGCTGTTCTTCTCGGTGATCGAGCATCTCCAGCAGCTGCTGCGCGACCAGGGCGAGACCCGCGATCAGACGCAGGTCGCGAACACCGAGGACGACTTCACGCGCAAGCCGAAGCTGCCGGGGCTCGTCGGTCGGCAGGATGGTCACGGCGAGATGGCGAAGGCGATCGCCGAAGCGCTCGCGGCCCAAGCGGACGAGGCCGGCAAGCAGCAGCAACAGCAGCCGCAGCCAGGTGCGCCCGATGCGAAGGCGCTCGCGGGCGCCGCCAACGAGGTCCGCCTCGCGAACACCGAGATGACTGATGCCAGCCGCACGCTCGGCAAGGCGCGCGATGCGACGACGTCGAGCGAGAGCCTCGATCCCGCGGTCGCGAGCCAGGCCAAGGCGATCGAGCACCTGCAGGCCGCACTCCAGCTGCTGCAGCCGCCGCAGCAGAACCAGCAGGACAAGGACAAGGAGCAGCAGCAGGACCAGCAGCAGCAGAGCGAGGACGAGCAACAGCAGCAGCAGCAAGGCGGCGCCGGCCAACGCGCACGCGATGAAGACGCCAAGCGCCAGCGCGACCGCCAGCGGCGCCCCTCCGACCCCGTCGAGCAAGATTGGTGATGAGCCCGAGCCGAAACGATCTATTCGTGTCCGCAGCGAAGCAAGGACGCGAATCTCCCTGCGGCGAGGGAACCCCTCGTGGGAGCCCGAGCCGAATCGATCTATTCGTGTCCGCAGCAAAGCAAGGACGCGAATCACCCCACGGCGAGGGAACCCCTTGCGGGCGCGCGAAGCTCCTCCTCGCTCTGTTCATCCTCGGGCTCGTCGGTGGCACCGCCGCCGCGCAGCGCGCGCAGTTCAGCGTCGACGGGCGCCCGAACGTTGACATCCCGTTCGAGCTCACGCTCGTCATCGAGGGCTTCGACAAGGATCCGGCGCCCGCGCAGCCCAAGCTCGTCATTCCGAACGCGACCGTCACGCCGGTCGGCGTCGAGCCGAACGTCCAGTCGATCACGCAGATCATCAACGGTCAGCGCTCCGACATCGTGCGCGTGACCTGGCTGATGCAGTGGAGCGTCGTGCCGACGAAGTCGGGCTCGCTCGAGGTGCCGGCGACCACGGTCACCCAGGGCAGCAAGAAGACGACCGCACCGGCGGGGAACGTCGAGGTCGGCATCGTCCCCGTCGCCGACGACATGAAGCTCTCGCTCGAGCTGCCGCAGCGGCCGGTGTTCGTCGGCGAGACGGTGCCGGTCACGCTCACGTGGCTGTTCCAGCGCAGCCCGCAGGATCATACGTTCACCGTGCCGCTGCTCGCGAGCGACGCGTTCACGGCGAGCGCACCGCCCGCGCCGGCGCAGCAGCGCCGCGCGATCTCGCTCACCGGCGGCAGCAAGGAGCTGAAGCTCCCCTTCGAGCTCGACGACACGACCGTCGGCGGCACGCGCTTCCACCGGCTGCGAGCGACATTCCTCGTCGCGCCGCGCACGGCAGGCAAGGTCGAGATCGCGCCTGCCACCGTGGTCGCCGCGCTCGCCGTGGGGCGCGCCGACTTCTTCGGCAACGCGCAGACGCGGCTGTTCCGCGTGAGCGACATCGCGCGCACACTCGACGTCAAGCCGCTGCCCGAGACCGGGCGGCCAGCGGACTTCGCGGGCGCGGTCGGCGATCAGTTCTCGATCGAGGTGCGCACGTCGCGCTCGGTGGTCTCGCTCGGCGAGCCGGTCGAGCTCGACATCAAGATCAAGAGCAATCAGGCCCTCGACACGCTCTCGCTCGGCAGGCTCGACGGCGAAGGGCGCCTGCCGAAGGACACGTTCACCGTGCCGGCGGATCCACCGACCGGCGAGCTCACCGACGAGGGCAAGACGAAGACGTTCAAGGTGACCGCGCAGGTCACCGGGTCGACGACCGAGATCCCGTCGCTCGCGTTCTCGTACTTCGATCCCGCGAAGGGCGCGTACCAGACGATCCACTCCGAGCCCGTGGCGCTCTCCGTGAAGGGGGGCAGCTTCGTCGGGGCGAGCGACGTGGTCGCGGCCAAGCCGACGAAGCGCACGGACGTTGCCGGGCACACCGACGACAGTGTGCTCGTCAACGCTGACCTCGCGCTCTCGAGCGCCGGGGCCACCAACGATCGCCCGCTCGGAGGCACGCTGCTGTGGCTACTCGTCGGCCTGCTCTACGCGGTGCCGCTCGCGGTGCTCGGTGTGCGCAGCTGGCAGCTCCGCACGCGCGGTCAGCGCGAGGAGGCCGCCGAGGTGCGCGCCGCGCGCAAGAAGGTGGAGACGCTGCTCGACCGCGCCGGCGCGGAGCCCGCGCGCGAGATCGCCGGGCCGCTCGGCGCCGCGTTCCGCGAGCTCGCGAAGACGCTCGGCCGATCCACCGACGACGGCGGCCTGCTCGCGAAGCTCGAGACCGAGAGCTTCGCGCCGGGCGCCTCGGAGAAGCCGCTGTCCGCCGACCTGCGCTCCGACGCGGCGGGCCTGTTGCGTCGCTGGATGAACGAAGCGCGCCGATCACCCAGGAAGGTCGCCACGAGCGCGGCCCTCGTGCTGGCGCTCGCCGGGCTCGCCGCGCCGCGCACCGCCGCCGCAGACGCCGCCGCCGGCAGCGCCGCCGCTCCGACGCAACCCGTGCGCACCACGGCGTCGCCCGGTGCGCTCGACGACGGCCGTGCCGCCTATCAGGAGGCGATGGCGCTCGATGGCAACGCGAGTGCGCGCAAGGCCGCGTTCGCGCGCGCCGCGGTGGCGCTTGGCGAGGCCGCGCGCGCGCACCCCGATCGCCCCGAGCTGCTCACCGACTGGGGCAACGCGGCGCTCGCCGGCGGCGATATCGCGACCGCCACCCTCGCCTACCGCCGCGCGCTCGCGATCGACGCGAGCACGGCGCGCGCACGCCACAACCTCGCCTGGCTACGCAACCGTCAGGGTGAAGCGTTCCGGCCCTCGACCGGAGGCGCGGCCGACACGCTGTTCTTCTTCCACGCGTGGCCGCGCACGCGCAAGCTGCTCGTCGGCGCCGCCGCGTTTGCGGCCGCGATCCTGCTGTTCGTGCCGTGGGGCGGCCGGCGTCGCCGTGGACTCGTCGGGCTCTCCGTGATTCCACTCGCGGTGTGGCTCGCCATGTCCGCCTCCGCGCTGGTCGAGGACGATCACGCGAACGACGCGATCGTGATGGACGACGTGGTGCTTCGCGCCGCCGACAGCATGGGGGCCCCTCCCGCGCTGGCGACGCCGCTCCCGCGCGGCGTGGAGATCACGTTGCTCGAGCGCCGCGACGCGTGGATCCGCGTACGTATCGCGAACGGGACGTCGGGCTGGGTGCCGAGCGGCGCCATCGAGAAGATCACGCCGTAGCGATTTCTCCTCGGAAAATCCCCGCGTCGATCCATGGTTCCGATCGCTGGCGCCGTGGACCTCCCACCGTATACCGGTCCGACGATGGGGAACCGATGTATCTCTGCGTTCATTCTCGCGACGGTCGTGGCCTCTGGCTGCAGTCGGAGCGCGAGCACCAGTAACGGCGGCGGTGATGACAGCGACGGGGGGACCGACGGCAACGCGATGACCGAGGACGGCGGCACACCGCCGGGCCCGGTGGATCCACCACCCGCGATCGATCCGATCGAGCCGGTGTGGCCGCAGGACCAGGTCGCCGCCCGCATCAAGTCACCTGGCCAGCGCATGAAGTTCACGGCCGGGCTGCCGTTCCGCATCCTCGCCGATGCGAACGATCCGCGGCAGTGGGAGTGCCCGCCGGGACATCCGCCGTACGTGTGCAGCGACAGCTCGATGACCTTCTACATCGATGGCGCGCCGGTCGGCGTCGTCCCGCCGGATCCCGACGATCAGAACCTGTGGGAGCTGCGGCTGCCGGGCGGCCTGACGCCGGGCGACCACGTGCTCACCGTGAAGTTCAAGCCGCACGCGGTCGCCGCGATCGACGGCTGGGTGCCGATCTACATCCATGTCGATCCGCTGCCGGCGAAGGCGAAGACCGTGAGCCTCACGAGTGATCTCGTGCTCACCGGGAACCAGAACCTCGACTGGACGGACACGCTGGTGAAGGGCAACGGGTTCTCCGTGCGCGCGGCGTCCGGCTACACGGGCAAGGTGACGATCAAGAACAGCTTCGTCACCGGCCTCGCGTCGTTCGACAACAAGATCGGCATCGACGTCACGACGACGGGTGCGGTCGACATCACGGGCTCGACGTTCGAGGCGACGGCGCCGCTGCGCCTCGTCGTCAACGGCAGCGCACCGGTGACGATCCGCAACAGCGAGTTCCGCGCGAACAACTACGTGACGTACGTGTCGTCGGATCCGAACAAGTCACCGATCCTCGACCTCGCCGGCAACACGAGCGGTGCGAAGGTCATGCAGGGGAACAACGTCGGCGCCGGCATCGTCCGCATCAGCGGCATGAACGGCTGGCAGATCGGCGGCCTCACGGACTCGCAGAGCAACGTGTTCATCGGCCCGCGCGTGGTGCTGCAGCTCGACAGCTCGTCGAACGCGGTCGTGCAAGGCAACTACCTGCGGCACGACTACTACAATGGCTTCTCGCAGGGCTTCAACCTCCACCTGAGCGGCAGCAGCAGCAACGCGCTCGCCGAGCACAACGTGATCCGCGACTCGTCCTGGCCGCTGCAGAGCTTCGGCGGCGAGTTCCGCTACAACCTGATGCTCAACAGCGGGCACACGTTCGTACGCGGTGGCCGGAGCAACACGCGCTACCACCACAACATCTTCATGCACGCGCAGGAGCCGAACACGAACTTCGATGGTGTCGTGTACCTCTACTCCTCGGAGCAGAACGTCGCGTTCGACAACAACACCGTCGACGTCGGCGGGGCCACGGGCAAGTTCGATGCGCCGGCGCTCGTGCTCGGATCGCCGAGCGTCACGTTCAGCTCCGTGCGCAACAACGCGTTCGTGAACTTCGCGGACACTCACGGATGGGCGACCAAGGCGCTCGTCGCGGGCGCCGCAGGGGAGTCGAGCGCGGGCTCGGCGCGGGTCGCGAAGGGCGACTACAACGCCTGGTACAACCCGCTCGCGTCGGGCACGTCCCATTACCTGCCCGGCCTCGTGGCCGGATCGGCGGGTGCGCACGACGTCGAGGGGAATCCGGCGTTCGACGGCGCGGTGCCCGAGATCCCGTGCCGGATCGACGAAGGCTCGGTGTGGTCGCGCACGTATGGCGTGTCGAAGGTGCTCGCCTATTACCGCTCGCTGTACACGCCGAAGGCGGGCTCGTCGCTCGTCGACGCGGGTGATCCGGCGGACGGCAGCGGCAACGACATCGGCGCGGTCGGCGCGGGGACGCCGAACGCCGCCGACAAGTTCGGGCGCGTGATGCAGGCCGACTGACGCTATCCTCGCGCGCATGCCGCTGGAGCTGCGCGCGATCACCGATAACGAGGCGGAGGCGTTCCGCGACTGCTTGATGCAGACGTTCGGCCACGACGAGGCCG
>DATLHR010000419.1:0-3792 GCA_035539815.1 Kofleriaceae bacterium
TACTGCGGCATCTTCTCGGTGACGACCGGGATGAGTGTCTCGACCCGGTTGCGGAGCACGACGACGTTGATCGGCTTGCCGACCGGCGTACCCGCGACGACCCACGGCAGCGAGCGGTGGTCGACGGCGTGCTCGCCCCACTTGAGGATAACGTCGCCGGCGCGCAACGCGCTGCGGCTCGCGGGCGAGCCCCCGACGATCTCGGTCACGTAGGCGCCGGCGCCGGTGGTGCCGCCGGTGGCGGCGGCGAGGTCGGCGGTCACGGGCCTCACCTTCACGCCGAGCCAGCCGCGGGCGACCTGGCCGTGCTCGCGCAGCGCATCGATCACCTCGCGCACGCGATTGATCGGCAGCACGAACGACAGCTCGCCCGGACGATCGCCGGTGGCGACAGCGACGCCGACGACCTGGCCCGCGGTGTCGAGCACGGGGCCTCCCGAGTTCCCGCGGTGGATGCGCGCGTCGGTCTGCATGAACATGCGGAACGTGCGGTAGCCCATGCCGCGGTCCTGCATCAGCGAGCCGGCGGCCTCGCGCCCCGTCGACGACAGGATGCCGGTCGCGGCCGTGACCTCTTCACCGAACGGGTTGCCGAGCACGACGAGCCACTCGCCGATCTTGAGGCCGTTGGAGTCGCCCATCGCGAGCGGCGTCAGGCGAGGACGGTCGACTGAAAGCAGCGCGAGATCGAGATCGACGTCGCGGCCGATGACCTTGGCGGGCACCTCGGTGGTGTCGTCGAGCACGATCTTCAGCTCGGGCGCGGCGGACGCGATCTTGTCGGTGGTGATGACATAGACACCGCGCGCCTCGACGAGGAAGCCGGTGCCGAGCGCGACATCCGCCGTGGACTCCGGCGCGCCGGGGAACATGGCGGCGGGGCCGGACTTCACCGGCGTGGCGGCGCGGATCGCGACGACGCCATGGCGCGCGTTCGCGACGATGTCGACGAAGGAGCCGGGCGTGCCCGTGTACAGGCGCGTGGGCTCGGTGGGCAGCGGGGTGCCGTGCGCGGCGGTGCGCTCGGCCTCGGGCGTCGCGCGCTCGCGGACCACGCAGTCGCCGCACCCTCCGATGGTCGCGATCGCGGCGAGCGATGCCAACGCCGCGCGAGGCACTACGGCTTCGCTCCGGCCTTCTGCACGTCGACGTACGCGACGCGCAGGTCGTAGATCAGGCTGGCGAGCAGCTTGGTCTCGGCCTCGTCGAGATTTCCCTTGGTCTTGACCTCGAGCATCGCGAGCACGTCGATCAGGTGGCGCGCGGTCTCGAGGTCCACCGGCTGCTGCTCGCCGTCGGGCACAGGCATTCGCCCGATCGCGATGAGCGCCGTCGATGCGAGCGACAGCACGTGGGTCGAAAAGTCGACAGGCCCGAGCGCGACCGGCTGATCCGCCATGGCCTGGAACATATACCGGGGGCTCGGGGGTGGAATACGTCCGCGCGGTGATCGGTTGCCTCCCCAGATGGGAACGACCGCCGGAGACGGCACGGGCGCGGGGCCAGGATTCATGCCATCGTCATGGGGCGCTATGGACACCCTGCGTGATCCGCTGCCCTCGATCGAGTCTCCCGTCGGCCTCCCGAGTGATGCGCCGACCATCGTGCCGGAGGCGTCCGCACCTGCCGAGGCGCCGACCATCGACATCGGCCGGCTGACCGAGCTGGTCAAGGAATCCAGCGCGTTCCTCGACGAGGTGTTCGCGCAGGTCGGCCGCGTCGTCGTCGGGCAGAAGGACATGGTCGAGCGGATTATGATCGGCCTGCTGACCGGTGGTCACTGCCTGATCGAGGGCGTGCCGGGCCTGGCCAAGACGCTGACCGTCAAGACGCTGGCGCAGACCATCGAGGCGTCGTTCCAGCGGATCCAGTTCACGCCCGATCTGCTGCCCGCCGATATCACGGGCACCATCATCTACAACATGCACACCGGGCAGTTCACGCAGAAGCGTGGCCCGTTGTTCGCGAACCTCGTGCTCGCCGACGAGGTCAACCGCGCGCCCGCGAAGGTGCAGTCCGCGCTGCTCGAGGCGATGCAGGAGCGGCAGATCACGATCGGCGACACCACGCACAAGCTCCCCGATCCGTTCCTGGTGCTCGCGACGCAGAACCCGATCGAGCAGGAGGGGACGTTCCCGCTGCCCGAAGCGCAGCTCGATCGCTTCATGCTGCTCGTCAAGGTCAGCTATCCGAGCGCGAGCGACGAGCGCGCGATGCTCGACCGGATGTCCACGCTCGAGGTGCCGGAGGCGCAGGAGGTCACGACGATCGAGGCGGTGCGCGCGGCGCGCAAGGTGGTGAGCTCGATCTACATCGACGATCGCGTGCGCGACTACATCGTGCACATCGTGCAGGCGACGCGTCGCCCGCGCGACTACGGCCTCGGCGAGCTCGCGCCGCTGATCGAGTTCGGCGGCTCGCCGCGCGCGACGCTGTGCCTCGCGACCGCCGCGCGCGCGCACGCGTTCATCCGCCACCGCGCCTACGTCACCCCCGACGACATCAAGGCGATCTCGCTCGACGTGCTGCGCCACCGTGTCAGCGTGACCTACGAAGCGGAGGCCGAGGAGGTCAGCTCCGAGGACGTGGTGCGCCGGATCTTCGAGTACCTCCCGGTGCCTTAGTGCCCCGACCGCGGGATAGCGATCCGCAATGGCGCGCGAGGCGCGCCGAGCGCGAGGCGCCGCGACGACGCGTTACTGGGCGTACCGCGAGGAGAGGCAACGAAGCGATCGGCGATGGATCGCGCGCCAGGCGGAGCGATATCCCGCGGTCGGGGCACTAAGATGGCGCTCTCGACGGCGGAGCTGTTCAAGAAGGCGCGCAAGATCGAGATCGCCTCGCGGCGGCTCGTCGAGGACATGATCGCGGGTCAGTACCACTCCGTGTTCAAAGGCCGCGGGCTGATCTTCTCCGACGTGCGTCCGTACTACCCGGGCGATGACGTGCGCGCGATCGACTGGAACATCACCGCGCGGATGAACGCGCCGCACGTGAAGCAGTTCATCGAGGAGCGCGACCGCACGGTCAACCTCATGATCGACATGAGCGCGTCGTGCTTCTTCGGCTCGAGCGGCGCGGCGAAGCGCGAGCTGGCGGCGGAGCTCGCCGCCGTCGTCGCGTTCTCGGCGATCAAGAACAACGATCGCGTCGGGCTCTACATCGTCACCGACAAGGTCGAGCGCTTCGTGCCGCCGAAGAAGGGCCGCCGCCACGTGCTACGCGTGATCGGCGAGATCCTCGCGTTCGAGCCGACGTCGCGGCTGACCGATCTCGAGGCCGGTCTCGACTTCATGGCCAAGGTCGCGCGCCGGCGCAGCGTGGTCTTCTTGGTGTCAGACTTCCTGTCCGAGGGCGGCTGGGAGCGCGCGATCCAGATCATCCGCCAGCGCCACGAGGTGGTGCCGGTGGTCGTGCGCGATCCACTCGAGGAGCAGCTGCCGCCGGTCGGGCTGCTCGTGCTCGAGGATCTCGAGAGCGGCGAGGTCGTCGAGGTCGATACCAGCGGCGCGGCGGCGCGCGCCTATGCCGAGGACGCGCGGCGCGCGGCGATGCGGCGCGAGGGGGCGCTGCGCCGGCTCAACCTCGACGTCGTCGCGGTGCGTACCGACCAGCCGTATGTCGATGCGCTGATCGCGTTCTTCAAGGCGCGCGCGAAGAGGATGGCGCACGGATGATGCGGCGTGCGAACACACGCCGACGACGCGCGCTCGTCGTCGGCCTCGTGGTCGCGCTCGCCAGCGCTGCGATCGCGCAACCCGCGCCCACCGACGGTGTACGTGACGGTGATCG
>DATLHR010000420.1:0-5000 GCA_035539815.1 Kofleriaceae bacterium
GTGTAGCTGCCGATCAGCTCGTCGTTGCCGTCGAAGCCCTCGCCGAAGATGAAGAAGTTCTGCTTACCGAGCGCCTTCGCCTTCGCGCGCATGCGGCGGATCGCTATCAGAGCACCAAGGTGATGGCCGCCGAGATCTCGGCGGTGCTCGACGACGCGAGCTATCCCGAGTCCAACGAGCGGATCTCGACGTACCTCGAGAAGACGTTCCCGGCAGGCGCGCCGAAGCCGGAGCGCGCCAAGACCCCATCGTCGGCGGGGGCGGCGATCGCGGCCCGGCTCGCCGCGGCGAACAAGACGCAGATGATGGGCTCGCTCGTGTCGAGCGATCTGCTGCCGCCGCCGGCCGCGAGCACCGACGCCGCGCCGCAGGAAGAGGTGAAGGGCGAGTCGACCAAGCGCATCGGCGATGCGCCGGTCACGCCCGCGGCGCCGGTCACGCCCGCGGCGCCGGCACCGAGCGCCGCAGCGACGCCCGCGCCGGCGTCGCCCGCGCCGGTCACGCCGTCGGCGCCCGTCGTCGCGGCGGCGGAGCCTGCCGGCAAGCGCAACTCGGCGCAGCGGCCCGCGGTGTCGATCGCGAGCGCCGAGACCGTGCAGACGCCCGCGCTCGTGCCGACCGCGGCGGTGACCGCGAACAGCGACACCCCGACGAGCGGCAAGGTCGCGGGGCTGCCCGCGGTGCCGCCCGGCGCCTCGATCGCCGACGCGGACACGCAGCCCGAGCCGATCCTCAAGGACAGCAAAGCGACCGAGCCTGCCAAGCCGACCGAGCCTGCAGAACGTCCATCGCAGCCCGCGGTCGATCCGCGCGATGCCGTCTCACTGCCGCGCCGCGCGAAGAGCGAGACCGGCGAGATGCTCGGCGGCTGGGGCTGGAGCGACTCGCACGATCCGCCCCCCGACGGCATCTACGAGGACGAGGTCGACGAGGAGAAGATCCGCCGCAAGCGCCTGCTCCTCGCGATCGGCGGCGCGCTCGGCGTGATCGCGCTGATCATCGTCATCGCGCTCGCGGTGGGTGGCAGCGACAACAAGAAAAAGACCGACGAGGAGCAGCAGCCCGCGGTCGCCGAAGGTCCGTCGCGCACGGCGCCCGAGCCGCCCCCGGCACCAGCGCCCGAGCCGACGCCCGCGCCGGTCGTCGATCCGAGCGCGGGCTCCGGCTCCGCTGCGGCGGTCGATCCGGAGGCCGCGAAGGCGCAGGAGCTCGCGGCGAAGGCCGAGGCCGACAAGGCGCAGGCAGAGCAAGCGCGCCTCGCGAAGGAGGCCGCCGAGCAGGCGGAGAAGGCCAAGGCGGAGGAAGCGCGCCTCGCCAAGGAGGCCGACGACAAGGCGAAGGCCGAGCAGGCACGCCTCGCGAAAGAAGAGGCCGCGAAGGCGAAGGCCGCCAAGGCCGAGGAAGCACGACTCGCGAAGGCGGCCGCCGACAAGGCCAAGGCCGAGCAGGCGCGCCTCGCCAAGGAAGAAGCCGCGAAGAAGAAGGCGACCGAGCCGCCCAAGAAGAAGGTCGAACCCAAGAAGGTCGCGAAGGCGCCGACGCCCGTCGATCCGTACGCCGAGACGGCACCGAAGGTCGACGCCGCGACGGCCTACAAGCAGGGCTTCCAGCAGTACGTGCGTGGTGACACCGCGGGCGCGCTCTCGACGTTCAAGAGCTCGCTCGCGGCGAACCCGAGCTACGCGCCGACGCATCGCGGGCTCGGTCTGGTCTACGAGAAGATGGGCAACAAGGCCCAGGCGAAGACAGCGTTCCGTCGCTATCTGCAGCTGTCGCCGAAAGCCTCCGATGCGGAGCAGATCCGCGAGCGCATGGAGAAGCTGTGAAGCGCGTCCTCTCATCCCTGCTCGTTCTCGCGCTCGTCGCACCCGTCGCCGCCGATCCGCGCACGGTCCAGGTCCTCAAGACGCAGGGCAAGATCGATGCGGCGACGCGTGCGAAGATCGACGCGGCGATCCTCGAGCACGCGAAGACCGACGCGTCGGCGACCGCGGGTGACATCACGTTCGCCGAGGCCGCGGCCGCGCTCGGCTGCAAGCCCGAAGCGACAGCGTGCCGTGACGAAGTCCGCGAGATGCTCGCCGTCGACGAGGTCGTCTACGCGACCGCGACGAAGAAGCCCGGAGGCATCGACGTCACCGTCTACCGCATCACCAAGGGCGGCACCGCGCGCGAGATGCAGACCACCGTCGCGAGCGGGCAGCCCGTCGACAAGCTCGACGGCGTCGCACCGCTGTTCGGCGCCGCGCAGCCCGCGCCCGCGCCGCCACCAGCGCCGCCTCCCGACCCAGCGCCCGCTCCTGTCAAACCGGCGGTCACCGCCGCGCCACGCCCCGCGCGCGAGCCCGCGAAGAAGGACATCGAGGTCGGAGTGCTCGAGGCGAGCGCGCCCGAGCCCACCGAGCCGGCGGCCGCGAGCCCGTCGCCGACGCCCGGCCAGCCGATGGTCGATGCGCCGGTCCATCCCCATCGCCGGCTCCAGCTCGCCGGCATGGTCGCCGGTGGCGCGATGGTGTTCGTCGGCTTCCTGAGCTGGGGGCAGGCCCTCGATCTCCAGGGTCAGATCGATGACGCCCCGACGTCGACGAGCGCGGACCTGGTCGCGCTCCGCGATCTGGAGAAGCGCGCGGACGGCGCCGCGGGACTCGGCAACGCCTTGTTCCTCGGCGGTGCCGTCCTCGGCGGCATCAGCACCTACTACTACGTGAAAGGCCGCCGCCGCGCGCGCGCGCAGGCGATGGCCACACGGATCACGCCCGCCGTGTTTGCCGACGGTGCGGGCATCGCCATCGGGGGCTCGCTATGAGGCTCGTCGTGATCACACTTGGTGCGCTGTGCCTCGCCTTCTTCGCCGCGAGCTCGTGCGCGATCGATCACCGCAGCGGTGAGTTCGAGTGCGCGACGCAGGCGGACTGCACCGGCGGACGCACGTGCGTCGACGGGTACTGCGTCGTCCCCGGCGGTGTCATCGATGCGCCCCCCGTCGACGGTCCACGGCAGCCCGTCGACATGCGCCTGGAGCCCGACGCGCCGATGCCCCAGTGCCCGCCGCAGTGCACGAGCTGCCAGGCCGAGAGCCATACCTGCAAGATCGACTGCGCGCAGACCAACTGCGCCAACACCACGCTCGTGTGCCCCACCGGCTGGAACTGCGACATCAGCTGCAGCACGAATAACTCGTGCCGCAACGGCATCAACTGCGCCAACGCCGAGTCGTGCAAGATCACGTGCAGCGGCCAGGGCTCGTGTCGCCAGGTCGTCAGCGGCGACGGCCCGCTCGAGGTGGCGTGCACCGGTCAGGGCTCGTGCCGCGGCATCAACTGCGATGCATCGTGCGCATGCGACGTCACGTGCAACGACGCGGCCGACTGCTCGCTACTCACCTGCAGCTCGCCGGTGTGCGGCGTCCTCGGCGGCGGCTGCACGTCGGACCGCACCAGTTGCGAGAGCTGTCCGTAACGGAGCGCGCGCGATGAGGACGTACGTCGCCTTCGACCTCGGTCTGTCGCTCGGCGAGGTGTCGAACGTTTCGTACCAGTCCTCGGTCAGCGATCCGCCGGATGACGTGTTCACGTGGCGGGTCGTTTGCGACGACGGCGCCGTCACGATCACGACGCGCGAAAAAGGAAAGGTCGTCGAGGTCGGACGCGCCACGTGGAGCAAGCGGCAGCTGATCCAGCGCGCGGGCAAGGCCGACGGCTATCCCAACGACTACCAGTGGGAGCTCGTCGAAAAAGCGCTGCGAGGGTTCGATGCGGCGGGCGCACCGCGCGGTCGGCCGGCCGCCGCACCCGCACCGCGTCGACGAGAGCGCAACGCGCGCATTTCGGTCCTGATCCGTGCGGCGGCGCCGGTGGTCGCGCTCGCCGTCGTGGTCGTGATGGTGGTCCGCCGCACGGGTGAGCAGCACACCACCACGACGCCATCGCGCGTGCCGGCGAAGCCCGCGGTCACATCGTCACCGCCCGCGAGACCGCCCGCGCCCGAGCCGCTCGAGGTGCGGGTCGCGAAGGCGGCCTCGTTCGACGACGCGCTCGCGCTCGCGAGGCCTGCGATGGAGACCCCGGGCAGCGCAAGCGGTGAGCTGCTCGCACGCTACGCGGCGCCCCGACTCCGCTGGGATGACGTCGCCACCGCGAGCACGTCGATCGGGTTCGTGCTCAAGGATGTCGGCGCCGAGCGCGGCAAGCGGCTGTGCGTGGCCGGCACGCTCCAGGCGATCGAGCGCGGCGACCTCGAGGGACGCGCGGTCTATCGCGGCGCGCTGCGCACCGACGAGGGTGACGAGATCGGGTTTCTCGCCGTCGGCAGCACCGGCGCGCTGGTCCGCCGCGACAAGAGCACGATCTGTGGCGTGGTCCTCGGCAAGACCGGGGACACCGTGGGGCTGCTCGGGATGTTCGACCTCCCCGAGAATCGCAGCCCGGCGGTCGAGCGCGAGGCTCCGTAGCGCGTCAGCGATAGCGCGACGAGTTCCACCACCACTCGGCCTGCACGCCGAGGAAGTGGACCCACGCGCGCCCGCCGCGGATGTCCTCCGGCACGTACAGCGCGAGCGCGCCGTCGTTGAGGTGCGCGGCGCGATAGAGGAAGCGCAGCTGCGGGCGGTCGTACGACGATGGGCCCATCGGCGAGTAGACGACCATCGGCGCGATCTGGAACACCGCCGGATCGTCGGCGCGCAGCGAGATCGGGTTGAGGCCGTTCGGGAACCGCGCCTGGTACGAGACGTCGACGGCGGCGAACACGTCGGGCACCACGCGCAGCTGCGGGCGGACGTCGACGGCGTACTCCCAGCCGTCGTCGACATCGCGCGACGAGGTGTCCGCATCGACGAAGCGACGCGCCAGCGCACCGAACATGACGTTGCCGAGCGCGTGGTCCCAGTTGGCGGAGGTGCCGGCGGTGAATTCGCTCGCGCGCTGCGTCTTCAGCTCGGGGCCGAAGCTCGTCGGCGCGGCGAGCTCGTCGTACGCGGCGAGGCCCTTCGCGTAGCGCGC
>DATLHR010000421.1:0-4322 GCA_035539815.1 Kofleriaceae bacterium
GAGACAGGTGCCCGCGAGCACGTCGGCGGCATCCCGCGGATCTCCGCCGCCGACGTGCTCGCGGGCACCGCGCCCAAGGCGGCGCTCGCCGGCAAGCTGGTGTTCGTCGGGCTCACCTACGCGGCGTCCGACAAGGTGGCGACCTCGCTCGATCGCACGGCCGATGGTGTCGAGCTCCACGCCACGCTCGTCGAGAACGTGCTCGGCGATCGGCTGCTTCGGTTCACCGGCGATCTGGCGCTGCTCGCCGCCACCCTCGTGCTCTCGGCGATCGTGTGCACGGCGCAGCTGCGGCGCGTGCGGCGCCGGCCGTGGGTGCCGCCGGTGATCGCGCTGGCCGCGATCCTCGCGTACGTCGCGTTCGCGGGCGTGATGTTCGCGCGCGGCGCCGTGATCGCGATCGCCGTGCCGTGCGTGCTCGCGTTCACCGTGTTGATCGCCGCCACCGTCGGCGGTCTCGCCACCGAAGGCCGCGAGAAGGCCCGCCTGCGCGCGGTGTTCTCGCAGTACGTCGCGGGCCCCGTCGTCGACCGCATCCTCGCCGACCCGGCGCGCGCCCGGCTCGGCGGCGAGCGCAAGGAGCTCACGGTGCTGTTCAGCGACATCCGTGGCTTCTCGCTGTTCTCCGAGCAGATGCCTCCCGAGCAGCTCGCGGCGTTCCTCGGCGAGTACCTCACGCCGATGACCGAGCTCGTGCTCGCGTCGGGCGGCACGCTCGACAAGTACATCGGTGATGCGGTGATGGCGATCTGGGGCGCCCCGATCGACGTCCCCGATCACGCGTCGCGCGCGTGCGAGGTCGCGCTCAAGATGCAGGAGGCGCTCGTCGGGCTGAACAAGACCTGGGCGAGGTCCGGCAAGCCCGCGGTCGCCATCGGCATCGGCATCAACACCGGCGCGATGGCGGTCGGCAACATGGGGTCCGCCGCGCGCTTCGACTACACGGTGCTCGGTGATCAGGTGAACCTCGGCGCGCGGCTCGAGGCGCTGACCAAGGAGCTCGGGGTCGGCATCCTCGTCGGCGAAGCGACCGCGCGCGGCGCGGCGGGCGACTTCGTGTTCCGCGAGATCGACGTCGTGCGCGTCAAGGGGCGCGCCGGCGCGGTGCCCGTGTTCGAGCTCGTGGGGCGCAAGGGCGACGTCACCGTCGATCCCGCATTCGGCGAGGCGCTCGCGCTGTATCGCCGCCGCGATCTCGCCGCGGCGCGCGCGGCGTTCGCGGCGCTCACTGGCGATCCGGTCGCCGTGGTGCTCGCGGCGCGCTGCTCGGTCCTCGCGGAGCACCCGCCGCCCGAGGACTGGGACGGCGTCTACGATCAGCGGTCGAAGTGAGCGTCAGCTTCGGACGATCGCGTAGATGAACGCCGTGGCGAACACGAGCACCAGGAACACCAGCAGCGGCGTCATGAACTTCCGCGCCTGGACCTCGTCGGGATCGTCGTAATAGTCGCCCTCATCGACGTAGGGCGCAGGCTGCTCGATGCGTTCGACCTCCGGCCGCATGCCTGAGTCTCTTGCATCGAACGGACCGACACCGCTAGGGTGGCGCCCGATGACGGTGATCGTCCTGGATTTCGACGGAACGATGACGGACGCCGAAGCCGAGGGCCGGCCGTTTCGCGACGGATATCTCGATGATCTGTGCGCCCTCGTCGGTCGGCCCGCCGGCGACGAGGAGGTCCTTGGCATCGCCGCCACGGTCGAGGCCGAGCTGTTCGCGGCGCCCGAGGCACACCCGTTCTTGTGGATGAACCGCGCGGTCGCGCCCGCCACGGTGGATCCGTACCTGCGGATGGTTCCGATCGCGCACCGCATCCTCGACCATTTCGGGGCGATTCCCGGGGCGCTCGATCGCGGCCGCCTGCTCGGAAACGTGCTGTATCGCTACAACTACGCGAAGACGCTCGGTCACCCCGTGTTTCGCACGGGCGCCGGCGAGGCGCTGCGGGCGCTCGGCGGGTGCGAGGCGTGGATCGTCACCAACTCGGACACCCACGCGGTCGCCGGCAAGGTCGCGGCGCTCGATCGCGAGGTGTCGGGGGTCGCGTGGCTGACGTCGCGCGTCCGCGGTCACGCGCGCAAGTTCGACGTCGACGACGCCTGGACGGGCGCGGAGGCCGAGCTGCGCCTGCCCGGGCTCGGCAGGCCCGTGCTGCTGCGCCGCCGCGCGTATCACGACATCCTGCGCTCGATCCTCGACGCCGCTGGCGCGACCTTCGCGGATCTTGTCGTGATCGGCGACATCTTCGAGCTCGACCTCGCGATGCCGCTGTCGCTGGGCGCACGCGTCGGGTTGATCTCGTCGTCGCATACGCCGGCGTACGAGCGCGCGTATGTCACCAGCCATCCTCGCGCGCGGTTGATCGAGGACCTCGCCGAGATCCCGGCGTACGCGCGCGAACAGGGTTGACTCCGACCGGCCGGGGGGCAAAGGTTCCCCGGTGTCCGCCGACGACAAGGTGATCATCTCCTGCGCCCTGACCGGCGCCGTCACGACGAAGAAGCACTGCCCGGCGATCCCGTACACGCCGATCGAGATCGCCGAGGAGGCGCGGCGTGCGTACGAGGCCGGCGCCGCGATCGTGCACATCCACGCGCGCAACGACGACGGCACGCCGACCTGGTCGAAGGACACGTTCGCGCAGATCATGGCCGAGACCAAGCAGCGCTGCCCGGTGATGATCAACTGGTCGACCGGCGGCCAGGGCCCGATGAGCCAGCGCATCGATCACCTCGCGCAGCGCCCGCACATCGCGGCGCTCAACATGGGCTCGATGAACTACGCGAAGTGGAACTCGGCGAAGAAGGCGTTCGCGTTCCAGCTCGTGTTCACCAACTCGTTCGACGACATCATCGCGTACGCGAAGGCGATGCGCGAGCACGGCATCAAGCCCGAGATGGAGTGCTTCGACACCGGCCACACCAACTCGCACCGCGTGCTCGCCGAGCTCGGCCTCATCGAGCCGCCGTTCCACTTCTCGTTCATCATGGGCGTGTTCGGCGGCATCCCGGCGACCGCGCGCCACCTCGCGTTCCAGGCCGAGCAGGCGCCCGCGGGCTCGCGGTGGAAGGTGATCGGCATCTCGCGCGAGCAGTGGCCGCTCGCGATGGCCGCGCTGTCGCTCGGCGGCGACCTCCGCGTCGGCCTCGAGGACAACTTCTACCTGCCGAACGGCGACATGGCGGCGAGCAACGGCGACCTCGTCGCCGCCGCGGTCGAGCTCGTCAAGCTGTCGGGGCGCTCGGTCGCCAGCGTCGACGAGGCCAAGCAGCTGCTGTGGCCGAAGGGTGGGCATAATTGACGTTGCCCGGCGAGCACGGCGCACTCGGGCGCGAGCTCGGCGTCGCGCTCGGGCTCGCGCGTGAGGCGGGCGCCGAGGTGCTGCGGCTACGCACGAGCACGCTCGCCGTCGAGATGAAGCCCGGTGACGAGCCGGTCACCGCCGCGGATCGCGCGGCCTCGGCGATCATCGTCGAGGGCCTCACGCGCGCGTTCGCCGCCGACGTCGTGATCTCCGAGGAGCTGCCCGCGACGAGCGCGCAGCTCGCGGCGCCGCGCGTGTGGCTCGTCGATCCGATCGACGGCACCAAGGACTTCATCCGCGGCCGCGATGGCTTCAGCGTCATGATCGGCCTGCTCGTCGGCGGCCGGCCGGTGCTCGGCGTCGTCTACCAGCCGACGATCGATCGCACGTTCTTCGCGACGCCCGATGGTGGGCCCCAGCTGCTCGCGGGCGGCAGCGTCGAGCGGCTCGCGGTGTCGGACGTCGCGAGCGCGGGGGAGGCGCGGCTGGTCGCGTCCGCCTCGCATCGCAGCGACGACATCGATCGCGTGAAGGCCGAGCTCGGCATCGCCAACGAGCTCAACGTCGGCTCCGTGGGCGTCAAGCTGTGCCTGATCGCGCACGGCGACCGCGACCTGTACGTGAACCCTGCCGCGAAGACCAAGGCGTGGGACACCTGCGCGCCGGAGGCGATCCTCGCTGCCGCGGGCGGGCGCCTCACCGACCTGCACGGCGGACCGATCGACTACACGCGCGAGCTGGCCCACCGGCGCGGCCTGGTGGCCTCCAACGGCCACATCCACGACGAGGTCGTGGGCAAGCTGGCCGCGCTGTTCCCGCCGCGCGCGTGATACGCTCGCCCGATGGGCTGCTCGCGAACGATCGCCGTGGTGATGACCGCGTTGCTCGTCGGTGGCCCTGCCCTCGCGGATACCGCGGCCGAGTCGAAGGACCGCCAGCACGCCCAGGCGCTCGTGAAGCTCGCGATCGGGAAGAGCCAGGCCAAGGAGCACGCGGCCGCGATCGAGCTCTACCTCC
>DATLHR010000422.1:0-4736 GCA_035539815.1 Kofleriaceae bacterium
CCACGCAGCCGCGGCGCGACGATCGCGAACAGCACGGCGATCGCGACCGGCGTCAGCGAGAAGTCGCGCGCGAGCTCGACGGCGACCGGCCGCTGCGCCGCTACGGCCTCGTCAGCGTCGGCGCCGGCGAGCGCCCGTTCGGCGCCCTCTCCGTCGATCCGCTGATCGTCCGCTACATCGCCAACCTCCCCGCGGATGGCGAGCCGGATCCGAACCTCAAGGTCCGTTATGTCGATCGCGATCTGGAGGAGCTCCAGGTGCCGCGCGCCGTGATCACCAAGGCGCTGCGGTTCCTGTCGGCCCCGCGCGATGACGACCCGGTGCGCATCGTCGTGCGCGGTCGCACCGGCTCCGGGCGCCACACGCTGCTCGCCTCGCTCGCCTCCCGCGCCGGCCGCGCGCTCGGCGTCATCGATCTCTCGACCGTGCCGCGCGAGCCCGGCCGGTTCGCGCAGGCGCTCGACACCGCGTTACGCCGGGCGCACCTGCGCGGCCTCGTGCCGTGCGTGGACGGCCTCGAGCTGATCGGCTCCGAGGATCCCGACACCCGCGTCCAGATCCACTCGGTGCTTCGCAATCACCCGGGACCGCTCGCGCTGCGCCTGCCCAGCGAGGCGTCGATCCCGCTCGATCCCGGCTATCTCTCGCTCGAGCTGCCGTTCCGCAACGAACGCCAGCGCACCGAGTCGTGGGCGATCGCGCTCGAGCGACACCAGATCGCACTGACCGACGGCAGCGAGCTCGCGGCGCGCTATCGCGTCGGCCCCGGCATCATCGAGCGCGTGTGCGCCGAGGTCGCGCGCCGTCCCGATCAGCCCGAGGATCCGGCCGCGTGGGTGCGCGAGCTCGACGACGCCGTCCGCCAGCACCTCGAGAACCGCCTCGGCACGACCGCGAACCGCGTCACGCGCCTCGCGAACTGGGCCGACGTGGTGTTGCCCGAGGACATCGTGGACTCGCTCCTCGAGCTCACCGCGCGCGTCCGCCACCGCAAGAAGGTGTTCGAGCAGTGGGGCTTCGACAAGTCGATCACCACCGCGCGCGGCATCACCGCGCTGTTCGCCGGGAGCCCCGGCACCGGCAAGACGATGGTCGCGGGCGTCATCGCGCGCGACCTCGGGCTCGAGCTGTATCGCGTCGACGTCTCGCGGATCACCTCGAAGTGGATCGGCGAGACCGAGAAGAACCTCGGCAGCCTGTTCGACGCCGCCGAGGACGGCCAGGTGATGCTGCTGTTCGACGAGGCGGACTCGCTGTTCGCGAAGCGCACCGAGGTCCGGTCGAGCGTCGACCGCTACGCGAACATGGAGGTCAACTACCTCCTGCAGCGCCTGGATAGCTTCGAAGGCATCGCGATCCTCACCACCAACTTCGGCACCGCGATCGATCCGGCGTTCAAGCGCCGCCTCACCTACCGCGTGACGTTCCCGGTCCCCGACGAGGAGATGCGCGAGCAGCTGTGGCGCGCGATGATCCCGCCGCAGGTCCCGACGTCAGGGCGTCTCGATTTCGCGAAGCTGTCGCAACGGTTCCGTCTCTCCGGTGGGTACATCCGCAACGCCGCGTTGCGCGCCGCCTTCCTCGCGGCAGAGGAAGGCAGCTCGCTCACGCACGATCACCTCGAGCGAGCGATCCGCATGGAGTTCCGCGAGATCGGCAAGCTCGCCGAGACGGGCACGCTCGAGTAGCGCGCGAGCCCGGCCCGGCGTCAGACGATGCGCCCCGGATCGCCGGGCGCCGGCTGCTCGTTCGACGCCACGAGCACGCCCGGGCGAGCAGGCTCGATCGCGGGCGTCCCGTACACGTACGCCCCGCGGAAGTTCTGCGGGACGGTGCCGCCCCAGTTGGTGCGCACGGCGTCCGAGATGTAGACGCGCCCCCCGCGGTCGGAGCCGACGATCTCGACGTGGCCGTAGACCTGTCCGCCGCGACGTCGGGTGACGCGCCGCCCGGCCTGGCGATTGTTCGTGAACACGAGCACGGCGCCCTCCGGCGCGGTCGTCGGGGTCGCGCCCGGGATCAGGGTCCAGCCTGCCCGCGGCAGCGTGCGCCACCAGTCCGTCGCGTTCCCGCGCGTGACCGGGAAGCCCTGGGCCGTGAGCACGTTCGCGACGCCCTTCGCGCAGTAGCCTCCGTGCGCGTTGTCGCTGCGCGCGGTGCGGATCGCGCGCGCGGAGTCGAAGCGGCGCCCACCACCGGCGCCTGCCCCACCCTGCCCGTACTGCGCGGGCTGCAGCATCGCGGTTTGCTCGCCAGGCTGGTACGCCGCCGGCCGCAGATACGCGGCGGGCTGCATGCCCCCCGCGGGCTGCACGTAGGCCGCCGGCTGCATGTACGCCGCGGGCTGCATCGCCGCGCTCGAGACCGGCGTCGGGCGCGGCTGGTCGTTCGAAGCCGTCAGCACCTGCGAGCTCGCGCGCGCCGGGCGGCCGTAGACGTACGCGCCGCGGAAGTTCTGCGGGACCGTGCCGCCCCAGTTATTGCGGACCGCGTCCGAGATGTAGACGCGCCGCCCTCCGACGATGCCGACGATCTCGACGTGACCGTAGAGCTGGCCGCCGCGGCGCCGCGTCACGCGGCGGCCCGCCTGGCGATTGTTCGTGAACACGAGGACGGCGCCCTCGGGCGCGCTGGTCGGCGTCGCGCCCTCGAGGCGAGTCCAGCCGAGCGCCGGCAGCGTGCGCCACCAGGTCGTCGCGTTCCCGCGCGAAACCGGGAAGCCTTGCGCCGAGAGCACGTTCGCGGCGCCCTTGGCGCAGTAGCCCGCGCCTGCGTTATCGCTGCGCGCCGTGCGGATCGCTCGCGCCGTATCGAAGGTGCGTCCGCGTTGGCGCGACGACGGCGAGGACTGCAGCAGCGCGAGCTGCTGGCCGCGCGCAGCTTCCTCGAGCCCGCCACTCACATCGTCGTGCTCGGCCGTGCCGAGCCCCTCACCGGAGTCGACGTCGACATCGCGGTGCCCGTCGTGCTGGTTCGACGCGGTCAGCACCTGCCCGCTCGTCGGGGCCGGACTCCCGTAGACAAAGGCGCCGCGGAAGTTCTGCGGGACCGTGCCGCCCCAGTTGTTGCGGACCGCGTCCGAGATGTAGACACGCCGTCCGCCGACGACACCGACGATCTCGACGTGACCGTAGAGCTGGCCGCCGCGGCGCCGCGTCACGCGCCGGCCCGCCTGGCGATTGTTCGTGAACACGAGGACGGCGCCCTCGGGCGCGCTGGTCGGCGTCACGCCTTCGAGGAGGGTCCAGCCGAGCGCCGGAAGCGTGCGCCACCAGTTCGTCGCGTCACCGCGCGTGACCGGGAAGCCCTGCGCCGAGAGCACGTTCGCGACGCCCTTCGCGCAATAGCCGGCGCGGGCATTGTCGCTGCGAGCGGTGCGGACCGCGCGTGCCGTATCGAAGGCGCGTCCGCGTTGGCGCGAAGACGGGGCGGACTGCAGCAGCGCGAGCTGCGGTCCACTCGCCCCCTCGAGCCCGCCACTAACATCGTCGTGCTCGGCCGTGCCGAGCCCCTCGCCGGAGTCGCGATGGACATCGTTGTTCGCGTCCTGATCGTTCGACGCCGTGAGCACCGGACCGCTCGCCGCTGCGGGGCGCCCGTAGACGTACGCGCCCCGGAAGTTCTGCGGGACCGTGCCGCCCCAGTTGTTGCGCACGGCATCCGAGATGTAGACGCGTCGCCCGCCGACGAGAGCGACGATCTCGACGTGACCGTAGAGCTGGCCGCCGCGGCGCCGCGTCACGCGTCGCCCTGCCTGCTGATTGTTCGTGAACACGAGCACCGCGCCCTCGGGTGCGCTGGTCGGCGTCGCGCCCTCGAGCCGAGTCCAGCCGAGCGCCGGCAGCGAGCGCCACCAGTTCGTGGCGTTGCCGCGCGAGACCGGGAAGCCCTGCGCCGTGAGCACGTTCGCGACGCCCTTCGCGCAATAGCCGGCGCGGGCATTGTCGCTGCGAGCGGTGCGGACCGCGCGTGCACTGTCGAAGCGACGTCCGCTTCCCTGGCGCCCACCCGGCGCCGACTGCAGCAGCGCGGTCTGCTGTCCACTCGCCTCCTCGAGTCCGCCGCCCGGATCGTCGTGCTCGGCGGTGCCGAGACCATCGCCCGACTCGGGGTCGCCCGACTCGGAATCGACATCGCTGGTCTCGAGCTCGGCGGGCTCGACGTCACCACCGGCGAGCGCATCGATCGTGCTGCGTCCGCCGAACGCCGCGCGTGCTAGCGACATCGCGCGCGACAGCGGCCCGCTGACCTCGCCGGACACGCCCTCGCCATCGACGGACACGCTCCCGGTGCCGAGCGCATTGTCGATCTCGCCGTACAGCGACGGACCGCCGCTGCCCATCTCGATGCCACCGGTGAGCGTACCGAGCGCGGTCTCGCGCGACAGCTCGCCGTGCACCGAGGGCCCGTCGGATCCCATCGTCACGCCGAGCGTGCCGGTGACGCCGCTGCCGACATCGCGCGACGCATCGAGCGAGACACCGTCGGGCCCCAGCGTGACCGAGCCTTCGATCGAGCCGAACTCTCGGCTGAGGGTGACGCCATCGCGGCTGAACGAAACGGGACCGAGCGAGCCGCCCGAGGCCAGGCCCCCGAGCGCGCCGAGCGCCCCGAGCGCACCGCCACCGTTGCCCGCGATCCCGCCGCCGAAGCCACCTCCGACAATGCCACCGAGGTCGACACCGCTCGCGCCGCCGCCACCCGAGCCCACGCCGAGCACGCGACCGAGCGCACCG
>DATLHR010000423.1:0-11748 GCA_035539815.1 Kofleriaceae bacterium
GTGTACGACTCGCCATCGACCTCGACGCCGTCGTCGAAGCCGTAGCCGTTGTCGGAGACGTGCACCCGATACGCGGTCGGCGCATCGCCGCCGGTCGGGTCGGTGGCCGGCGGGCTCCACGTGACGCGCAGCGAGCCATCCCCGGCATTCTCGACCCGCAGGTTGGTCACCGGCTCCGGCGGCAGCACGAGCGACGTGCCGTCCTTGGCCGCGAAGTACTTCGCGGCGCCCTCGGCGATCGCGCGGGCGGTGATGCGCCGGTAGCGCGGATCGCGCAGCGCCTCGGCATCGGCCGCCGTGTCGTGGAACGCGATCTCGACCAGGATCGACGGCATCTCGTTGTTGCTGCTCGGCCGCAGCTCGCCGAGCTGTGCGGTCACCTTGCCGGAGTCGACCCAGCCCGGATCCCAGGCGCCGCGCAGGTCGCCCATCACCTCGTCGTGCACCGCGTGCAACAGCTCGAGCGACCCGGGCGTCCCCGAGAACTGCGACAGCGGCCCACAGCACGGGTACGTCGGGCCGTACGCGATGGTCATCGTGCCGCGGCTCGGCGACGGCGCGTTCGTGTGCACCGAGATGAACACCGCGTCCTCGCCGGCCTCGTGCTCCCACGCCGCGAACCGCGGGCGCCCGCCGACGTCGTCCTGTCGCTCGTCACCCGTCGGCCCGTACACCGACATCGGCGCGCCGAGCAGCTGCGTCGCGTAGCGCGCCGCGGACTCGAACGCCGGACGCTGCGTCGACGTGCCGCCGCGCACGTGCGGCGCCATGCCGCCGCCCAGGCGCACCGCATCGAACGAGATCGTCTTGCCGGTTTCGCTGCTCTCGTTGGTGACGACGAACGACGAGCGCTCGACGGGCGCGCCGGCCTCGAAGTACCAGCGTCCGAGCAGCACCCACGTGCCGCCGTGCCTCCGCTGATCGAGGAGCAGGTGAGACTCGCCGCCCGCGTGTCGCACGATGACGTGTGCATCGCTCGCGCGATCCGCACCCTGCACGTACGACGCGTAGACGTTGTAGTAGCCCGAGACCGCGACCTCCGTCGGGTACACGACGCGCCCGGTCTCCGTCGTCGACGACGTCATCGCGCGCGCGCGCCCGAGCGCGAACGCGTTCTCGCTCCCCGTGTACGGCACCGGCAGCGGGCCCCAGCCCGCCGTGTCCGCCCGCTCCTCGATCGTGCCCTCGACGGTGACCTCCGCATCGTCGACCACGACCGACTCGGGGGTGAGGTCCGACTCGCGGAGCGGCACCACGTAGGCGCCCATCGCCTGCAGGTACGGGATCAGGTAGCCGGAGACGGTCTCGATCGTGATGAAGTCCTCGACGAGGGCGTGCGTGTTGCCGCGCTGTGTGGTCCAGGCGGCGAGTCCGGTGTCGTAGTAGTAGCCGTGGCCGGCCGACAGGTAGATCGTCTTGCCGCGCAGCGCGCCCACCTCGGCGCGGGCATTGCGCCGGCCCGGCACGACGCGCGTCACCGGCGGGCGGTCGAACGTCACGGCCGAGGCACCCGGCTTCGCGGGCACCGGTGGCAGCGCCACGCCCGGCGGCAGCGGTCCATCACCTGGGCCCGGGCTCGCGGCGACCGGCGCCTGCGCGAGCAGCAACGCACCGAGTGCGGCGGCAACAATGACCGTACGGACCGTCATTGCGGCGGACGTTACGGGGCGCGATTTACGGCGTCAATCGCGCAGTTTGCCCGGCACCCTACCGGGAGGGGCCGCCGTGGCGGGCCGTTGCCGTTGCGACCCGTCGCTGGCGAGCGGCCTCGAGCCGGCGCAGCGGGAGGTTCGCGACCGGGCTGTACGACGAGAACGCCCGGCCGTCGCTCGACGACACGGAGGCGCTGCGATAGAGGATGTCCGAGACCTTGGGGAGCGCGCCGTCCGGGAGCTCGGGCAGGTCGGCCGGGAGCGCCAGGGTCGTGCGCCCCGTGTACCAGCCGGGTTCCGCGCTCACGTTCACCGAGCTCGCGCCCGCGTACAGGGTCAGCTCCAGCTCGAAGCCACCGGCCGGCAACGCCCCCCAGGTCACGGACGTCCCATCGAACGTCATGCCCGACAGGCGCGGCAGCAGCTGGATCCGGTCCTCGGACTCGACGACATGGAACCGGTACGTCTGCGGCGACGTCGCGCTCACGTACGCGTAGTCGAAGTCCGTCGGCTGGGTCAGCGCGTCCGGCATCGAGCGGATGGTGGTCCCCGCCGCGCTGAGCGACATCGAGCCGCCCGCGGTGAAGTAGAACATGTCGGTCATCAGCTCTTCGTCGGCCTCGGGGCCGTCGACGATCACGCCGCGCGTCATGAAGTCCATGCCATCGGCGAGGTCGACCGGCGCGATCGCCGCCGCGAGGTCGAGCTCGCGGCGCACCAGGACGCGTGCCGTGTTGTACGCGAACAGATCCCCCGTCGTCGCGTCCTCGGGGACCGCGATCTCGAAGGACCACGGCCCGGTATTCCCCTGGTCCGAGCGACCGTCGATCGACACGGAACCTGGCTGCGCCATCGTCCCGGTCAGCGTCTTCTCCGGTCCGGGCTGCGTCGATCCGCCCGAGCTGAAGCAGAACATCGAGAGGTCATCGTCGGCGGGCGTGGCCAGCTTGACGCTCAGCTGGTAGTCGCCAGGCTCGCCGCACAGGGCGAGCACCTCGAAGGGCCCATGCACCCTCAGCAGGTACACGTCGTCGGGCGATAGCGGGATATCCTGCCACTCGGTCGCGTCCTCATCGCGGTACGCGAACACGACGGGCTCGCCGGACATCGTGAGCGGCACCGAGACACCGACCGGGGGTGCATCCGGCTGCGGGGAGCTGGGACCACCGTCATCACCACCGCAGCCCGCGAGCGCGATCGCGAACGAGAACGAGAACGTGCGCCAACCCTGTGCCTTCATGGGCGCGCACCATACAAGGGTTGGGCCTAGCTTCGGGCGGCAAAATGATGTGTCGCAGCTGGCGTCGCGATCCGGCGCATTCTACGCGCGTGGCGTTCGATCCCCCGCCGGCGTCCTGACGCTCAGCGCCAGTTCGATCCGAGCTCGGCTTCCATGATGTCGCTGGCGAGCGCGACGCACTCGTCGCACAGCGCGGCGGACCCGCGGCCCAGCAGCTTGCGGACCTGATGCTCGAGCTTGCCGCACCACGAGCAGACGTTGGTCGTCGTCGGGCGCGGCCCCGGGGCGCCCGACTCGCCAGTGTGCTCGGCGAGCTCGGCCGCCGTCGGCACGCGGAACTCGCCGGTCGCGTTCACGTCGAGCCCGCCGCCCAGTCCCTTGTGGCACGGGTAGCAGACCATCACCAGCTCGCCCCCTTCGAGGGCCTGGCTGCAGAGCGGGCAGTTCACCGCCGCTAGCCTAGCTCTCTCTCGGCAGCCGAACCACCATCTTCGTCCCCTTCCCGACGACGCTCTCGACCTCGATCCGGCCGCCATGCTCCGTGATCACCGCATGACAGGTCGCGAGGCCCAAGCCCGTGCCCTTGCTCTTCGTCGTGAAGAACGGGTCGAAGATGTGCGCGACACGCTCGGGCGGAATCCCCGCGCCGTCGTCGGCGATCGTGATCGTCGCACCGCCCGCATCGTCGCGCGCCGTGATCCGCACCTGCGTGCCGCCGGCCTGCGCGGCGTTGCGCAACAGGTTCCACACCACCTGCCGCAGCTTCGCCGGATCGGCGTGGATGCGCAGCGGCTTGTCGACATCGGCGATCACCTCGACGGCGGCGAACGCTTGATCGCCGCGCGCGACACGCAGCGTCTCCTCGACGAGTGCGCCGAGGTCGAAGTCCACCGCTTGCCGCGGGCGCGGGTTCGCGTAGTCGAGCAGGTCGCCGATCAGCACGTTGAGCCGCTGCACCTCGCGGTGCACGATCGCCATCAGGGCCTGGTCTTCCTCCGACGCTTGCGGCCCCGACTTGAGCAGCTCGATCGATCCCGAGATCGATGCGAGCGGATTGCGGATCTCGTGCGCGATGCCGGCCGCGAGCTGCCCGACGGTGACCAGGCGATCCGCGTGACGGCTCGCCTGCTCGAGACGGCGCAGCTCCGTGAGATCCTGGAAGTTGATCACGCGCCCGATCACCTCGTCGCGTACGTCGCGTAGCGGGGACACGGTGACGCCGATCGTGAGATCACCCGCGCTCGTCGAGACCGTCAGATCCGCGCGCCGCAGGTCTCCACCACCGCCGGCCATCAGCGCGGTCAGCCCGGGCATGACCTCGTCGATCCTGCGATTGATCATCACGCCCGGCAGGCGCCGCAGGATGTCGCCCGCGGCGAGGTTCGCCGTGAGCACCGTGCCGTCGGCTGCGATGGTGATCAGCCCCGAGCCGAGCGAGCGCACGATGTCCTGGTGCACCGTGTAGAGGTCCGCCGCGGCCTTGCGCGTGGTCGCCAGCGTCTCGGCGCCGCGCTGCAGCTGATCGCCGAAGATGTACGCGAGCGCACCGACGCCGATCAGCGCCGCGTACGTGATGCCGAGGGTGCGCACGAGCTCGACCCCCGATTGTTGCCAGGGCGTCGCCTGGCTCGACATCGGCAGCTCGATCGCGTGGAACCAGGCGAGCACCGACGTCAGCGTCGCCGCCGCGATCGACGCGAGTGCCACCACGACCGCACCGCGGCGATAGGACAGCGCGCCTGCCGAGACGATCGAGAGCGCGTAGAGGAACATGTACGGGCTCTGCGCCCCGCCGGTGACGTAGACGAGCAGCGACGTCACCGTCAGGTCGGCCGCGTGCATCGGCCGCCCGACCCGCCGCGGGGCCACTCCGCGGCGCAGCATCACGCCGAACACGATCGACGATAGATACGTCGCCGTGATGATCCCCGACTGCACCCACGCCGCGCCGCGCGACGGCTGCGAGGCGATCGAGATCCACACGCTGAGCCCGAGCACCACCGTCACGACGAGCGTGCGCAGCAGCAGCAGGCGCGTCACGCGGCGGCGCAGGTCACTCGCGACCGCCGCGGGCGGCCCGACGAGCGAATCGCCCGGCGACGGTGCTGCCGAGTCGCGGCGCACCGTGGGGACCGGGATCGTCGACACGTACGCTCGCTAGTGGCCAGGAGTCAGTTGATGTTCCCTGCGAGATTGAAGATCGGCAGGTACATCGCGATGATCAGACCGCCGACGACGACGCCGAGGAACGCCATCATGATCGGCTCGATCAGCGAGGTCATGGCGGCGACGGCGGCGTCGACCTCTTCCTCGTAGAAGTCGGCGATCTTGGTCAGCATCTGATCCATGGCGCCGGTCTGTTCGCCGACGCCGATCATCTGCACGACCATGCTCGGGAACACCTTGGACTCGGCGAGCGGGCCCGCCATGTCGTGACCTTCCGCGATCTTCGAGCGCGCGGTCATGATGCCGTTCATCACGACCTTGTTACCCGCGGTGCGCGCGCAGATGTCGAGAGCGTCGAGGATCGGCACGCCCGACGACAGCAGCGTGCCCAGCGTGCGCGTGAACCGCGCGACCACGATCTTGCGCAGCGTCGGCCCGATCACCGGTAACCGCAACAACATGCGGTCGAACGCCTCTTTGCCCTTCTCGGTGCGTCGCGCCATCACGGTCAGCACGATCGCGCCGACCAGCGAGCCGACGTACACGTACCAGTGGTCGACGAAGCCGTGCGACATGCGGATCACGACCTGGGTCGGCCCGGGCAGCTCCGAGTTGCCCATGTTCCGGTACATGTCCTCGAACGTCGGGATGACCTTGATCAGCATGATCGCGATCACCGCGATCGCGACGACCAGGATGCCGATCGGGTAGAACATCGCGCTCTTGATCTGACCCTTCAGCTTGACGGCCTTCTCGATGTAGACCGCGAGTCGGTTCAAGATCGCGTCGAGGATGCCGCCCACTTCGCCGGCGGCGACGAGGTTGATGTAGAGGTCGTCGAACACCTTGGGGTGCTTGCGGAGCGACTCGCTGAACGTCGCGCCCTGTTCGACGGACGCCTTCACCTGCGACAGGATGCGCGCGAAGATCTTGTTCGGCGTCTGGTTCGAGAGGATGTCGAGGCACTGCACCAGCGGCAGACCGGCATCGATCATCGTCGCGAGCTGGCGCGTGAAGATCTGCAGATCCTTCGACGAGACGCCCGACCCGATGGTGATATGGATTTCCTTGGGCTGCTTCTTCACCCGCTGGACGGTCATCCCGTCGTTGCGAAGACGCGACTCGACGACCTCCGCGGTGTCGGCTTCCATGACGCCCTTGCGCGTCTCGCCGGAGCGCGTCGCTGCTTCCCATTGGAACTTGGCCATCGTTGCCCTTCAGCGTCGTGGAGACATGTTCGTCGGGGCTGCCACGCTCCCCAGCGATCCGCCCCCGTTGAGGATCATCGTCTTGAGCTCGTCGAGCTCGCTCGAGTGGCCCAGGGCTTCGTCGAGCGAGATCACCTTCCGGAGGTAAAGGTCGCACAGCGACTGGTTCAGCGTCTGCATGCCGAACTTCGACTGCCCGATCTGCATCTGCGAATAGATCTGATGCAGCTTGTCCTCGCGGATGAGGTTCCGGATCGCGGCGTTCGGCACCATCACCTCGGTGGCGAGCGCGCGGCCACCGCCGTTCGCCTTCGGGATCAGCGTCTGCGTGATCACGCCCTCGAGCACGAACGACAGCACCGCGCGCACCTGGCTCTGCTGGTGCGACGGGAACACGTCGATGATGCGGTTGATGCTCTGGATCGCGTTGTTCGTGTGCAGCGTGCCGAACGCGAGGTGACCGGTCTCCGCGATCGTGAGCGCGGCCTCGACGGTCTCGAGGTCACGCATCTCGCCGATCAGCACCACGTCGGGGTCCTGGCGCAGGATGTACTTGAGCGCGCGCTTGAACGACTGCGAGTCGCGCCCGATCTCGCGCTGGTTGACCAGGCAGCCCTTGTGGCTGTGCTGGAACTCGATCGGGTCCTCGACGGTGACGATGTGACCTTTGAGCCGCGTGTTGATGCGGTCGATCATCGACGCGAGAGTCGTCGACTTGCCCGAGCCCGTCGGGCCGGTCACCAGCACGAGCCCGCGCGGCTTGTCGCACAGCTCGGTGACCACCGGCGGCATCCCGAGGTCCTCGAGCGGGATGATCTGGTACGGCACCACGCGGAACGCGCCGGCGACGCACGCCTGCTGCATGTACACGTTGGCGCGGAACCGGGCCATGCCGCGGATGCCGAACGAGAAGTCGAGCTCGAGGTCTTCCTCGTACCGCAGCTTCTGCGCGTCGTTCATCACCGAGTAGCAGAGCGTCTTGGTGTCGATCGGCGTCAGCGGCTCGGTCTGCAGCTTGACGAGATCGCCGTCGATGCGGAGGCGCGGCGGCGAGCCGGCGGTGATGTGGAGGTCCGAGGCCCCCTTGTCCGTCATGGCCTTGAGCAAGGCCTGGAGTGTCAGCGCCACGCGCTCAATCCTCGACCGTGGTGCGAAGCACCTCTTCTGGAGTCGTCACGCCTTCGAGGATCTTCTGGATTCCCGCCATGCGCAAACTCTGGACGCCGCCCCGGATCATCTCGGTCTTGATCTCGGCGGCCGAGGCGCCCTGGAGCACCAGCTCCTTGAGCGGATCCGTGAACGGCATGACCTCGTAGAGCGCGACGCGCCCCTTGTAGCCGGTGTTGTTGCAGGTGCCGCAGCCCTTGCCCTTCATGATCTTGGCGGTGCGGATCTGCTCCTCGGTCATGCCCATGCGCGCGAGCGCTTCGGGGTGCTTCTCGTCCTGCACGGTGCAGTTGGCGCAGATGCGGCGCGCGAGGCGCTGGGCGAGCACCAGATTGACCGACGCGGTCACGAGGAACGGCTCGATGCCCATGTTGAGGAGACGCGACACCGTCGACGGCGCGTCGTTGGTGTGCAGCGTCGAGAGCACGAGGTGGCCCGTGAGCGCGGCCTTCACGCCGATCTCGGCGGTCTCGAAGTCACGAATCTCGCCGACCATGATGATGTTCGGGTCCTGGCGGAGGAACGCGCGCAGCGCCGCGGCGAAGTTGAGCCCGATGTCCTCGTGCATCTGCACCTGGTTGATGCCGTGCAGGTTGAACTCGACGGGATCCTCGGCGGTCGAGATGTTGGTGTCGATCGTGTTGAGCTCGGACAGCGCCGAGTACAGCGTCGTCGTCTTACCGGACCCGGTGGGACCGGTGACGAGCACCATGCCGTACGGCTTCTTGATCGCGGCCTTGAAGTCCTCGAGCGGCTTGATATCGAAGCCCAGCCTCGTCATGTCGAGCTGGAGGTTCGACTTGTCGAGGAGACGCATGACGATCTTCTCGCCGAACAGCGTCGGCAACACCGACACGCGGAAGTCCATCTCGCGGTTGGTGCCGATCTTGAGCTTGATGCGGCCGTCCTGCGGCAGGCGGCGCTCGGCGATGTCGAGCGAGGCCATGATCTTGAGGCGGCTCGTGATCGCGTTGCGCAGCTTGAGCGGCGGACGCATCTCCTCCTGGAGGATGCCGTCGAGGCGGAACCGCACCCGGAAGCTCTTCTCGTACGGCTCGACGTGGATGTCCGACGCCTTCTTCTTGATCGCCGACAGCAGGATCGCGTTACACAGCTTGACGACGGGCGCCTCGCCGGCCTGGTTCTCGAGATCGACGACGTTGACCGAGTCGTCGCCCGCTGCGGCGTAGTCGACGTTCTCGGAGTCGAACTCGTCCATCATCTGGCCGAGGTCGGGGCCCTTGTCGTAGTAGCGGCCGAGCGCTTGCTCGACCGACGCCTCCGAGGCGACGACGGGATCGATGTTGTACTGGGTGAGGAACTTGAGCTCGTCGATCGCGTAGATGTTCGACGGGTCCGCCATCGCCACGACGAGCGTCGGGCCGTTGCGGCGGATCGGGATGACCTGATGCTTCTCGCAGATCTCGCGCGGGATCAGCTTCAGCACCGCCGGATCGATCTCGATGTCCGAGAGGTTGATCGAGGGCAGGCTGTACTGCCGGGCGACGAACTGCGTCAGGTCTTGATCCTTGACGTAGCCGAGCTTCGACAAGGTCGCGCCGAGGCGCTTGCCCGTCCGCTTGGCTTCGTCCTGCGCCTGTTGCAGCTGCTGGAGCGAGAGCATCTTCTCGCGGACGAGCAACTCACCAATACGGCTCATTCGCCTGTCTCCCCGGAAGAAAAAACCACAGGTTTCGCAACGATAACTCGTCCAGACTTCGACAGCAATAAGCGGGACCGTCGTGCGTCTCGGGTCTCGGCGGGCCAATCGAGCCCGGCGCCGTGCCACGACCTACGCTGAAGCCAAGGAGATCGCTCTGTTGCGGCATCTACCTCGCACCGCCATTCGGCGGTGCTGCGCGCCCCGGCAGAGCTGGGGCTTGCTCGAGCTGCACGCGTGCTGGGAGCGCGGCGATTACGCCGAGGCCGCGCTCTCGATCGCGCGCGAGGCCTTCGATGCGCGCCGGACCGCCGCGACGGCTACTGGCTGGTCGTGACCTTGATCGAGTAGTTGTTCTTGACGTTCGACGCCGCGAACGTCTGGACGTAGTACGTCCCGACCGGGAGGTTCGCGGCATACGCGCGGTTGGCGTTCGCGCCCATGGCGGTTCCGGTGTTGATCGTGGTGCCGCCGCCGTTGAGGATCGAGATCGAGATCGGCATGCCGCTCTCCCACATCGCGATCGCCTCGACGTTCGACATCGCGATGGTGACCTGCAGCATGTACGTATCGCGGTCGCCCTCGGGGCAGATCGCGAGCGAGCCGAGCGTCAGCGGGTTCGCGCCAGGCAGCGGAGTCGCGGTCGCGGTCGAGTTGTTGTTCGTGCCGACCTTCGTCTCGAGGTTGCTGTCGTCCTGGCACTGGAAGCCGCCGGTCTGGCCGTCGGGGCCGGGGCCCTCGTCGCTCACGCAGCGCATGTCGGGGCCGACCATCTGGCAGGAGTAGCCGTCGGGGCACTTGGGCTCCTCGTTGCCGCACTTGTACGTGGTGCCCCCGAGGTCGGGATCGAACGGCGAGCAAGCGGCGAGCGCGGCGACGAACAGAAGCGAAAAGCTACGCATGAGATCCTCTTAGAAATCGATCGACGCCGCGGCGCCCGTGAAGCCTTCGCTCGACACCGGCAGCACCGGCGCCACCTTCCACGACAGCTCGTCGTGCTTGGGCGCGGCCGCCTTGGGGGCCGACGACTCCTTGTTCGACTTGAGCGACTTGTACCACCAGTACCCGGCGACACCGGCCGCCGCGATGCCGATCACGCCGGTCACGCGCGACACGGTCTGGAACGTCTTGCCGTTGTCGTAGACGCCGCGCGCGTAGGAGTCCCACGTGACCTGGCAGCCCGGATCCGGGCAGTCGTCCTCGAGCGCGCGGGCGTTGGCGCCGGCCTTGAGATAGAAAGTGACCGAGAGGCCGACCATGACGGCGGCGGTGCCGGTCGCGCCCCACTTCATGTACGAGAACTTCTTCGTCGACGGATCGGTGATGCCGCCGCCACCGCCCGGGGTGGTCACCGGACCGGTGCCGATGACCTCGTCCGGATCCTTGTCCGGGTTCTTGTTCTTGTTGAGCGGATCCTCGTCGGTGTCGTTGCGCTGGGTCTCCGCGGGCGTCGCCACGGTGCCGTCATCGCTGAAGTCGGGATAGAAGCGCTCCGGCGCGCCCACCTCGAGCGTGACGAGGTTCGGGCTCGTCGACTTGCCCTTGCGCGCGATCACCGCGCCGGTCGTGTCCTTGACCTCGACGTAGTACTGCACCGAGTCGCCGATCATCTTCTCGGGCGGGATGCGCGCGACGAGCTCCTTGTAGCGCCACCTCATCACCTTGGCGGTGAACTTGCCCTCGCCGGCGGTGCGGAAGTAGAGCGTCACCTCGAAGCCCGAGTCCTCGGGCACGAACGCGGTGACGTCGAGCGCCTTCTTCGGCGGCGCGACTTCGACGACCTGATGCTGGACGTCGGCCTCGGTGTACGTCCCCGCCGGCTTGATCTTGATCGGCTTCGCGGGCTCGGTCTTCACGGGCTCGGTCTTCACCGGCTCGGTCTTCACCGGCTCGGTCGAGGACGAGGAACCGCCCTGGAACTTCTTCTCGAGCTCCTTCACGCGCTCCGTCACCTCGGGGCGCTGCGCGGCATCGGCCGGCGCGTCGGTGAGGAACTTGCGGTAGTAGAACAGCGCGATGTCGTCCTGCCCGGCCTTCTCGTTCGCGAACCCGATGTTGTAGAGCAGCACCGGGTTCTTCGAGAGGTTGTAGCTCTCCTTGAACTTGGCGACGGCCTCGGGGAAGTCGCCCTGATCGAAGAACTTCTTACCCTCGCCGAAGGCCTTCTTGGCCTTCTCGATCTGCGCGGGCGTGGGCTTGTCTTGTGCGAGCGCCGCCATCGGGGCGCTGACCGCAATGGCGATCGCGAGTGCGAGGATGGAACGAGTCACGTGACCTCCAGCCTGCGGGTCCGGAGGACCACGCAGCAGCGGGTACTTATCTCACGTGGCCAAGCCAATGCAATGACTGTTTCGCACTCGGCGTGACCTGGCTCTCCTCGACGACAAGGAGCCCCGAAAACGACAACGGCCGGATCGCGAGATCCGGCCGCCCAACGCGCGTTGCGCGGGGCTCAGAACGGGTCGACGATGCCGCCCGACGGCTTCGCGGGCTTGGCCGCCGGCTTCTTCGGCGCGGGGGTGTCGGCGAACGGGTCGGCGAGGCCGCCGCCCGACGACGACTTCTTGCTCGACGACGACTTCTTCGACGACGACTTCTTCGACGCGGCCTTCGCAGCGGCCTTCTCGGCAGCGGCCGCGGCCTTCTCCTCGGCGG
>DATLHR010000424.1:0-2064 GCA_035539815.1 Kofleriaceae bacterium
GCCCGCGGTCTCGCGGATCGCCGAGAGCTCGGCCGGGTGCGAGAAGACGCCCGCGGCGCGGGGGATGCGCTCCTGCAGCAGCAGCAGCGTGGCCCGGAACTGCGGGTCCGACTCGAAGCGCCGCTGCAGCGGACGCGAGAGCAAGAGGTGCGCGAGCGAGAGCAGGATCATGCCCTGGTGGTGCGCCATGAACGAGCGCACGACCGCACTGGCCTGCCCGCGCGGCACGCGTGCGGCGGTGAAGTCGATCGCCTCGTAGAGCCCGAAGCGGCCAGCGAGTCCGTCGGCGGCGAGCCGCTGCAGGTTCTGGCACGCGGCCTCGGGGGCTACCATGAGCGCGAGCGCGGACGCATACGGGGCGATGACGAGGTCCTCGGCGAGCCCGCGCTTCAGGCCAAGACCCGGCACGCCGAACGCGCGGTACTGGTAATTGAGGCCGGCGTCGACGGCGTTGTAGCCGCATTCCGAGACGCCCCAGGGCACGCCGCGCTGCTTCCCGTAGGCGATCTGGCGCTCCACCGTGACGCGGCAGGTGCGATCGAGCAAGGTGTCGTCGTAGCTCGGCATCACCAGAAGCGGCATCAGGTATTCGAACATCGAGCCGCTCCACGACAGGAGCACCGTGTCGCCGGCGGCGGTCGTGAGCAGCCGCCCGAGCGCGAACCAGTTCTCCTGCGGCACCCGTCCCTGGGCGATCGCGACGAAGCTCGCGAATCGCGCTTCGGACGCGAGCAGGTCGTAGTAGCTCGCGTCGCGCCGTCGCTCGCCGACGTTGTAGCCGATGGCGAACAGGTGGCGCGCGCCGTCGTAGAGGAAGTCGTATTCCATCCGCGCCAACGCCTCGCAGGACTGCGCGAGGCGATCGATTTCCGCGAGCCGGTCGGCGGCGCGGTCCCGCGCAACCGCGGCGAGCCGCGTCCACTCGTCGAGTCGCGCCGGGTCTCCCAGGGTGCGCAGGCGGTCCAGTGCCGGATGGCGTCCCGGGTCGAGCGCCGCGAGCTCACGTAACGTAGGAATGCCGAGCGCATCCCATGGATCGCCACCGTCGTCCGGCGACACGCTCCACGGTGCCAGGAACGCGAGCTCCTCGCGCAGGACGCGGCACTGCCGAACGAGGGCGTCCGCCCAGAACGCGGCGTCGCCGGCGCTTCGCGCGGCGACCGACGGGTCCGAGGCGGGGTGCCCTGCGACATGGGCCGCGACCTCGGCGATGCCCGCGTCGAGGCGGTCGAGCCGCTGCCGTGCCGCGGCGATCGTCGTCGGTGGCGACGCGCTCGCCGCGTCCAGTTCCTGCTGCACGCGGGCAAGCGGCGGAGGAACCGGTCCGACGAGAGCGTCGGCGAGCGAGTGCACCGTGTCGGCGAGGCCGTCGAACCACCGCGGCACCACGATGCGGTCGTCGGCGAGCGCGATGAGGCCCGGCCGCAACGTCAACAGGTGGCCGGCGAGGTTCCCGCTGTCCACCGCCGACACATAGAGCGGCGTCAACGGCTTCAGCGTCCGCGTGTCGTACCAGTTGTAGAAATGGCCTTCGTACCGCTCCATCGAGTCCATCGTGCGCAGCGTGTTCGCCGTGCGCTCGACGAGTTGCCCGGCCGGGATGAAGCCGAAATCGAAGGCCGTCAGGTTCGCGAGCAGCGCGAGCCCCATGTTCGTGGGGGACGTGCGATGCGCGACGGTCGGCGCCGGATGCTCCTGGAAGTTGTCCGGCGGAAGCCATTGGTCCTCGTCGCCGACGAAGGATTCGAAGAACGCCCAGGTCCGTCGGGCGAGCTTGCGCAGGAAACGCGTCTGGTCCGCGGTGAGCCGTACCGCGGGCGGGACGAGCGGCCGGCTGATCCATTCCGCGATCAGCGGCGAAGCGATCCATAGCACCAGGATCGGAGCGGCAGCCGCGAGCGCGCCGGGCGACCATGCCAACGTCGCGATCGCGGCGGTCACGCCGATGGCTGGCGCGATCCCCATCTCCGCGATCGCCGCCGCGGCGCCGCGGCGATCGCGCGTGTCGCCGGCGTCGCTACGATCGGGCACGTCGGGGACCGACGGGCTCCATTCGAGCAGACG
>DATLHR010000425.1:0-23391 GCA_035539815.1 Kofleriaceae bacterium
GCGGCGGCCTCTCGCCCGCGACGTTCCGCGAGCTCGAGGTGCTCGGCGTCGGCAATCTCGCGCTCGCGATCGGCCGCCCGGGGCGCACGGCCCGCGCCTCGCTACGCGCGATCGGCGTGCTCGGCCCCGAGCTCAAGACCCCGTGGGGCGGCACGCTCGATCGCTACATCGAGTCGGATCGCGCGATCCCGCGCGGGTTCGCGGGCGGGCCGCTGATCGACCCCGACGGCAAGGTCATCGGCATGAACACGCGCACCCTGTTGCGAGGCAGCGATCTCGCGATCCCGACCGTCACGCTCGCGCGCGTCGTCGACGAGCTGCTCGCGCACGGCGGCGTGCGCCGCGGCTACCTCGGCGTCGGCGCCTATCCGGCGTCGTTGCCCGCGCCGCTCGCGCAGACCATCGGCCGCGATCGCGCGGCGCTGGTCGCCAGCGTCGAGGACGCGGGCCCCGCGGCGACCGCGGGCATCACCGTCGGCGACTTGCTGGTCGAGGTGGACGGCGTCGCGATCACGGGCCCCGACAGCTTGCGCCACGCGCTCGGCGAACGCCCGGGCGCGACGGTGAAGGTCGTGCTGTATCGCGCCGGCGCGCGCCACGAGCCGTCGGTCACGATCGGGAGCCGCTCGTGATCCACCGCGCGCTGCGCAGCTGGCCCGCCGGGACGCCGGCGACGATCGAGCTCCTGAGACGCGGCGTTCGCATGTCCGAGACGATCACGCCCGCGATGTCAGCGTGACCACGCACGATCGACCACGTCGCCCTCGACGACTTCGATCGTGTCCACCCGCGGCACCGCGGCCGCCTGTCCGTAGCGCTATGGTCGCGGCGTGACCCGTCCCTGGACCACGCTCGCGACCGTATCGACCGCCGAGGGCCCGCTCGAGCTGCGCCAGCGCGGCGACAGCGATTTCCTCATCGTCGTCGGTGGACGCGTCCTGATGAACAGCTACTCGCGGAGCTCCGAGGAGGAGCTCTCGCGTCTCGGCCTCTCGCACCTGGCGACGCTCACCACCGCGCCGCGCGTGTTGATCGGTGGGCTCGGCATGGCGTTCACGCTGCGCGCCGCGCTCGACGTTCTTCCGCCGCGCGCGAGCGTCGTCGTCGTCGAGCTCAACCCGGTCGTCGTGGAGTGGTGCAAGGGACCGCTCGCCGCCGCGACCCGCGACGCCGTCGCCGACCCGCGCGTGCGCATCGAGCTCGGCGACGTCGCGCGCGCGATCGCGACCGCGAAGCCCGGCGCGTATGACGCGATCCTCCTCGATCTGTACGAAGGCCCGAACGCCGCGAGCCAGCGCAAGGACGACCCGTTCTACGGCCCCGCCGCACTCGCCCGTGCGCACGCCGCGCTCGCTCCCAAGGGCGTGCTCGCGGTGTGGTCCGAGGACGCCGACGAACCCTTCGCCAAGCGATTCACCGCCGCCGGCTTCGACGTGACGACCCACTCGATCGGCCGCGGCGGTCGCCGCCACATCGTCTATCTCGGCAAGCGCCGCGCTACTTGACCGGCAGGTCGGGCTTGACCTGGATGAACAGCTCGTCGAGCTGCTTCTTCGATACGGTCGTCGGGCAGTCGGTCATCAGGTCCGAGCCCTTCTGCGTCTTGGGGAACGCGATCACGTCGCGCATGAACTCGGACCGCGTCATCAGCATCGAGAGGCGATCGAGCCCGAACGCGATGCCGCCGTGGGGCGGAGGGCCGAACTTGAACGCGTCGAGCAGGAACCCGAACTTCGCGCGCTGCTCCTCGTCGGAGATGCGCAGCGCCTTGAACGCGCGCGCCTGCAGCTCGCTGCGATGGATACGGATCGAGCCACCGCCCAGCTCGACGCCGTTGAGCACGAGGTCGTACGCGCGCGCGAGCACCTTCTCCGGCGCGGTGTCGAGCAGGTGCTCGTCCTCGACGCGCGGCGAGGTGAACGGGTGGTGCGCGGCCGCGATCTCCTTCGTGTCGTCGTCGACCTCGAACAGCGGAGGATCCGTGAGCCACAGGAACTGCCACTCGTGCTTCCGGATCAGCCCGAGCTTGTCGCCGAGGTGCAGGCGGATCGCGCCGAGGCACGTGTTCGCGACCTTCGGCTTCTCGGCGACGAAGATCAGCGTGTCGCCCGGCACCGCGCCGGCGATGCGGTTGACCTCGTCGCGTGCGGCGTCGCTGAAGCTCTTCGCGAACGGCGCCTGCCAGGAGTATGAATTATCGGCGCCTTCTTGCACGCGCGCGAACGCGACGCCCTTCACCCCGAAGGACTTCGCGAAGTCGGTGAGGCTGTCGAGCATCGACCGCGTCAGCTTCTCGGCGGGGCCGCCAGGACCGCCGGGAATCCGCAGGCACTTGACGATGCCATTGCCGGCGACGACGTTCTCGAAGATCTTGAACCCGCTCGTGCCCGACGGCTTGCTCACGTCGCACAGCACGAGGTCGCACCGCAGGTCCGGCTTGTCGACGCCGTACTTGTCCATCGCCTCGGCGAACGTCATGCGGCGCAGCGGCAGCGTGAGCTCGATGCCGAGCACCTCGCGCCACAGCGTCGAGATGAGGCCCTCCATCATCGACTGCAGGATCTTCTCGTTCACGAACGACATCTCGATGTCGATCTGCGTGAACTCGGGCTGCCGCTCGTTGCGGAGATCTTCGTCGCGGAAGCAGCGCACGATCTGGAAGTAACGCTCGTAGCCCGCGACCATCAGCAGCTGCTTGAAGATCTGCGGCGACTCGGCGAGCGCGTAGAAGTTGCCCGGGTTGAGGCGCGACGGGACGAGGAAGTTACGCGCGCCACCGGGCGTGTACTTCACCATGAACGGCGTCTCCATCTCGAGGAAGCCGTTCGTGCCGAGGTAGTCACGCGTCACGCGCGTGATCTTCGAGCGCATCATCATGTTGCGCTGCAGCTGCGGTCGTCGCAGGTCGAGATAGCGATACTTGAGCCGCAGCGAGTCGTTCGTGTCGATGTCGTCCTCGATCGCGAACGGCGGCGTCTCGGACTTCGAGAACACCTCGAGGCCGTTGACCCAGACCTCGATCTCGCCGGTCGGCAGCTTCGGATTCACGTTGCCACCGCGCGAGCGCACCTCGCCGGTGATGCCGATGCACCACTCCGAGCGCAACGCGCCCGCCGTTTCGTAGGCCGGCTGATCGAACGACTTGTCGAACACCAGCTGCGTGAGGCCCTCGCGATCGCGCAGATCGATGAACACGGCCCCGCCGTGATCGCGGTAGGTCTTCACCCACCCGGTCAGGACGACCTGCTTGCCGACATCGGAGGCACGCAGGGCGCCGGCGCTATGGGTTCGCGTGTTGGACGACAAAAACGCGCTCATCGGACGAGCACGATAGCGCACTGCACCCGAGCCTGGTGCGATCCCCGCCCACATCTGGTTTTCCCTGTAGTTGCGATCGGATCCGATCCCTTGGCTTGTGGATAATTTGATCCACCGCGAGGACGCGCGTTAGCATTTTCTTGTTGGCGAGGCGGTCGGTTGGAGGGTAGCGGCGCCCGGTCTTCTGCACCCCGGCGCAGCGGGTGAATTGCGTCCGCGCCACGCGTCTAGTGATGTGCTTCAATAAGAGGAGATCTCGTTGAGCGAAGCGTTGCCCGTCACCCCCGCCGCCCGAAGCGCTGATCCGTGCGCTGGCGCTTCACTCGCCGGCGAGGGGGAGCATCGCGCTGCCGGCGCATCGATCGCCCTCGTCGAGGCGATGCGCAAGGCCCGCAAGGCGACCACGGTGTCGCCGCCGGTCGAGGTCCTCGAAGCGCAAGACAGTCTCGAGCGCCGCATCCGCGCGCACCTCGCGAAGGGGCGCGTGCAGGTCACGCTCACCGACAACCGCTACACCATGATCTCGGTGCGGCGGGTGACACGCGAGAAGCGCTACGAGGTCCGGCTCCACCACATGTTTGTCGAGGCGGACCCGGTGATCACGCGCGCTCTCGCGCGCTACATCGCCGACAACGACGCCGACGCGTCCCGCGTCCTCGGCGACTTCATCGATGCGAACTCGGAGCACGTGCGCGGCCGCTCGCGCCGCACCCCCGCGCAGGTCATCTTCACCGCCGGCGAGCACCACGATCTGCGCCTGATCTTCGACGAGCTCAACGCGCGCTACTTCGAGAACCGCATCGAGGCCGCGATCACGTGGGGCGCGCGCACCGGCCGCCCGCGCCGCCGCAACAGCATCAAGATGGGGAGCTACTCGGTCGAGGATCGCCTGATCCGGATCCACCGCTCGCTCGATCGCGCGTTCGTTCCCAGGTTCTTCGTCGAGTGGATCGTGTTTCACGAGATGCTGCACCAGGTGCACGACATCCGGGTCAAGAACGGGCGCCGCGAGTTCCACTCCAAGGAGTTCCTCGCCGACGAGGCTCAGTTCGCGCACTACGATCAAGCACGGTCGTGGGAGCGCACGCACCTGGACGCGCTGCTGACCTACTGATCCGGAGTTCCTCCGCGCGCCGCGAAAAAGTCCGCCCGCGCGCCGTGCCGCTCGCCTATGCTGCTGCCCGGAGGAACGAAATGGGGCAGACGGTGGAGCGCTGGGCGGAGCGACGTAGTTCGATGCGTGTCTCGATTCGAGGCACTGCGATCGTCCACAGCCAGACGGCGCGGGTGCACGGCATGGTCGAGAACCTCTCGTGCTCGGGCGCGCTGCTGCACCTCGCGACGCGTCCCGCCGACGGCGACGTCGAGGTCGAGCTGCAGCTCGGGGACGATACGGGCACGCTGCGCGCACATACCGTTCGCGTGTCGCCGACGCGCCATGCGACGTGGTTCGTCGCGCTCGCCTTCGATCGCGTCGACCCGGTGCTCCAGATCTCGATCGACGCGTCGGTCGCCGAGGCCGTCCGCGCCGCTCGCTCGCGCACGGTGATCGTCCTCGATGATCTGGAGCCACGCCGGGCGCAGCTCGTCGATCGGCTCGTCGATCGCGGCTTCACGCCCGTCACCCCTCGCACGCCGCTCGAGACGATCGAGCTGCTGGCGAGCCCGGCGCTGCACGTGCGCCTCTGCCTGGTTGCCACCGATTACCGGGTCGCACGCAGCGCGCTCGCCCAGACGGTCGCGGAGCACTTTCCATGGGTCACCACGGCCGAGATCCTCGACGACCTCGAGCTCACCGTCGAGCACGCGATCGCAGCCTACGCAGGGGCCTCTCCACGCGCATGACTGTCGCGTCGCCGTGACAGCGTGAGTCGTTTGCGTCGCCGTCCGCGCTGCGCGCGCACGTACTTCTCGTGACTTGCGTCGGCGCACGCGTTGCACGGCGCGCCCGCATGCGTCGAGCATCGATCGTCCTCGCTGTCCTCGCGGTGACCGGCTCCGCGCACGCCGGGAGCGGCGCCGTTGGCATCGTCGTCCCGCCCGTGGAGATCGATGTCGGGGGCACCGTTCCCGTCGATGGCGCGACGAACGGCCCGAGTACGGACGTGCTCGTTGGCATGCACTGGGCGTCGCTCGCGTGGAAGCCGACCTCGTTCGACATCGGCGCCGGCTACGTGGGCTCGTTGCGCGTGCGCGGGACCGGCGCGGCGATCGCGCGCATGTCCGAGCCTGCCGAGGAGCGCGGGCTGCTCTCGCTCCTTGGCGCGTACCTGTCTGTCGGGCGCAGGATCCTGGAGCAGGGCCACGTACGCGCCTGGCTGTCGATGCGCGGCGAGCTGCTCGAGGGCAAGCTCGCGGACACGTACGAGCTCGTTCCCGGCGGCGCCGTGCGCCTCGCGGTCGAGCTGTTCGCGCGCGACGGCAAGGCCGGCGGCGGCGGCAACGCCTTCGGCGTGTTCGTCGGTGCGGTCGCCGTCGGGTTCTACGTCGAGGCTTCGCACCGCGCGATCCCGAGCGAGCAGGGCGCGACGGGGATCTCGACCGGCCTCTCGGTTCGGCTGCCGTTCGTGCTCGCCGTCGCCGGCTAAGAAGCGTCCACCCGCGAATCAGAGAGGCTCGCGGCGCAGCTCGATGACCATGCCCGCGCACGAGTCCGCGACCAACGCCGTGGTGGTGCTCGTCACCTGTAAGCCCGTCAGACATCGCGTCACCCGCTCGGGGAACGCGTCGCGCGGCGGCACGCCGTAGATCGTCTGTACCGGGCCCGTGCCGTCGACGACACCCGCGGCGTCGGCGGGTAGCAAGCGGACGGTCGCCGTCGAGCTCACCAGCAGGTTGCCGCTCGCGTCGCACGCGAGCCCCAGCGGCGCATCGACCGGAAACGTCGACGCCGGCCCACCCTCACCCGATGACGCCGCGACTCCGACGCCGAGCACCGTCGTGATCACGCCCGTGCTCGCCGCGATCCGCCGCACCCGGTGATTCCCGGTATCGGCCACGAACAGGTCGCCGTTCGCGCACCGCGTGAGCGCCTGCGGTTGGTACAGGAGCGCGGTGGTCGCGGCGCCAGCGTCGCCGAAGAACCCGCGCGTCTCCGGTGTCCCGGCGATCGTGCGCACGGTCGCGCTCGCGACGCCCGCGGACAGATCGATCGCGCGGATCGCGTGGTTGCCGGCATCGGCGACGTACAACGTCTTGGTCGCCGCGTCGTAGTGCAGGCCTGTGGGAGTGCGGAACTTCGCCGTCGCCGCGGCGCCGTCGGCAAACCCCGGCGTGCTCGCCGCATTCGCGAGCGGCGCGATCGTCCACGTGTCCTCGCGCGCCGGATCGATGGCGGACACGACGTGGAGCCGATGCGCCGACGACTCGGCGACGAACACGAGCCCGGCCTCCGCGTCGAACGCGACGCCACCGACCGCGCCGAAGCTCTGGTCGCGGAAGCGCGCGAGGGCCCCCGTGGCTTGCGAGTGCGGATAGCGACCAGCGACCACCTCGACGGCGGTCGCGCGAATTGCCTGCACGGTGCCCGAGGTGCCGCCGGCGATCAGCGTGAACGCGGGCGCGACGACGAGCGCACGCGGGTCGGCGAGCCGCGCCTGCGCCAGCGGCCCCATGCCGTCGGGATCGATCGCGCCGGCGATCGTGGTGATGATGCCGGTGGCGGCGTCGACGCGGCGGATGCAGTAGTTGTTGAAGTCGGTGACGTAGAGGTCGCCTGCGTCGTCGACGGCCACCCCGGCTGGATTGTTGAACCTCGCGTCGAGGGCAGGGCCGCCGTCACCCCAGAACCCGCCCGACAGCGATCCGCCTGGCCCCGAGCCGGCGACCTTGGTGATGATTCCGGTGACCGCGTCCACCCGCCGAACGCGATCGTTGTCGGCGATGTAGAGGTTTCCGAGGTCGTCGAGGCCCACGCCCGCCGGACTCCACAGCGTCGCGCTGGTCGCGGGGCCTCCATCGCCGGAGAACCCCTGGGATCCGGTGCCCGCGACGGTGGTGATCACACCTGTCACGGGGTCGACGCGTCGAATGCGTCGCTCGTCCGGAATGTAGATCGTGCCGATGGCGTCGACCGCGACGTACCGGATCGTGTGCAACGCCGCGCTGGTCGCCGCGCCCCCATCGCCCGAGTATCCCTGCGTGCCCGTGCCCGCGACGGTGGCGATGATGCCCGTCGCGACGTCGACCCGCCGGACGGTGTAGTTGCCGGCGATGTAGAGGTTGCCGACACCGTCGACGGCGAGGCCCGTCGGACCCGCGAGCTGCGCGCTCGTCGCCGGGCCTCCATCGCCGGACACGCCGTAGGTCCCGGTGCCGGCGACCGTCGTGATGATCCCGGTGGCGGCGTCGACGCGGCGGATGCAGTTGTTCCCGTCGGCGATGTACAGGTTGCCCTGGCCATCGATCGCCAATCCCCTGGGCCCCGCGAGCTGCGCGCTGGTCCCCGCGCCCCCGTCGCCGGAGTAGCCCGCGACGCCCGTGCCGGCGACCGTCGTGATGATCCCGGTGACGGCGTCGACCCGGCGGACCCGGTGGTTGTCCTCGTCCGAGAAGTAGAGGTTGCCCAGGCCGTCGCTCGCCACATGGCGCGTCCGCCCCAGCTGCGCGCTCGTCGCCGCGCCTCCGTCTGCGGAATAGTCCAAGGCGCCCGCGGCGCCCGCAGCGGTCGAGATCACGCCGCCTGTATCGACTCGCCGAACGCGGTGATTGTGCGTGTCGGCGATGTAGAGCGTGCCGCCGCCATCCACCGCCAGGCCCGACGGGTTGTTGAGCTGTGCGTCGGTCGCATCGCCGCCGTCGCCGGAGAACCCGTACATCTCCATGCCCGCGATCGTGGTGATGATGCCGGTGGTCGGGTCCACGCGGCGGACCCGGCTGCCGTTGTCGGCGATGTAGAGCGCGCCGAGCGCGTCGAGCGTCACATCGCGCGGACCGTAGAGCTGCGCGTCGAGCGCGGGGCCGCCGTCTCCTGCGGTCCCGACCACCCCCGAGCCCGCGACCGTCGTGATGACGCCGGAGATCGCATCGACGCGGCGGACGCGTTGGTTCGTGCTGTCGGCGATGTAGAGGTTCCCGAGGTTGTCGACCGCGACGCCCTCGGGGCGATCGAGCTGTGCAGCCGTCGCCGCGCTGCCATCCCCCGAGAAGCCCGCCGTCCCCGTGCCGGCGACCGTCGTGATGATCCCGGAGGCGGCGTCCACGCGCCGGATCCGGTTCGTGCCGTCGGCGATGTACACGTTACCGAGGCCGTCGACGGTCACGTCACGCGGATACGAGAGCAGCGCGCTGAGCGCCGGGCCGCCGTCCCCGGCCGCACCTTGCTGGTCGGAGCCAGCCAACGTGGTGATGATGCCAGTGGTCGCGTCCACGCGCCGGATGCGGCTCGCGTCGATGACGTAGAGATTGCCGAGACCGTCGACCGCCACACCCTCAGGAAACGCGAGCATCGCGCCCGTCGCCGCACCACCGTCGCCGGAGAACCCCTCAACCCCGGTGCCGGCGACCGTCGTGATCACGCCGAGCGTCGCGTCCATGCGCCGGATCCGATGGTTCCAGGTATCCGCGATGTAGATGTTGCCGGCGCGATCAGTGGCGACCCCGCCTGGGTATTCGAGCCCGATCATCGTCGCGTTCGTCATGCCGCCGATCACCGCCGTCGCGCGCCACGTCGTCGGCGTGCACGCATCGCAACCGTCCGCCGCGTTGGCGTTGGCGTCGTCGCAGGCCTCGCCGTCGTCGACGATTCCGTCGCCGCACTGCTCGACCTTACGGCAGTCCGCGCGACAGCCGTCACCGCTCGTCTGGTTGCCGTCGTCGCAGGCTTCGCCCGCTTCGGGCACGCCGTTGCCGCAGCCCGCGAGCACACATGCGCCGCGATCGCACGTGCCCGCGCCGGCCGCGACAAGGCACGGCGCGCCGTCGGCAACACTCACGCACGCCTGCACCTGCTCGTCGGACGCGCACACCGCGTCGGCGACGCAATTCATGCCGGCAGGGCACAGCTTGTCGCCGCAGGGCACGAGCCCCGACTCCAGACACCCACTCGCGAGCACGGCGATCACGCACGAACCGACGCGCACCATCGCTCTCCACCGTCTCATGGCACTCGACGATATCACTCGTCGTCGCTCGTTCCGGGCGCGGCTACGACCTTGGCGGCGTGCGGCGTCCCTGCGATCAGGTGTTCGACGAGACCCGGTGCGTCATCGACGGCGAGCCCGCCGTACCAGACCCCGTCGGGGTACACGACCGCGTTCGGTCCGTCGAAGCACGGACCGAGACAACTGCAAGGCGTGACCAGCACATCCGCCGCCCGCCGCGCGATGAGCTCGCGCTGAACGGCGCCGAGCAGCGCCTCACCGCCGCGTGTCCCACACGCCGGCTTCCCCGACGGGCGCGCGTTCGTGCAGATGAACAGATGCCGGCGCGTCACGACGCCCCCGATCCTACCCGAGCTTTTTGTGGACGAGTCGCTTGAGCGCACCTGCCAGCCCGGTAACATCGCGCACGCTACTTACCGACGGCACTCTTGACGCCCCAGCATCACATCATCAAGGAGACGTCAGAGTCGCTCTCGCGTCTCCTGCAGGACGAGTTCAAGCGCAACGGCTACAAGCGCGTGCACATCGTCGAGCAGGCGCCCAAGCCCGACGCGATCGAAGGCAAGCTGCCCGCGGTCTCCGCGTACCTCTATCAGCTCTCGATCGATCCCGAAGGCACGGATGCGACGCCGCACTCCGAGCTCGTCGAGGTGCCGCAGGAAGACGGCACGATCAAGGAGTACTTCCGCCGCCGCCGGCTGTGGGTGCGCCTCGACTACCTGCTGTCCGCGTGGGCGCAGACGCCCGAGGACGAGCAGCTGCTGCTCGGGCTCATCATCCGCACGGTGATGGAGAACGCCGAGATCACGCGCGACCGTCTCAAGGGCCAGTCGTTCGAGGACGACTTCAAGCTCAACTGGCTGATGTCGGCGCGCCTCGACGAAGGCACGCTCGCGCGGTTCTGGGGCAGCCTGAACCAGCCCGTGCGGCCCGCGATCCAGGCGTGGACCGCCGTGCCGATCCTCCCCGAGAAGCTCGAGGAGTTCACGCGCGTCCAGACGCGACAGCTCGAGTACCGAAGCATCACCGATCCGCGCGTGCGCGAGCAGGGCCCGAACGGGAACAACTTCCTCACGGCCAAGCGGATCGATCTGGGGGGAGGCGGCGCTTCGAAGAAGAAGTGACCACCAGCGTTCATGGCCGCGGCGCGCGATCCTGCGCGGCACGGCCGGTTTGATGCGATAGGCGGGCAAAGACCACCGTCATCGGCAGGAATGAGGAGAACGAGCGAATGGCTACTAGCTACCTGTCACCTGGCGTTTACGTCGAAGAAGTCGATCGCGGATCCAAGCCGATCGAGGCCGTCGGTACCAACACCGTCGGCTTCCTCGGTGAGTCGGCCAAGGGCCCGCTCAACGAGGCGGTCCTGATCACCAACTGGTCGCAGTTCGTGAAGACGTTCGGCGACTTCAAGGACTGCAGCGAGCACCTCGCGCACGCGATCTACGGCTTCTTCAACAACGGCGGCTCGCGCTGCTTCGTCGTCAACGTCGGCGCGCCCGAGGGCGCGGCGAAGGTCGAGACGAAGAAGGAAGACAAGAAGGACGAGAAGGCGCAGCAGCAGGCTGGCGGCCCCGGCCGCGATGGCCTCTACATCGGCCGCGACGGCGGTCCCGGTGCGCGCACCGGCCTCAAGTGCCTCGACGAGATCGACGAGATCGCGATCATCGCGGCGCCCGGCCAGATCTCGCCCGCGGTGCAGGACGCGCTGCTCTCGCACGCCGAGACGCGCAAGGATCGCTTCGCGGTCCTCGACTCGCCCGAGACGATCACGGGCGGCGTCGACAAGCTGCCCAAGCCGCGCGACTCGAAGTACGGCGCGTACTACTTCCCGTGGATCCAGGTCTACGACCCGGACAAGGGCAACATCTTCGTCCCGCCGTCGGGCCACATCTGCGGCGTGTACTCGCGCACCGACAGCGAGCGCGGCGTCCACAAGGCGCCCGCGAACGAGATCATCCGCGGCGCGCTCGGCCTCAAGTACAACGTCAGCAAGGGTGAGCAGGACCTGTTGAACCCGAAGGGGATCAACGCCATTCGCTTCATGAACGGCGCGATCCGCATCTGGGGCGCGCGTACGCTCTCGAGCGATCCGTCGTGGCGCTACATCAACGTGCGCCGCCTGTTCATCATGGTCGAGTCGAGCATCGAGCGCGCCACCCAGTGGGTGGTGTTCGAGCCCAACGACCATCGCCTGTGGAAGCGCGTGCAGCGGACGATCGCCTCGTTCCTCACGCTGCTGTGGCGCAACGGCGCGCTCATGGGCACCTCGCCCGAGCAGGCCTTCTACGTCAAGTGCGACGAGGAGACCAACCCGCCCGAGGTCATCGACGCCGGCCAGCTGGTCGTCGAGATCGGCCTCGCCCCGGTGAAGCCCGCGGAATTCGTCATCTTCCGGATCGGCCAGATGGCCTCCGGCGGTGGCGTCGAGGAGTAACCGAACCGTTCCAGGACCGGCGTCGTACGACCTTGGTCCTGGGGCCCATTACGGGGCCGTAACTGCAGGAAGCAACCTGACTACGACCCCGTAAGAGGCAGCATCAAGAGGGCGGCCATCGCACTACCGCGGCGGACCGGACCCGACGGCTAGACTCGGAGGACACGAAGAGACAAACGTCAGGGGGATCATCGGTGTTCACAAGGAAGGGTGGGTGAAGCTGTCGCTTCACGGGATGTGGGCAGTAGCGTTGTGACCGCCGACGCTCTCCGTGCCGGGCCGGCCAGAGACCGCAGCACAGGAGCTACAGATGGCAGCGAATGATCGTACGTATACTGCAGGACGCTTCGTCCTCGACATCGACGGCTACAACGTCGGCTTCTTGAAGAAGTTCGAGGGTCTGAACATGGAAGCGGAGGTCGTCAACAACGACCTCGGCCCCGACAACCTGCAGAAGAAGCACGTTGCAGGCATCAAGTGGACGGCTGGCAAGGCCTCGGTCGGTATCGGCATGGGCAAGGGCATGTACGAGTGGATCAAGGCCGCCTTCGACAAGGGCTACATCACGAAGAACGGCACCCTGACGGCCGCCGACTTCGATTACAAGGCGCAGAGCCAGCTGACGTTCTTCAACGCCCTCATCACCGGCGTGACCGTGCCGAAGCTCGACGCGACGCCGGGTTCCAGCTCGGCGGCCTACTTCGACATCGAGTTCGAGGCCGAGCAGGTTCGCTGGGCCAAGGGCGGTGGCGAGGTCATCAAGGGCCGCATCGGCCCGAAGCAGAAGGCGTGGTTGACCAACAACTTCCGCTTCTCGATGGGCTCGCTGCCGTGCAACCGCGTCAGCACCATCGACTCGTTCACCTGGAAGTGCTCGGTGGCGCCCGACCACCTCGGCATCTTCCGCGAGCCGACGAAGCACCCGGCGAAGGTCACCACGCCCGACCTCAAGTTCTCGGTCTCGTACGCCGACCACCAGGCATGGGCCGACGCGGCTCGCAGGTGGTTCGTCGACGGTAACCACCTCGAGTCGGACGAGATGACCGGCCTCATCGAGTTCCTCGGCCCCGACATGCGGACGGTGCTCGGCTCGATCGAGCTCATCGGTTGCGGCTTCAAGAAGTTCGGCTCCGACGCGTCGGAAGCGAACTCGGAGAAGATCAAGCGCTTCAACGTCGAGATGTACTGCGAAGGCATGCGGTTCAACCTCACCGAGACCGACGCCTGATTTCTCCCGCGGCCGCTGCCACTGGCTAGGGCCACGATCTACGATGCGGGCCTCGCTTCAACTCAGGGAGCGATGGCCCGCATTGTCGTTTCGGAGGAACACGGCCGATGGCGTTCAAGACTCAGTTTCCGTTCCGCTTGCCGCGGGGCTATGTCGACGAGGACGGCACCGTCCATCGCGATGGCGTGATGCGCCTCGCGACGGCGCGCGACGAGATCCTGCCACTTCAGGACTATCGCGTGCAGAGCAACCGCGCGTACCTCGTGATCGTGCTGCTCTCGCGCGTCGTCACGAAGCTCGGCGAGCACAACAACATCTCGGTCGACATGATCGAGAACTTGTTCTCGACGGACCTGGCCTACCTCCAGGAGTTCTATCGGAAGATCAACGAGGAGGGCGGGACCCCCAAGCACCACGTGGCATGCAGCAAGTGCGGCCACGAGATGGACATCGATATGGTCACCGGTGCCGTGCTCACCGAGGATGGAGGTAGTGGCCAGTCTGGCCCGGGGTGAACTGGGCGGCGGTCGCCACGTATCCGCGTGAGCAGCTGTACCAAGAGATCGCTTACATCGCGTACCATTTTCATTGGTCGATCGACGACATCCTCGACATGGAACACGAAGAACGTCACGTGTGGCTTCGCGAGATCGCGCGCGTCAACCGCGAGATCAACGAGGCGCGGCGACGTTAGTGTCGACGGCGATCGGCTCTTGGGCACCTAATTTTAGGCACTGATCATGCGCATGCGACCGTCCGCAGACCCACGCGCTCCTGGCATCTACCAGACGTTCGACACGGTGGCGCCGCCGCCGCTGTCGATCTCGAACACGCGCATCGCGGGCTTCGTCGGGACCACGCAGAAGGGACCGATGAACGTCCCGACGCGCCTCGCGAACTGGGACGAGTTCCTCGAGACGTTTGGCTACAGCCTCGACTCGTACACGTCCGACTCCGTCTACGGCTTCTTCAAGAACGGCGGCACCGACTGCTGGGTCGTGCGCGTCGCGCATAACGCGCCCGCGGGCGAGCTGCCCGGCATGCAGCACGCGGCGTGCGCGGAGCACGTGCAGATCGACGACTGGAACAAGCCGTCGCTCAAGATCCGCGCGCTCAACGAAGGATCGTGGGGCAACACGATCTGGTTCAAGTGCGTGCACGCCGGCGGTGCGCAGGCGCTGCTGACGCGCGATCTCGACATCGGCGCCGGTGAAGCGCACATCAACGCGACGCGCGGCTTCGAGGTCGGCGCGACGGTGCGCATCTACGACCGCGAGAACTCCGACTTCGTCGTGATCACCGAGGTCGGTGACAAGCTCATCAAGTGGAGCACGGAGACGCCCGTGAACCGCCGGCATCGCGCCGCGGCGCCGACGTACCTCGAGGTGCTCACGTTCGAGATCCACGTGGCGATGAAGGATCGCCGCGAGGTGTTCAAGGATCTGCAGATGCATCCGTCGTCGCGGAACTACGCGCCGAAGGTGGTCTCGCAGCGCTCGCGGCTCGTGCGCCTCGAAGACCTGAAGACGAAGTCGCCGGTGCCGCACAACATGCCCGAGCCGATGTCGATGACGAGGCTGCAGGGCGGGCGCGATGGCCTCGACGAGATCACTCCCGAGGACTTCATCGGGCTCGATCTCGGGCCGGGCGAGCGCAGCGGCCTGCTCGCGCTCGCGGCGAACGAGGAGATCGGCGTGCTCGCGATCCCCGATGCGATGCGGTTCTATGACCGCGAGCCCGGGCCGGCGGGAGAGCTCAAGGCGCAGCGGATCCAGGACCAGCTGATCTCGGTCTGCGAGAACCAGAAGGACCGGTTCGCGATCCTCGACATCCCCCAGACCAAGGACATCGAGTGGGTCCGCCGCTGGCGGCGGCGCACCGATAGCTCGTACTGCGCGTACTACTGGCCCTGGCTGCGGGCCCGCGATCACGAGGACCGCCCCCGCATCCTGCCCCCTTCCGGGTTCATGGCCGGGTGCTACGCCCAGAAGGACGTGACCGACGGGGTCCATGCCGCGCCGGCCAACATCCAGATCGAAGGGGTCGAGGATGTGGCGCTGCGTGTGACCGAGGACCACATCGGGCTGCTCAACAGCGACTCGGTGAACACGTTCCGGCTCCAGCGCGGGGTCCGGCCCTGGGGGGCACGCACCGCGTCATCGGACCCGCAGTGGCGGTTCATCCCGGTCCGGCGTCTTTTCATCATGTTGCGCCGCTCGCTCGAGGCCGGCTTCGCGTGGACGACGTTCGAGCCCAACACCCAGCCGACCTGGGATCTGGTGAAGGGACGAACCATCGCTTTTCTTTCGACTCTTCACAACAAGGGCATGCTGGCCGGAGGGAATCCCGAAGAAGCGTTCTTCGTAAAATGCGATGCTGAGACCAACCCACCCGAGCAGGTGGATAGTGGCCTTTTGATTTGTGATATCGGCGTCGCCCCCGTTTCCCCCGCCGAGTTCATCATGATCTCGCTGACCCAGACCATGACTGGTCCCAGCACCGAGTAGGAGCCCACGATGGCAGGCAACTCACCCGCAAACCGCAAAGATCCGCTTCCGGTCTTCTGCTTCAAGGTCGAGCTGACCATCGCAGGCAGCAGCGAAGCGGAGGCGTTCTTCAAGAGCGTGAGCGGGATCAAGTACGAGACCGAGATCGTGCCCGTGCGTGAGGGCGGCGCGAACGACACCACGTTCCAGCTCGTCGGCGCGACCAAGTGGAACAACCTGGTGTTCAAGCAGGGCTTCACCGGCTCGTCCGCGCTGCTCAAGTGGCGCGAGGAGTGGCTGAACGGTCGGATGACCCGCATCACGACGGGCCGGATCCACCAGCTCAACACCAAGCTCGAGAAGGTCGCGAGCTGGACCTTCCACAGCGGCTGGCCGGCGAAGTGGGAGATCTCCGATTTCGATGCCACCAAGAGCGAACTCGCGATCGAGACGCTCGAGATCGCGCACGAGGGTCTGAAGTTCGGCTGATCGGGAGCACCTGACGCATGGCAAACGCGACTACCGAACCACGCGCTCTGCAGGCCGCGCTCGCCGCGCCCGCGTTCACCACGCGTGGCGGTCAGCTCGCATCGCGTGTCGCCGATCGCCACGTCGATCGCTGGGCGCCTGAGACGGGCGCGTCGCGCGTGCGTTCGCTGCGCGCGCTCGGGTTCGTCGATCGCCTGGTGTCGCCGTGGATCGAGACCGCGCAGCGGTCGGCGTCGCTTCGGATGTTCACGAGCTACGCGCGCAGTGGGCCAGCGCAGCGGCAGGGTGGGGACGTGTCGTGGGTGTTCCCGCGCCCGTGGTACCAGGACGAGCTCGACTGGATGGCCGCCGCGCGCCAGCAGCGCGAGCAGGAGTCGTACGAAGCTGCGAGCTCGCCCGCGTTGTTCACGACGCGTGGCACGTACGTCACTCCGGCGCAGAGCGCGCGCTCGGTGGTGCCGTCGGCGCTCTACGAGTTCGTCGCCCCGTCGCTGTCGGTCGCCTCGCCTTCGCCGTCGTCGAGCATCGGCGAACCGTCGCGCGCACACGACGCGTATTCGCCGCTGGTGCCGTTCGCCGCCGTCGCCGCGGCGCAGATGATGTCGCGCGCGGTCGCGCCGCTGCAGAGCTCGTCCGCGACGGCTCGGCCGGCGCTGCGCACGTTGCTCGCGACGATGCTCGAGCGCGCGGCGGTGAACGCCGAGGTGCCGACGCGCGCGAGCATGACGGCGCCCGAGCTCGTCACGCCTCCGGCGCCGCGCGCGCCCGCGGTGCCGGGCGTCGAGGCCACGAGCGAGGCGTCGCCGGCGATGACGCTCGCCGAGCAGTACGCTACGCAGCGGACCCAGATCGCCGAGCTGCAGCGGATCGCCGAGCAGTCGGCGCGACGCGAGCTCGCTGCGCGCGTCGAGGCCGCGCGTGTCGACGCCGCGCGCTCGGCCGCGACCTCACCCGCCGAGGCTTCGAGTGGGCGCGAGGCGCCGCGCACCGGCGAGGCGCCGCGCACCGGTGAGGCGCCGCGCACCGTCGAGGCCCAGCGCGCCGTCGAGGCCCAGCGCGCCGTCGAGGCCCAGCGCGTGGTCGAGGCCGCCCACGCCGCCGAGCGCGCGCGGATCGAGGAGCGCATCGCGCAGCGCCTCGCCGAGCGGCGCCTGCACGAACAGTCGCGCACGGCCGCGGCCGAGCACGCGCGTTCGCTCGACGTGACGGCGCCGCCCGCGCGCGAGACCGTCGCGGCGCCGCGCGTCCCCGCCGAGCTCGGCGCTGCGATCGCGTCGCTGCCGCCGGAGCTCGCGCAGTATCTCAACCAGCGCCCCGAGCGTGCGGCGCAGGCGATCACCGAGCTGAACGAGGTGCTGCGCACCGCCGAGTTGCTCGCGCGCACGAGCGCGGCCGGTGGTTCCGTCGAGGTGGCGCGCGGCCCACGGCTCGTCATGCCGGCCGGCCTGGGCGGCTTGATCGCGACCGTCGATCGCGCACGGCCGATCGCCCCGATGCCGGTGAGCGCGGCCTCCCAGCCGGCAGCGCCCGTGCGCCGCGAGGTGCGTGTACCGTCGCTCGCCTGGCTGCAGCCGAGCGCGCCGCGTGCGGCTACACCATCGGCCCTCGGCGCCACCGCCGCCGCGGCCCCCGCGGCGCTCTCGCACGTGGCGTGGTCGGATCGCTGGCTCGCGCGCTTCACCGGCGCGTCGACGCGCTCGCTCGACGTCCTCGCGGCGACCTCGGCGTCCCCCGAGCTGCGCATGCAGGCGCTCGCCGCCGCGGCGCCCGAGACGGTGTTCGTGGCACCTTCGTTCGGCCCGTCATCGCCTGCGACGGCAGCTAGCTTCATCGCGGACGACGAGGTCCCGGCGCTCGCACCGGCCGCGCCGCCTGCGCCGATGCAGCGGTTCGCCGACGATGCCGAGACGCCCGACTCGGTGTTCGAGCAGATCGCGGCCTCGGTCGCGACGAGCCGCGCGGTCGCTCCGCAGCCGATGGTCGCCCCGGTCGCTCCGCAAGGCGCGCCCGTCGAGATGCCGATCGGCGACGCGCCCGAGCGCTTCACGCTCGCCGATGCCGTCGTGCGCGGCGCGCCGAGCGCACCGGGCGCCGGGATGGCCGCGCAGCTCGCGGCGTCCCCGTTCGCGCCGGCGCTCAAGCACCTGCTGCCGCTGCCGGCATCGATGCCGTTCGACGTCCGCGCCTTGTTCGGGGGCGGCGTGTCCGCGACCTACCTCGCGGGCCTGCTCGCCGCCGAGGCACACGAGGTCGATGTCGCCGCGGCGACGCCCGCATGGGCGCGCTGGACGGCGGCCGAGACGGCGCTCGCACCGACGCTCGGTGAACGCATCGTGCCCGAGCTCGACTTGACCTACGTCGCGCCGGATGCACCACGCGCCGCCAACGACGAAGCCGTCCCCGCGATGAACGACGAGCCGGCGCCGCTGACGACGCTGCGCACGGCGTTGCTGTCGTGGACGTCGGACGTCGGTACCCCGTCCATGCCGACCGCGGCGCCGGCCATCGCGACGACGCAGTCCTCGCCCATCACGCACGCGACGGCGCGCGCGATGATCGATGCGATGGCGCTGCCGATGCTCGGTGACGTCGCGCATGACGATGTCGGTGGCTCGTGGGCGCTGCCCGGCATGATCGCCGATCGCGCGCATGGCTGGTCGGTCGCGCAGGAGCGCTCGGCCTCGGATCTCGCGCTCGACTTCGTGCCCCCCGAGCTCGTCCTCGCGGCGCGCGTCTATGGCCTCGGTCCGGCGGAAGCGGCGCAGGCTGCGCGGCTCGCGCTCGCGGGCCCCGGCCAGCTGACCGCGATGGCGAGTGCGGTCGACCGCACGTTCGTGCAGGCGCTCTCGATCGAGGCTGCCCGGCGCGAAGGGCGCGTCGCCTCGAGCGAGCACACCGCCGCGAGCGAGCCGAGCGAGATCAGCGCGCCGGCCGAGCTCCGCGAGCCCGCGCGCACGTCGTTCGGCGTCGAGCGGCGCGCGCCGCGCGGTGCGTTCCTGTGGCCGTCGGCCAGCGTCGGCGCCCTCGGCATGTCCGCCGCGTCGCCCGATGGTCAGCAGTCGATGTCGGTCGCGGCGCTCGAGCTGCTCGCCGCGCAGGCGGTCGCGGAGCTCGGCACGTACGCGGCGCTCGGCGATGCGCCGTCCGTGGCGAGGACTCGCAGCGGCATGGGCCCGATGGTCGGGCGAGAAGACGTCGCTTCGGGGGCGTTCGACGGTGGCGCTCCGGCGCTGACCGAGGAGGCCGGCGAGGCCGAGGTGCTGACGGCGGCGGCGACGTTGGTGCCCGAGTCGCGGCGCGCGCGGTTCGATGCGCTCTACGTCGCGCTCAGCCAGGCCCCCGCGGCGCGCAGCTGGTCGCCTGCCGCGCGTGCAGCGCGGGCGCTCGCGCTCGCAGGTCGCGGTGAGGATGCGCCGCCCTCCGCCTACGAGCGTGCGGCCGCGGCCTGGGACGTGCTCCCCGTGGTCTACGCGAGTGACGGCGCGTCGATCGTCGACACGCTCGACGTTACCTCGCCAGCGCTGTCGGTCGCGCGCGGTGCGCGCTCGCCCGAGCTCGTGCAGGTCGACAGTCGGCCCGGGCTCGGTGCGCTCTCCGGCCGTGCGGGTGAAGCGCTCGGCTCGTACGTGTCCCCGAGCGTGGTCGCGCCGGTCACGGCGGCTGCGGAGTCCGCAGCGTCGAGCGCGCGCGAGGTCGGCGCCGTGCTGCGTGCGCCGACCGCCGCCCAGGAGCTGGTGCGTACCGGACGGCCCGCGGGACGTCACGGCGGCGGCGAGGTCGAGATCCCGCCGTGGTTCGAAGCGGCCGCGCGCAAGATGCTCGAAGATCGCAGCGGCAACGCCGATGGCATCTCGCTCGCCGAGCTGACGCTCGTCACGGCGGCGCCGGGCTCACACATCGCCGCGTCGACGCGCACGGCATCGAGCGGTGCGTCCGTCGCGCCGTCGGTCGCCAGCGGCGCGCCGGGTGAGGCCGGCGGCGAAGAGCCGATCGATATCGAGAAGATCGCGAACGAGGTCTACCGCCAGATCCTCGGCATGATGGACGCCGCGCGTGCCCGTAACGGGGAGCCCTACCTATGAGCCCAGCAGCCAGCAGCAATAGTTCGTTCCAGCCCGCCAAGGCGAAGCTCACCATCGGCAGCCTCGATGACACGTCGCTGACGGTCAGCGCGCAGTACAACCCCAAAGAGCTCCAGGTCGATCAAAACGTCCCGTGGAAGAAGCCCGAGGCGGCGACGCAGACCAGCACGCAGCCCGCGGCCGGCGGCTCGGGTGCCGGTGGCGCAGGCGGCGGTGGCGCGGGCGCTGGAGGCGGCGGCGGTGGTGCCGGCGGCGGCGGCGGTGGTGCCGGCGGCGGTGGTGCCGGTGGCGGCGGCGCCGGTGGCGCGACCGGCAACGCCGGCGGCAGCAGCGGCCCCGACGAGAACTACATGGCGCTCGAGTTCACCGGCGCCGAGGGGCGCACGATGTCCGTCGAGATGCTGTTCGACGGCTACGAAGGCGGCGGGCGTACCGTGGATGTCGCGTCGAAGGTCGCGGTGCTCGAGAAGCTCGCGCGCGTGATCGACCCGCGGTCCCCAGACGAGAAGAAGCGCCGGCCTCACCACTGCGTCGTGACGTGGGGCGAGCGTGGCCTCCCTTCGTTCAAGTGCGTGATCGAGAACCTGTCGACGAAGTACTCGATGTTCTCGAGCGACGGTAAACCCCTACGCGCGACCTGCACGGTGAAGCTCAAGGAAGCCGTGCGCGTCGACAAGGACAAGAAATAAGCCGTGGGCGCCGCAGCACCGAACGTCGACATCTTCGTCGACGGGGAAGAGATCCCCGACGCGCACTTCGTGTCGTACGTCGTCGATCGCGACATGTTCCAGCCGGACATGGCGACGATCGTGCTGTCCAACCAGAACGACATCTACGGCGGCAAGTACAAGGTCGGCTCGACGATCGAGATCAAGACCGGCAATCCGCCGAAGAGCATCTACAAGGGCGAGGTGGTCGGGTTCGAAGGCATCTACAAGGGCGGGGACACGACGAAGCTCGTGATCCGCGCGATGAACAAGCTGCACCGCCTGCTGCGCAAGCGGAAGTCGCTGACGTTCACCGAGAAGACCGACAGGGACATCCTCACCCAGGTTGCCGGCGATGCCGGTCTCTCGATCGAGTTCAAGCACGACAGGTCGATCACGTACAAGCACGTCTATCAGCACAACCAGACGGACCTCGAGTTCCTCCGCACGCGCGCGGCTCGGCTCGGCTGTCACGTGTGGTGCGTCGACACGAAGCTCTACGTGAAGGAGCCCGACCTCGGCGCCTCCGGTGGACCGGACCTCAGCGTCGACGAAGGTGGCAGCTTGCGCGCGTTCACGCCGCGGCTGTCGTCGGCGGCGGTGGTCAAGAAGGTAACGGTCAAGGGCTGGAACCCCGAGACCAAGGAGCTGATCACGGGGCAGGCCGAGGCGCAGAGCTCGCCGCTCGGGTCCGAGAACGCGGTCACGGCTTCCGGCGACCTCGGCAAGGAAGAGACGTTCACCGTCGACCATCCGATCTGGAGCGTCGAGGAAGCCAACGTGCTCGCGAAGGCGCGGCTCCGCGATCTCAACCTCACGTACATCACGGGCGAGGCCGAGTGCATGGGCTCGGCGGAGTACGAGCTCGGAACGACGGTCAAGATCACGGCGAACGCGCAGGCGCAGGACCCGTTCAACGGCAAGTACTACATCATGGGGATCACCCACCGTCACACGATGCCGAAGGCCAAGGAAGGCGGCTACGTGACGATCCTCAAGCTCGCGCGGGACGCGCAGAAGGCCTAGCGATGAGGCCGGGGGGACCACGACGCGAGTCGCTGGACCAGACCCAGTACGGTCTGCAGTACGGCATCGTCGTCCAGAACAAGGACGACGAGGAGAAGCTCGATCGGATCAAGGTCCGCCTGCCGTGGCTCGACGGCGGTGACGTCGATCAGACGCACTGGGCCCAGCTGCTCACGCCGATGGAGGGCCAGAAGTTCGGTTGGTACACGCTGCCGGACATCGGCGATGTCGTCGTCGTGATGTTCATCGAAGGTGACATCACGCAGCCGGTGATCGTCGGCGGCATCTGGAGCAAGCCCGACTTCTCGCCGGAGCCGAACGAGGACGGCGCGAACAACTTCCGCGGCTATCGCAGCCGCAGCGGCAGCCGCATGATCCTCGACGACACGAGCAACGTGAAGGTCGTGTTCGTGGACAAGTCGGGCAAGAACATGGTGGGCGTCGGCAAGTTCGCTGGAGCCGGTGCGGGCCCGAACGTGTGCGAGGTCTACAAGCCCAGCATGGCGGGAGACATGGGCGTCTCGATCTCGTCGATGGAAGGCAAGATGGAGATCACGGCCGCGGCGAAGCTGACGATCAAGGCGGGCCAGAACATCAAGATCAACGCGAAGACCACCGTCGATGCGAAGATCGCGTCCAACCTCGAGCTCAAGGGCTCGAGCGCGGCCAAGGTCACATCCGGGACGCCGGCGCAGTACGACGCTCCGCTGGTGAAGATCGGCTAGCGATGACGTTCCTGCCGATCGATCGAGTCACGCCGCTCGCGGTGCGCGCCGACAAGGTTCGGGGCGTTCACCTCGCGATCGTCGTCGAGAACAAGGACGGCAACGGCAACCCGGGCTATCGCGTCAAGGTCAAGTACCCGAACCTCAGCGATGAGGAGAAGACGTACTGGGCGCGCATCGCCATTCCGATGGCCGGCCCCGACCGCGGCACGTACTTCCTGCCCGAGCTCGACGATCAGGTGCTCGTGGTGTTCGAGCACGGTGACATCGAGCGACCGATCGTGATCGGCGCGCTGTGGAGCAAGAAGCAGGAGCCCGTCGAGAACAACGACTCCGGCAAGAACAACACGAAGCTGATCAAATCAAAGACGGGTCACCGCGTCATCTTCGACGACAAGGAGGGCGCGGAGAAGATCACGATCGTCGACAGCACGAAGAAGAACAAGATCGTGCTCGATACGGCGAACAAGATCGTCAAGATCGAGAGCGCGGGTGACATCGAGGTCAAGGCCGCCGCGAACGTGATCATGCACAGCAACGCTCTCAAGGTCGGCATCAAGGCCAACATGAAGGGCAGCGGCCAGCAGGTGCTGATGCACGGCACGTCGACGTTCGGGCTCAAGGCAGGCGGCGTGATCACGCTCAAGGCCGGGCAGATCACCGCGAACGTCTCGAACGGCGCTGCGTGTCAGGTGTCGGGCTCGGGCGGCGGCTCCATCAGCGGTATCGCCGCGGAGCAGGCTCAGGAGCAGACGCAGCCGCAGAGCTCGCAGGCGCCGGCCGCTGCCGGTG
>DATLHR010000426.1:0-5950 GCA_035539815.1 Kofleriaceae bacterium
CGCGTCGGCGCCGTCGGCGTCGAGGTACGCGCACGCTTGCTCGACGACGAAGACGCGCTGCCGCAGCGCCATGATGACGTACAGCTCGCGCGCGGTGAGCTCGTCGAAGGCGCGCTCGCGCCAGGTGACCGCCACGCGGCGACGCTAGCATGCGGTAGGTTGGACGCGTGCTCCGCAACGTGTGCGTGTTCCTCTCGTCGTCCGACGGCCGGCTAGCCGACGCCGCGGCGATCCGCGCGCTCGCGCGCGAGCTCGCCCGCCGCGACCTGACGCTGGTCTACGGTGGCGCGCACCGTGGTCTCATGGGCGTGCTCGCCGACGAGGTGCTCGCGACCGGCGGCCGCGCGATCGGCGTCATCCCACGCGCGCTGGTCGAGCTGGAGATCGCGCATCGCGGGCTCACCGAGCTGCACGTCGTCGACACGATGCATCAGCGCAAGGCGATGATGTTCACGCGTGCGGATGCCTTCATCGTTGCGCCCGGGGGGTTCGGGACGCTCGAGGAGGCGTTCGAGCAGCTGACCGGGTTACAGCTCGGGTATCACGCCAAGCCGATGGTGTTTCTCGACGTCGATGGATTCTGGGCGTCCATGGAAGCCTTCCTCGATCAAGCGGTCGCAGCGGGGGTGTTGCGCGCCGAGGTCCGGCGGCTGTTTCGCACCGCGCCGTCGGCGGCTGCCGCCCTGGACGCGCTTGCCGCTGTGGTAGCGTAGGCCCATGTCCTCCCGGCTTGTCGGCGCGATCCTCGCGCTGACCGCGGCGGCCTTGCTCGCGGCGTCGATGCTGACGTCCGCGTGGTGGTCGGGACATCCGGTCATCAACGGCCGCACGATCACCGCGAAGGAGGTCGTCGTCGGCCTGAGCAGCGCCGAGGGGTGCAACACGGGCGGCGATCAGACGTGCGAGAGCTTCAAACCCGCCGGGGCGTTCCGCGCGACGAGCTATGTCGAGCTCGGCGCCACGAGCTTGCTCGCGATCGCGCTCGTGTTCCTCGCGCTTGCCACGCATCGCGCCTCGGCGAAGCGAAGGGCGATCGCGTGGGGGACGATCGCGTGCGGCGGGTTTGCGACGGTGATCGCGATCGCGTTGCTCGCGCAGGGTCCCAAGCTGATCGTGGAGCAGCATGGCTCCGAGGGTTCACGTTCGATCCAGGTCGTGCGCGAGGTCCCGCTCCCCGTCGGGTACGGCATGATCTTGTTCTTCCTCGGCATCGGAGCCGCGGTCGCCGGCAGCGTGCTCGCCATGCGACCGATCCCGCCGCTCACGCCGCGGCCTTCGCGCCAGCCGTTCGCGCCCGGGCTCGCGCCGCCGCCGCACGCGCCCGCCGACGCGCTCGCGATGCTGCCGCCGGCGCAGCCTCAACCGCCGTACGGCACGGCACCCGCGTTCGCGCCGCCGCCGAGCTCGCCGTCGACACCCGCGTATGTGCCGTCGCAGAGCTCGCCGTCGACGCCGGCGTTCGTGCCGCCGTCGCCAACGGCGCCCGCGTTCGTCCCACCGTCGCCGACGACGAGCACGCCGCAGGCCGCGCAACCGCCGATGGCGAGCCCGGGCGGCCTCTTGCCCGGACCCGCGGGACCGCTCGGGCCCGGCTACAACCCGTCTTCGCGGCCCGCGCCACCATCGACGCCGCCGCGCGCCAAGCCCGCGACGGTGCCGCCGCCGACCTCGGCCTCCAAACCCGCGACGCTGCCGCCGCCGATCCGCGGCAAGGCCACCAGCGTCCCGCCGCCGAACAAGCCGCGCCTCACCCCGCCGCCACCCAAGCCGGGCGAGGTGTTGCCCGCGATGCTGCCCGTGCGCAACTCGGAGAGCCTCGACGGTGCGATGACCGTCGAGCGCCCGCGCAGCGAAGCGCACGCCGCGATGTCGATCGAGCGCCGTCGCGATGATGCGAACGGTGCGAACGCCGTCGCGCGCGCGGGCAGCGAGACCGAAGCTGCGGTACCGAGCGCGCGCGCGGCGAAGCCGGCGCCTGCGGCGAGCGGCGCCTTCGACTCCGGTGACGAGATCGAGACGCACGCCGTCGAGCGCGTGAGCGCGGACAGCCTGACCGCCGCGATGCGCCCGAGCGAGAGCGAGCTCGCGACGCAGGCGCGGCCCAAGGTCGATCCGAGCGAGCTCGAACCGCCGCGCGAGAGCGCGAGCGAGCTCGCGACCGTCGAGCACGAGAAGCTCAGCGCGAGCGAGCTCGCCGCTCCTCCGCAGCGGCCATCGTCGCCGATCGTTCCCGTCTCGACCGCGCCCGCCTCGCTGCCGCCGCCCGCCGTGGAGCCCGCCGCGTCGTCGGGGCCGTCACCCGCGTGCCCACAATGCGAGGCACCGATGGGCTGGGTCGAGGAGCACCTGCGGTTCTACTGCAAGAGCTGCCGGATGTACTTCTAAAGGATCGGAGGATCGGCCGGCCTGGGCGGCACGAGGAAGAACACGTCGCGCTGATCGAGCTGCGTGACGCCGTCACCGCGCACGATCACGGTCGCGCGATAGAGCTGCGGTGCATCGATCGCGGGCACGGTGGTGTTGGGCTTGGAGACCAGCCGCCAGCACACGGGCGTTCCCGTGCGCACGGCGCGATACGTGTCGGCGTATGCGTCACCGTTGGTGTCCTCGGCGTCGAGGCCGCCGGCGCACTGCGCGGTCCCGAGCTGACGCGTCTCGAGGTGATCGACGAACGCCGCCACCGCATCGACGGCGTCGCCGGGATCGTCGGTCGACGTCGCCGACAGATCGAGCGGCAGGCCGTTGGCGAGCCGGACGATGCCGGTCTGGATCGCCGCTGCTGCGTTCGCGCCCGCACCATCGAACACGAGCGGCGCATTACCGTTCATCGCGTCGACCGCGCCGGTGTCGGCGGCCATCGTGCGGAGGTTCCAGTCGGTGTTGACGCCGTAGCTCGAGCCGAGCACGCCGACCAGCTTCGCGCCGGCCGCCACGAACGCGGGCTTGACGACCGTGGCCCACGCGGGCGCCTTGAACGTCTGCGCGGTGGGCTCGAGCGGGGCCTCGTCGGTCGCGAGGATCACGACGGGCAGCGCGCCCTGGCGGAAGCACGGGTAGCCGAACGTCGCGTAGCCCGCGTTCGCCGCTGGCGACCCCGCACACGACACGCGCGCGGGTACGCCGAAGACGCCGTAGCTGTCACCGCCCTCTCCGGTCACCGCGGCGAGCCCGGCGAACGAGAGCGGCTCCTGGTAGTACAGCGAGCTCGGCTCGCTGGTCGGCAGGTTCGCGAAGCTCGGGTTGGGTTGCACGTCGACCCAGTTCTGGAACGCGGCGGCGCCGGAGTCGTGATAGCCGATCGTGCCCGCGCCGGCCCAGAGATCCGGGATGCAGTCCCCGGGTGCGCCGGCGCCGAGCGGCGGGCACGCGACGTTGTTCACGACGGTGGCGAGGTTGGCCTTCACGGCGCTGATCTCGGTCGCCATCGAGCCCGAGCGATCGAGCATCACGTAGAGATCGACGGCCTTCAGCGAGGTGGAGAAGTCGAGATCGGACGACAGCGGCGCCTGCACCCCCTGGTACGGCATCACGAACACGAAGTCGCCGTTGGCCTGCGGGTTCGAGGCCGGGTCGACCGGATCGGAGCCCGCCGCCGTCTCGACGAGGTCGCTCGTGCCATCGCCGTCGGTATCATCCGAGGTGCCGTCGGTCTCGCCCGGCTCGACGGCGCCGCTGCAGTTCGCATCCTCCGCGCCGTCGGGAATGCCGTCGTTGTCGGAGTCGCGATCGAGGAAGTCGGCGTGCGCATCGCCGTCGTTGTCGGCGGGCGGTGCGCCGCGCGCCTCGAGACGATCGCTCACGCAGTCGCCATCGCTGTCGTCGTCGAGGTAGTTGGCGAGGTGATCGCCGTCGTAATCGGTGGCGCCCTCGTACGCATCGCGGATCGTGTCATCGTCACTGTCCGCATCGCGAAAGTCGGGCGTGCCGTCGCTGTCGGAGTCCAGCGGGCTCGCCGGGACTGGCCCGAGCTCCACCACGTCGTCGATCCAGTCGCCATCGTCGTCGGCATCGGCATAGTTAGCGACGCTATCGCTATCGATGTCCTCGGTCCCATCGACCGCGTCGGTGCGGCCGTTCGCGTCGCTGTCGAGATCGCGGAAGTCCGCCGTGCCGTCGTTATCCGAGTCGAGCGGCAGCGTCGTGAGGTCCGCGTCCCCGGCCTCACGCAGGTCGAGGATCCCGTCATCATCGCTGTCCTCGTCGAGGAAGTCGGGCGTACCGTCGCGATCGGTGTCGGTCTGCGCGGCCGCGCCCTCGTCCCGATCGCTGATGGTGTCGCCGTCCGCATCGACGCTCGCCGGCGCGCTCGTGTCGTCACCGGAGGGTTCCGGTCCACAGCCGGCGAACAGCGCGAACGCGACGAGCGGGGCGACCTTCATGTACGGCGCTCCGTACCAAGCGCCGTGCCAAGTTCGAGGTAACCTCTCGCCGCGTGGGCACGCTCTACCTGATTCGTCATGGACAGGCGTCGTACGGCGAGGCCGACTACGATCGGCTATCCGTGCGAGGACGCGAGCAAGCTCGCGCCGTCGGAGCGTGGCTCGCTCGCACCAAGCTCGACGCACTCTACAGCGGGCCGCTGCAGCGCCAGGTGCAGACCGCCGAGCACGCGCGCGATGCGGCGAGCGCGCTCGGCGTGTCACTCCCCGCGCGCGCCCAGCTCGAAGAGCTCGCCGAGTATCCGGCGTTCGAGATGCTGCGCCACATGATGCCGCGGCTCGTCGCGGAGGATCCCCACTTCGCCGCGCTGTCGACCGCACCGACGCCAGAGCTCCTCGACCGCGCCTTCAAGGCGATCCTCGCGAAGTGGGCCAGCGACGAATGGGTCACCGATGAGGTCGAACGCGTGAGCGCCTTCGTCGCACGTGTCCGCGCCGGCTTGCTGCGCGTCCTCGCCACGGCGCCCGCGGGCGCACGGATCGCGTGCGTGACGTCGGCGGGTCCGATCGCGGTCGCGGTCGGCCTCACGTTCGGACTTCCGCCCGTCCGCATGGTCCGGCAGAGCATCGTGATCCGCAATGCATCGGTGACCGAGCTCAAGTTTCGTTCGCAGGGCTTCTCGCTCGAGGAGACCTCGCTGGTGACGTTCAACCTGACGGGCCACCTGCCCGACGAGCTGCACACGGAAAGGTAGTCATGGACTTCGATCCTCCCGAGAGCGTGCGTCCCCTCCTCGACCGCATCGAGCGGTTCATCGCCGACGAGGTGATGCCCGTCGAGCCCGCCGTGATGGAGCACGGCTTCGTCGCCAACGAAGCGCGGCTCGCCGAGCTGCGCGCGAAGGTCAAGGCCGCGGGCATGTGGGCGCCGCAGCTGCCGAAGGACATCGGCGGCCTCGGCCTCACGCTCGTCGAGCATGGCCTCGTCTCGGAGCGCCTCGGTCGCTCGCCGCTCGGCCACTACGTGTTCGGCGCGCAGGCACCGGACGCGGGCAACGCCGAGATCCTCCACAAGTACGGCACGCCCGAGCAGAAGGAGCGGTGGCTCGGCCCGCTCGCGCGCGGCGAGCTGCGCTCGTGCTTCTCGATGACGGAGCCCGAGAACCCGGGCTCCAACCCGACGCTGCTGTCGTGCACCGCGCGCAAGGACGGCGCCGACTACGTGATCGACGGCCACAAGTGGTTCACCACCGCCGCCGACGGAGCCACGTTCGCCATCGTGATGGCGGTGACGAACCCGGACGCACCGGCCCACGCGCGCGCCTCGATGATCATCGTCCCGACGGACACGCCGGGGTTCGAGCGCACGCGCAACATCAAGATCATGGGCGACCCCGGTGAGGGGTACGGCTCCCACAGCGAGATCTGGTACCGCGGCGTGCGCGTGCCGCAGACCAACCGGCTCGGTCCCGAGGGCGCCGGGTTCCTGATCGCGCAGGAGCGCCTCGGTCCCGGACGCATCCATCACTGCATGCGCTGGATCGGCATCTGCGAGCGCGTGTTCGACACGA
>DATLHR010000427.1:0-2994 GCA_035539815.1 Kofleriaceae bacterium
GGAGGCGGCCCGCTCGCTCGCCCTGCTCGGGTACCACCTCATCGAGCGCGGCGACGTCGAGACGGCCAAGGAGCGCCTGCGCGAGGCGCGCGCGATCATGCGCCGCATCGGCGTCGCGCAGCTCGCGAAGGTCGAGGCCACCCTCGAGGAGCTCGGCTGAGCGCTCGCCCGAGTAAAGCGTCGACTTTTGGAGCATTTTCGCGCAGAGACGCAGAGACGCAGAGAGAACAGGAACTTCGTTCCGCCATCGTGAGCGCGCCGTTCTCTGCGCCTCTGCGTCTCTGCGCGAGATCATTCTAAACAACGTACCCCAACGATAGAGAACGAGTGAAGAGCGCGATCGGAGCCGCGGCGGTGATCGCGATGGGGGTGGCCGCGGTGCTCGGCGCGCGAGCGGTGGCGACGGACCTCGAGACCGAGCGGGATCTCCATCGGGTCGAGCACGTGACGAGCGTATCTGCTCGCCCTGACCCGTCACGACGCAGGCTGGCGCGTCTGCTAGGCGCGCGAGGTAGCGAACTCGATCGCGAGAAAGCTCATCGACGCTGGCGGCCAGCGGTGATCGAATGGTGGCGATGGACCCGCGGATCGAGCGCGACATCGAGCAGCTTCGCCGGATCGCGATCACGCAGAAGGTCCAGATCGAGCATCTGCTGACGGTGCTCGCGGCGCAGAGTAAGCGCATCGACGAGCTCACCGGCGGCGGCGGCGAGCTGCAGCAGGCGCTCGATCTCCTCGAGAAGCTGAAGGAGCGCGAGGCGGGGGACACGACCACCCACGCGGATGCCGGCGACGACGAGGGCGAGCAGGGCAGCGAGAGTGGCGACGAGCGGAAGGGGCGCCAGCCGCGGTCGAAGTCGGGTCCGACGGCGCAACCGAAGCTCGAGCTTGAGGAGCGGGTGTACACGCTCGACGGGCCGGACACGATGTGCCCGTGCTGCGGCGGTGAGCTTCGCCCGATGGAGGGCCACTTCGACGAGTCGGAGATGATCGATCTCGTCGATGTCGAGTACCGCGTCGTCAAGGTGAAGCAGCAGAAGTACTCGTGTCGATGCGGAGGGTGCATCGAGACGGCGCCCGGTCCCGAGCGGGCGATCCGCGGCGGGCGGTACTCGCTGGAGTTCGCGATCAAGGTGGGGATCTCGAAGTACCTCGACCACCTACCGCTCGAGCGTCAAGCGCGGATCATGGACCGCTACGGACTGGAGATCACGTCGCAGACGCTGTGGGATCAGATCTACGCCCTCGCGGAGCGTGTCCGCGTGATCTGGCAGGAGCTGTTCGCTCGCGTCCTGCGACAGCCGGTGATCGGACTCGATCAGACGTCGTGGAAGCGGCTCGACGGCAGCAAGTCGACGCCTTGGCAGATGTGGTGCCTGACGGCGCCCGGCGTCGTCTACCACCGGATCTGCAACGACAAGGGCGCAGCGACGTTTCAGGAGCTCGTCGGCAACTACGAGGGGACGATCGTGTGCGACGCGCTCTCGACGCACGCAGCTGGGGCTCGCGCCAGCCCCGGCATCGTGCTCGCCGGGTGCTGGGCGCACGTGTATCGCAAGTTCGAGGAGGCGGCGCCCAATCACCCGGAGGCGCTCCTCGCGCTCGACTGGATCGGCAAGCTCTACGAGATCGACGAACGCGCCGGCGACGACCTGGACGCGCGCGCCGAGCTCCGTCGCACCGAGTCGGCCAGCGTTCTCGAGCTGCTCAAGACATGGCTGTGGAACCAGGCCGCGCTCAGGACGCTGTCGATCGGTCGTGCGGCCGCCTATGCGATCGCGAACTGGGATCGGCTCACGCGGTTCGTGGGCGACCCGCGCGTCCCGCTGGACAACAACGCGACCGAGCGGGGCATCCGTGGTCCGGTGATCGGGCGGCGGAACCACTTCGGCTCGAAGTCGCAGCGCGGCACCGAGGTCGCCGCCATCTTCTACAGCCTGCTCGAGACGGCGAAGCTGCACGGCGTCGATCCCGCGCGCTACCTCGTCGAGGCGGCGAAGGCCGCGCCGCTGGGCGAGATCATCATGCCCTGGGAGCTGGACGCCGAGGCGGGCTGAGGCTCGCCGACGCCGGGCAACGCCGGCGAGCCCTCGGTCATCCCGCGCGTCGCGATGGGGCGCTCGCCGGTGTCGGCATCACCTCCTCCGGCGAGAGCGGCTGTCGTCCCACGAGTGTGCACCCCTCGACGAAGAGCGCGAGCTCGGCGGGCGTCAGCTTCACCGCCGTCGTTCCGTCGCACCAGAGCGGAGCGAAGCGCCCGCGCTCCAGGCGCTTCATGAAGATGCACAGCCCCGTGCCGTCCCACGCGAGGATCTTGCAGCTGTCGCGGCGACGGTTGACGAACAAGTACAGCTCGCCGCTGAGCGGATCGCGGCCAAGCTCGTTCTTCACGAGCCCGTAGAGCCCGTTGTACCCCTTACGGAGATCCGCCGGACGCGCGTACGCCCACACGCGCACCGACCGATTGGTGCCGAGGATCATCCGATCGCCCGCAGCGCGGCGACGGCCTCCGCCGGCTCCAGCCCTTCGAGCCGGAACCCCGAGGGCGAGATGATCGCGACCGTCGAACGCGGCTCCGCGACCACCTCCACGGGGACCAGCATCGGTGCGTGCTCGTCGCTGCCGATCTCCGCCATGCACCAGCGCCTCACCGTCTCGAACGCCAGCCCGAGCGTCTCCGCGGTCGCCTGGTACGTCGCGCCCACATTGCGCTGACGGAGGGCGTAGCCCGTCACCCTCCGCTTCAGGTCCGCGGGGTACCGCTTGCCGCGCCCCTTCTTGTGCCTCGCCAGCTCGCGCCGAAGCGCCGCAATCTCGTCCTTCGCCATCTCGGCCTCCTGTCGGTTGGCCGGCGATCGCGGTCACGAGATCACGCCGATGTCAGGACGGGTCGAGGCGAGGAGATACTGACGAGCGGAGAGTGCCGGCGCTGTCACGCCGATCACTACGAGAGCTGGGCGCGCACGTTCCATCGCACGATGACCCAGGAGGCGT
>DATLHR010000428.1:0-5454 GCA_035539815.1 Kofleriaceae bacterium
TTCGAGTGGCCCCGCGCGATCCGCCCCGAGGTCCCCGTCGAGCTCGAGCAGGTGATCCTGCACACCATGGCGCTCGACCCCGCGAATCGGCCCGCGAGCGCGGCGGCGCTCGAGCAAGAGCTGCTCGCGTTCTGTCGCCCGACCTATCGCGAGCACGTGCTCGAGCGCATCTCGATGAGCGGGCCGTTCCTGCGGCCCACGCCGATGCCGTCGCGCACGCAGCGGCCCTCGTCGGTGACCGGGCACGATCGCACCGTGGCCGGTGACCGACGACGCGCGCTGCGTGCGCGACGGCATCGGGGTGGGGCGCAGGAACGGCCCGCTCAGCGAGATGCGCTCGAGCACGTGCTCGCGTTCTGTCGTCCGACCTATCGCGAGCAGCGCTTGCTCGAGCGCCGCCGCGCTCGCGGGGCGATTCGCGGGATCGAGCGCCATGGTGTGCAGGATCACCTGCTCGAGCTCGACGGGGACCTCGGGGCGGATCGCGCGGGGCCACTCGAACTCGCCCGTCATCACGCGATACATGAGCTGGTTGTAGTTCTCGGCGCTGATCGGGACCTTGCCGATCAGCATCTCGTACAGGATCACGCCCACCGCGTAGAGGTCGGCGGCGTAGGTGATCGACGAGTCGCCCCGCGCTTGCTCCGGGGACATGTAGAACGGCGTCCCGAGCACGAGGCCGGTCGTCGTCAGGCGGAAGTCACCGTCGAGACCGGCCGCGCGCGAGATGCCGAAGTCGAGGATCTTGATCACCTCGCCGCGGCTCTGCCGGACGAGGAACACGTTATCCGGCTTGAGATCGCGGTGGACGATGCCGGCCTGGTGCGCGGCGGCGAGCGGCGACAGGATCGCGCACGCGAGCTCGCATGCGGCGTCGATCGGCATGCGCCCGTGCGCCTTGAGCCGCCCCGCGAGCGACTCGCCCTCGAGCAGCTCCATCACGAGGAACGGCTCGCCGTCCCGGCTGGTGCCGAGATCGGTGGTCTGGACGATGCCCTCGTGCCCGATCTGCGACGCGGTGATCGCTTCGCGATGGAAGCGCTCCAGCATCGCGGGCGTGCTCAGCTGCGGGTTGATGACCTTGATCGCGACGCGCTTGCGGATGCCGACGTGCGTGCCCTCGTACACGGCGCCCATGCCGCCCTCCGCGAGCAGTCGCTCGATCCGGTACTTGTCGTCCAGCATCGTCCCCGGGGCGAGCTGGGCGGGTCGTGCCGCCTCCACCTGTTCGAGGATACGTCAGGTTGGCTCGCGGCGCACCGGGAGCTGTGCGGTGGGCCGATGTCGTTCGTCCACCAGGGAGACGAACCTGCGCTCGCCGGTCTCGCGCCACCATGCCGACCACCGCGCCGCCGCGACCTCGCGCTCCTTGCGCGGCAAGTCGTGGTGATAGCCGAAATATTCTCCGGTCAACCGGCGTAGATCGTTGATCGCGTTCTCGCGGATCGCGTCGTCCTTGTGCCCGAGCCCTTCGATCAACCACTCGATGCGGTGGCGGTCGCGCGCGCCTTCGTGCCACTTGCGCCACTTGCGTTCGCTCGAGCCGAAGTCCTGCGCCGTCAGTGCGATCAGGGCGCGGCGCGCATGCTCGCCCGCGCGATCGGTGCGCTCGACGACACCGATCAGATCCGCGATCGCCTCGACGTCGCCGAGCTCGGTGAGCGCGACCGACGCGGCCGCGACGACATCGGCATCACTCGAGTGCACCGCGCGGCGAGCGCGTGTGAGGGCGGTCGTGAGGTCGGCGACCGGATAGCCGGCGAGCGCTTCGATCGCGCACGCGCGCACCCCGTAGTCCAGATCGAACAGGCGCTCGACGAGTGCGTACACGGCGGTGCGCGGGCGCAGCTCGGCGGTGCACACGGTCGCGAAGAACCGCACGTCGCGATCCTGCGAGCCCATCTTGTCGATCAACAGCTCCGACGCGACACTGCCGAGCCGGATCACGAGCTCGAGCAGGCCGCCGTACTGCGCGGCGCGTAGCGGGCGGCCGCTGACCGCGAACCGCTGTACGCGGAGCTGGCCGGGGAACCGCTTGGCGAGCGGCCCCATCACCTCGAGCGCGCGCTCGACGGCCTCGTCGATCGCATCGTCGGCGTAGCCCTCGCGCGTGCCCTCGATCTCGTCGAGCAAGATGTCGATGGGGCGGGGCGGCTCCGCCGCGATCTGGACCTCGACGCCTTGGTCGATCACGGGGATCGAGTTGCGCTCGGGCGCGCTCCACGGCGTGCCGTCCTCCTTCACCGCGTTGTACTTCTTGGTGTCGACGCGATCGATCTCCACATCGACCGCAGACGGGTCGATCGCGGGGGCGCGATACCCGGCGCTCTTGTGGCGCACGATCAGCCGCCCGATCGCCTCCGACGCGGCGTGCGCCATCGGATACAGCTCGGTGACATCGGACATGCGCAGGTCGCCGTGCACGCGGTGGGCAACCACGATCGCGACGACGCGATCCCGCAGCACGACCGGCAGCAGCAGCGCCGACGGAGGCATCGAACCTCCGAGCCGGAGCGCCATCGCGTCGATGCCGGGATCTCCCGACACGATCGGGCCGACGTGCGGCTGATGGTTCGACACGACGGTCCGGAACGCGGACACCGTGTCGAGCGGGATCAGCACGGTGTTGATCGCGGCGGTGTCGAGCCCGGGCTCGGCGAGCGCGACGCGACCGATCGCGGCGCCGCCTTGCACGGTCAAGAGGCCCGCCCAGCGCGCACGCGAGCGCGCGGCGCGCAGCAGGGTCAGAAACACGGTGTCGCGATCGTCCGCGGTCGCGAGCAGCTCGCGTGCGGCGACGACGGTGAGCGGGCCGTCGCGGCCTTCCGTCGAGATCGGCTGCGTGCCGGCGCCGCGCAGAGGACGCATCGCGGTGCGCGGACGCTTCGGAGGATCGGCGACCGGCGCCGGGGCCGCGGGTGCGGCGGCCTCGACGACGATCGGACCGCTGATCGGCGCACTCACGCCGACCAGCGTTGGCTTCCGGCTCGTGTCGACGGGCGGCTTGCTCGGCTGCGCGCGTGGAGGCAGCTCGCTCGCGGGCGGCATCGGCACCGTCGGTGCACCGCTATCGACCGTGCGCTGCGCGGGCAGCGCGGGGAGTCGCCCGGGAGGCGGCAGCGGCTGCGTCGAGACGCCGTGCGCGGCCGGCGAGCCCGCGGCGGCCGGCGGCTTGAGCGCGCTCGGCAACCGCGTCGTCAGATCCGCCAGCGAGGGCGTGCGCTCGGTCACGTCGGTGACCACGGTGTCCGGCGCCGAGTCGTCGTCCTCGGGCGGGTGCGTCTCGACGATGATGGTCCTGGCGCGGCCGACGGGCGTCTGTGCCACGTCGACGTCGAGGGCGCGCGCGAGGGTGGTGTAGCGCGCCGGCGGGTCGAGCCGGTACGCGGCGGCGTACACGAGGTGCCAGCGGTACTCGGGCGTGATCAGCGGCTGCAGCGGGCGATCGAGCTGATCGGCGAGGTCCTCGAGCTCGCTGAGCTCGAGCGGCGAGCACACGAGCACGCGCACGCACTCGCCGTCGAGCGCGACGGGGACGGCCCGGTAGCGCTCCGCGATCTCGCGGGGGATGGTGGCGGCCGCCTCGGCGGTGAGCGTCGAGCCCTCGTCGCGCGAGGCAGGCGGCAGGCCCGACGCGAGCGCGAGGTACTGCGTCAGCCGATCCTCGGGCACCAGGCTCATCTCGAGCAGGATCGTGTCGAGGCTGCCGCCGTAGATGACCTGGCGCTGGAACGCCTTCTCCATCCGCTTCACCCCGACTAGACCGTCGCGGACCAGGAGCGAGCTCAGACGCGAGGGCATGGGCGCCTCATGCTCGGATCACGTAGGTGCCGGCGATCCAGTCCTGCAGACCGCGCTTCTCGCTATCGACACCCATCCACAAGAAGCCCAGGAACAGCGTGGCGACGCTCGCGAGGTAGCCACCGCAGCGCGCGAGGCATCGCGCGGGCGACGGCTTCTCGCCGTAGACGTCGATGATCTTGATCTTGAGCACGCGCATGCCGAGCGTGCGCCCGACGAGGATCTGGAACACGAGCAGGTACGTCATGCCGATCGCGAGCGTGAGCACGATGCCCATCACGACCGCACCGTCGGCGGCGAGCACGAGATCGATCCACATGTCGACGTCGAGCAGCCGGATGTTGCTCGGCGGTAGCGGCACCCCGGAGAGCTTGCTCCCGATCAACGTGATCAGCAGCGCCGCCGGGATCACGATCGCGAGATCGATCGCCGCCGCCGCAAGCCGCTTCCAGAACCCGACGACGTAGACCGTCGAGGCTTCGCGGCGCGACGGGCGTGCGGCAGGCACGGCGGCGGCTACCGCGACCGGGGCGCGCGTCGGCTCGGTGTCGACCTCCGCGGCAGGCGCGGGCGTGGGTTCCGTGGTGACCTCGGGCGCGGGCACGGGCGTGGGAGCGGTCGCGGCGTCGTGCACCGACTCCGGTCCCTCGGCCTGGTCCCGCAACAGGGACGGCTCGCGCTCCGACATCGCTCAAATTGATAGCCTGCCCCGGGGCTTGGACGCAAATACGCGGCACGGTTAGGGTCCTCGTCGCGGCGTGTCGTGGGAGGAATGACGATGCCCGGCGGACCCGCCGGGCGGCCCGCCTCCTGCGATGGCCCCCGCCGTCGGCGTCAGCTGTGGGTCGCGGCGCGGACGAGGGCGACAGCGACCACGGGTGCGGTCTCGGCGCGCAGGACGCGCGGCCCGAGGCCGACCGGGGTGAAGCCGAGGAGGGTCTCGTGCTCGCGCGGCGACAGGCCGCCTTCGGGGCCGCTGACGAACGTCACGTCGCTCGCGCCGTCGGGCGAGAGGACGCCGTCGCTCGTCGGATCGAGGACGAAGCGAGCGCCCTCGGGGAGCGCGGCGAGCGCGAGGGCGAGGCTGTCGGCCCAGGTCACGGATGGCACCTGCGCGCGGCCGCACTGGCGGGCGGCGGCCTGCACGGCGGCCTGGTACTTGGCGAGGCGTGCATCGCGGCGGTCGGGCTCGAGGCGCACGACGGAGCGCTCGCTCGGCCACACGACGATCGCATCGACGCCGACCTCGACGAGCTTCTCGAGCGCCGTGTCCATGCGGTCGCCCTTGATCAGCGGCAAGAGCACGCGGACGTGCGGCGGCCGGGCCGCGATCGCCTCGGGCGCAGCGACGGACAGGGTGGTGTCGGCGTCGCCGATGCGGGCGATCGTCGCGGCGGCGCGGCGGCCGGCACCGTCGACGAGCTCGATGGGATCGCCGGTGCGCGCGCGGCGCACGCGCGCGAGGTATTGGTGCTCGTCTCCGGCGATCACGCGCTCGCGGGCCGCGAGGCGCGCGGGGTCGACGAAGATCCGCATCAGCGCCGCAGCGTGACCGACGACCACTGCGGATCGTCGGTGCTCGGCCGCACGCGCTCGAGGCGCAGGCCCGCGGCGACGAACTCGTCGGCGATCGGCTGCGCCTGCGGCGTGAGC
>DATLHR010000429.1:0-10056 GCA_035539815.1 Kofleriaceae bacterium
CTGTCACGCATCCTCGGCGAGAGATTGTGACGCTCCAGGCTATTGAATCTGGGTAGACGGGTGACAGGTCTCGCCGCGTGCCGGGCCGAAGGCCCGAGACTTCCTTCTGCTTGGCGATCTTGGCGATCTTGGCGGCTCCCCCTTCTGGGAGAACGACTTGCCAACGATGCGCAGTGCGCTCGTCTTAACGGCTATACGCGCTGCTTAGCGGCGACTAAGGCTTGAGCTTCGCGTACGCCGGCTTGTCGAAGCCGACGATCACCTTCTTGCCGTCGATCAGGATCGGGCGGCGGAGGAGGTTCACGTCCTTGGCGACCGCCTTCGCGAACTCGGCCGGGGAGGGCGGCTTGGCGGCCCAGCCCTTCTCCTTGGCGATCGCGTGCCGCGTGTTGAGCACCGCGGCCACCGAGCCAGCCTTCGCGACGATGTCCTCGACGGTCGCCGCGGTCAGGCCGGTCTTGCCGTAGTCGACTTCTTCGAGCTCGATCCCACTGTTGCGCAAGGAACTCCTCGCGTCACGGCAGGACGTTCACGTCTTCTTGAGATAGAGGAGCATGCGGTCATCGTAGTCGATCGCTGCGACGATCGCGGCCGCGGCGCGTCCGGATCTGCACATGGCCCGGTTCGCATGGCTCCTGGTACTCGCCGCATGTGGGCATACCTCGGTGCGGCCCGCGCGTGTTCCCGCGGCGAGCTCGTGCCGCGAGCCATCACCGCCCGGAGCATTCGTGAAGGTCGAAGCGCGTCCGATCGCGCACGTGACGATCAAGGGCGCGGGCTCCGAGCTGCCCGAGGTCAAGAGCGCGGTCCACGCACGGGCAGGGGATACGTTGGATCGCTCGCTCCTGCAGGCCGACGTACGCCGCCTGTGGGCGCTCGGCATCGCGTCGCAGATCGACGTCTCCGTCACCGACAGTGACGAGGGGCCCGACGTCGAGCTCGCGCTGATCGCACCACCGCGGATCGAGCAGGTGGTCGGCGGCGGCGCGCACGCGGAGCTCGCGATGCTGCGCGCGCTCGAAGGTGCGTTGTACGACCCGGAGCGGGTCCAGCGGATCGCCGCGCTCGCCGAGCGCAGGCTGCAGGCGAACGGCTACCTGCGGGCTCGTGTCGGCGCGCGGGCGGACGTCGCGTGCGGGCGCGCGACGGTGACGCTCGACGTCCACACCGGCCCACGGTTCCGCATCTCGGCGCTCGTGGTCGAAGGCAGTGCACTACCGGTGACAGCGACCACCTTCGAGGGTGACCTAGGCCGCGTCAACGTCATCGGCGGCATGCTCGAGCTGAGCGGGTTCGTCTACGAGCTCTCGCGATGGATCGATCGCCACCACGGGAAGGGATGGCTCGAAGCCAAGGCCAGCGATCCCGACGTCCGCTACGACGAGGCGCGTGGCTCCGTGTCCGTGCACACGACGATCGCGCCCGGGCCACGCTATCGGTTCGGTGCGTTGCCGATCGACGGCGGAGACGCGCGCGGTCGCGCGATCGCGGAAGCCATCGTCGCGCCGCTGCGCGCGACGCCGTACGACCTCGTGGCATTCCAGGCCGTCGCTGCCCGGATGCGAGTGCAGCTCCGCGAGGTGGGCCAGTACGCCAATACGATTGCCACGACCGATACCGTGAAGCGCGCCGTCGAGATCACGATCCAGCTGCGCCGGGCGGCTCCGTGATGCGCGCCGCCGCGGTGGCGTTGGTCTCGGCGCTCTCCGCCTGCGGTGGTGGGGCGTACCTCGGCGCGCCGCTACCGTCCGCGTGCGAGCGCACGCTGGGGGCGTGCGAGTACGCGCTCCACCTGCGCGCGTGGGCGGATCGCGGCCCGGCGCCGGATCCCGCGCTCCATGCGTACGTCAGCCGCATCGCCAACCGTATCGCGCGCGTCAGCACGCTCGCCCGCACGCCGCCCGTCGTGATCGCCGGCGAGGGATCCGCCGCCGTCATCGGTGACACGATCGTCTTCGGCCGCGAGCAGCTGGTGCGCCTCGGCTCCGAGGCGGAGCTCGCGGCGGTGCTCGCGCACGAGATCGTCCACATCGAGGGCGGACACGCCGGGCTCAATCGCTCGATCGCGGTCGACGACGCGACGATGCGCGAGCTCGAGGGATCCGCCGACGAGCGTGCAGTGATGCTGCTCGAACGCGCGGGCTATCCCGGGTCGGCGATGGTCCGCGCGCTCGAGCGGTTGCGCGACGATCCGTTCGACGCCAGGCATCCGCGTCGCGAGGAGCGCCTGCGCCGGCTCGCGCTGCTCGTCGATCCGCGCGACCGAGCCGACGACGGGCGCGCACGGTTCCTCACCGCGATCGCCGGTGGGCCCGTCGGCCTCGACCTCGGCGGACGCGTCGGTGACGCGTTCGTGTTCCCGCGCGCCGGCCTGACGGTCCCGATGCCCGCGGTGGAGCACTCCGATGTCGGCTCGGATTTCCTCGTCGGCTACGCCGACGGGTACGACGAGCGTTACGCGACCTATGCGCTCGGACCGCAGGCCGCCGCCGAGCTCGTCGCGCGCCTGAGCGAGCGCCGCGTGCTCCACCTCTCCATCGGCGACGTCGTCGTCGGTCGCGCCCCCGGACCGGCCCCCGATGGCTCATCGCTCGTGCGGCTGGTCGAGACGATGCGACGGGAACTGTGGCACCTCTACGAGCCGAGTGAGGTGGCGGTGATCGCGCGCGCGCGCGAGGCCGTGTTGCTCGTCGTCGACGGCGGCGACGCGCGCTCGGCCATCGAGGGCTGGGCGAAGCGCGTGCGTGCGCCGACGGCGGACGAGCGCAGCCGCGTGCGCTCACCGCGCATCGTGCTCGTCCCCGCGCCGCGTGCGGGCACCGTCGGCGAGCTCGCGTCGACGTGCATCGATCCGGCGGCGGCGCGCGACCTCGACGATCCGGCGCGCCGGCTCGAGGCCGGCGACGCGATCAAGTGCACCGATCGGGTCAGCGCGACCGGCGGCGCGGCACGCTAGCGATGCGGTCGGCGGTCGGCCACCGGCCGCACGTGCGGAGCGCGGGATGCGTGTGCGGCCCCCGCAACCGACGAACCAGGCCGACGAGCGTGGCCTTCCAGTTGAACGCCTGCCGGCTTGGATTGAACGTCGGAAGCTCGGGGGGATCGATCGGGCGACCGCGGCGACGAGAGGGCAGCATCGCCACGAGCTCGTGCACGCACGTTGCCAGGCGCAGGCAACGCGGTCTCGCGTGGTTAGCGCTGTCCCAGCGTCACGCCGGACCCAGCGCACCGCGACCTCGGGTCCGCCCGTCCACACGAATCGATAAATGGGGACGGGCCCCATTTCCGCCGGCCGCGGTCACCAGCTGCACGTCGCATGCGCGTATCGCTGACACGACCGACTCACGGCGATGGCGACCGGGATCCCTTCCGTGATGCGCCACAGGCGAGGCAGACGAGCGCGCCGTCACGCAGCTCGCGATAGCGATCTGGAACGACCCCACAGCTCGGGCATGGTTCGGTGCCTTCGATGTACTTGGGCCGTAGGTCCGGTGGGGCGAAGAGCGGCGGGGCTGATAGCTCGAGCGCCGTCGCCTCGCGGATCTGGATCGTGATCTGGTCGGTGGTCGCTTTGAGCCAGACGGCGCGCGCGTCGTATCGCCACGGCTCGGGAGGGCCAAACGCGGGCAGCTCGCCGGCCTCCACCACACCGCGACGCGCGCGCAGCTGAGCGAACAGCCAGCTCACTGCTTCGACGCCGACCTCGGAACGATAGTGATGCTGCTTCCCGTGTTGCCCGTAACGGACCACGAAGTGCTCGTGGGTCAGCCACGCGTCGCAACCTTGCGGGCCGTCGAGCATGTAATAGAGCGTCTTCGAGCCACCTGCGGTGAGCGGCACCGGTGCGCCATCCAGCGCAGCGAGCGCCTGAGCGAAGCACGCAGCGGGATCGCGGATCACCGCACGACGCTACATGAAATTGCGCGTGTGAAGCGCCGAGAGAGAGGCGGCGCGCTCGGGAGCGAAGCCGAGGCGAACGAGGCGCTGGCGGCGGCCGTCATCCATCGCCTGCTGCAGGGCGAGCACCGCGGCGTGCCCCGCACGCAGCGCGGCGGGCTCCCAGCCGCCGGCGGCGAGCAGGAGGAGGGCGTCGAACACCTCGGCGTTGAGACCGGCGGTGTGCGCGAGCGCGGTGTAGCGGCGCTCGATCGCGGCCGCGAGCCGCTCGCGCAGCGCGGGCTCCTCGCCGACGTGGCGCTGGAGGTGCGCGAGCCCGAACGCGACGTGGCGCGCCTCGTCCTGGGCGGCGAACCGTGCGAGCTCGCGGGTGCACGCATCGGGCGCGTGTTCGTGCAAGAACCACAGCAGCGAGAGGAAGCTGCCCTCGCCGAGCACCGACAGCAGGAACGATGCGATCGCGAACTCGGGCTCGTCGAACAGCGACGCGAGCGAGGCTTGCCCGCCCGCCGTCGACAGGCCGAGGACGTCGCGGCGCAGGCGCGCGCGGCGCGTGAACACCTCGATGTGGCGCGCTTCGTCGGCGCCCTGGATCGCCAGCAGCTGCATGACCTCGCGGAAGTGCGGGTGCAGGCGCGCGAGGAATCGCGCCGGGACGAGCAGCGCGGCGGTCTCGTTCTCGATCAGGTACGTCATCACCTGGACGATCGCGTCCTCGACCTCGGGCGGGTGATCGATCGGGGCATCCCACGGGATCGCGGTCGCCGGATCCCACTGCGCCGCCGCCGCCTGCGCGTAGAGGCGCGCGGCCTCGTCGGCCCACACCTCCGCGCGGGTCGCGAGCGAGAGATCGAGCGAGGGTGCCCCGGCCTCGACGAGCGCGCCGCGCGCCGCGAGTCCCCATCGCGCGGGCGCCGCCTCGACGGGGGCCGCGATGGTGCCCGCGCGCTCCGCCCCTGCCCATCGATCGGGGCCGCGCGCGAGCTCGTACGCATCGCCGCGCGCCTCGAGTCGATGGCCCTGCGCGCGCGCCCACGCCGGCAGATCGACCGCGAGCGTCGGCGAGCTGCCGCGGACGACGATCGCCGGCGCGGCGGCGAGCGCGCGCTTGACGAGCAGGTGCGCGCCCTCGTCGAGCCCGAGATCGCCGAGGTCGACGACGTCGCTCATCGCTGCTTCGCGAGCCACGCGTCGAGCGTGCCGAAGCGCTCGATCGCGCGCTCGAGCAGCGCGTACCCGGTCGTGCGCCCGGGGAGCCACGCCTTGAGCCCCTCCATGTCGAGGAGCGGACGTACGCGCGCGTCTTCATACGACATCGCGAGCAACAGCTCGCGGAACCTCGCGATCGACGGCGGGCCGCCATCGAGGACCGTGAAGTTGCAGTGGTCGTACGCGGGCGTCTGCACCAGCACGCGCACCGCGCTCGGCACGTACACCATCTCGCGCACGAACGTCAGCCGATTCGCGTCGAGGATGCACGCGGCATCGACGGCGCCGGCGAGCAACGACTTCACGGCTTCGCGCTCGCCGCCCACGTGGTCGCCGTGCTTGCCGAGCAGCACGTCGTGGCGCACCACCGTGCCCTGGACGCCGGCCTGGGCGAGCACCTCGAGCGGGATCAGCGTCGCCTGCGGCGAGTCCGCGGCACCCACGCCGATGCGCCGGCCGTGCAGGTGCCGCACCTCGTGGACATCGCTGTTGGCGCGCACCAGCACGACGCTGGTGAGGTCGCGGTCGGTGTCGCGCATCGCGATCGCCTCCGCCGTACGACCCTTCCTGCGGGCGGCGCGCTCGGTCTCGAGCCACGCGAGCGGTGAGTTCCACGCGACGTCGATCTCGCCGCGCAGGTGCGCCTCGACCTGGCGCTCGTAGTTGGTGAACAGCACGAAGTCGAACGGCAGGCCGTGCGACTCGAAGTACGCGAGGAAGCCGTCCCAGATCGGGACGACCTTGGCGTCGTAGGCGACGGCACCCAGGACTAGCTGCGTCATGTCGGCCTCCTCAGAACAGCGGCAGGCCGCACACGGCCTTCCCGATGAAGTCGTAGAGCACGTCGGCGGTCGGCGCCATCACGAGCGACGCACGTGCATCGCGGAAGATGCGCTCGACCCCGACCTCCTTGCGGAACGCGGCGCCGCCGCAGACGCGCATGGCGAGGTCGGTGACGTGCGTCGCGGCCTCGCCCGAGGCGGCCTTGCTCTCGAGCACGCGCAGCATGGTGTCCGCGCGCCCGCTCGCGATCGCCGCGAGCGTGTCGGCGAGCAGCGCCTTGTTCTGATCGGTGGCGATCCGCATCCGCGCGATGAACGCTCGCACGGTCGGCAGGTCCGCGATCGCGCTGCCCGCGTGCTCGAAGCGGCCAGCGCCGGCGTGCGCCGCCGTGCGCTGCACCGCCGCCTCCATGAGCCCGACCGAGACCGCGGTCGACAGCACGTTGAACCACGGCAGCACGACGTTCATCATCAGGCCGAACCCAGCGCCATCGTCGCCGAGCCGCGCCGACGCCGGCACCTTCACGTCCTCGGCGGTCACCGGCGACGAGTCGTTGCCGCGCAGGCCGAGGCCGTCGAACGCCGTGTCCGCGACGCGCAGCCCCGCGGCCGTACGCGGCACGAGCCACAGCGTCGATGCCTCGCTACCCGCGAGCGGCTTGCTCGACCACACGTAGCTGTCGGCGTGGCGCGCGCTGGTGATGAAGCTCTTGCGCGCCGTCAGGCGGACGTCGCCGCCGTCCTGCTTCGCGGCGCCGAGCGGCGCCCAGAAGTGACTGCGCGAGCCCGGCTCGGAGAACGCGAGCGTCGTCAGGTGCTCGCCGCGCGCGATCGCCTCGCGCACCGCGCGCGGGCCGTGCTGTTCGAGCAACGCGGCCGCGCTGTAGTGCATGCACACCACCATCGCGGTGGAGCCACACTCGCGGGCGATCCGCTCGACGACGGTCGCGGCCGCGGGCAGGCCGAGGCCCTTGCCGCCCACGTCGGTGGCGCTGACCAGGCCGAGCAGCCCGGCGGTCTTCATGGCGGCGAGCGTCGCCGTCGGGAACGTGCCGCGATCGACCTCGGCGGCGTGGGTGGCGGCGACGGCCGCGATGGATTCGAGCTGGGAACTGAAATCGAAGGACATGAGGCTCCATGCGCGGGCACACGCGGAGCCCGACGCGTCATGACCCAGGCACGCTGGGCCGCTGGTGACGTCAATAACGACGGAACATGCGGCCGACCCTACTACAGAGCTTCGAGGAATGGCCGCATCGCGGCAGCGATCCGCGCGCATCCACCTGGGGTGTGCGTCACCGCGTGCGAGGTCTCGAGCTCGATCCCCGCGTAGCGCGCACCGGCGTGCTCGGCGCGCAGCGACGTACAGATCGCGGGGCCGAGCCCGCTGTACGGCTGGTTCGCGCGCACCACGAGCCCGGCGCTCCGCAGCGCGAACAGCAGCCGCTCGGCGACCTCGGCCTCGAACGCGTACGCCGGATCGTAGAGCACGCCGACGTCGAACTGCCGGTTCTGGGGATCGAGCGAAGGATCGAAGCTGTGCGAGGAGAAGTGCAGCACCGCGCCGCGATCGCGCAGCCGCGCCACCACGTCGAGCCGCACCGCGTCCCAGTACGGCGTGTGGAACTGCGCGAGCCGCGCCGCGCGGTCGCCGGGCGTCAGCAGGGCGTTGCCGGGGACTGGTGCGCCGTAGCTGTTCGCCGGGATCACGTCGGGGTGCTCGGGAGGCCGGTTGAGGTCGACGAACATCCGGGTGAACACGCCCGCGTGCACCGGCAAGCCGAGCGCATCGCCGAGCGCGTCGACGATCTCCAGCGCGCCGTGATCCCACCCGGCTTGCGACGAGCGCACGTCCGCGTCGACGCCGAGGTCGACGCCCGGTGGCAGCTGCCACGATGCGTGCTCGCACGACAACACGAGGCCGATCGACGTCATCGATAGAGTCCGTTGTGCGCCGGGCTGAGGAACGGCTGGTAGTCGATCGGCCATGGCATCGCGACGCCGTCGCGGATCGTCAGCGCCATCGGCGTCACCGCCCGATAGCGCGAGGTCTCCGGCAGGTCGTTGTTGTCGTGACCGCCCGCGGAGAACAGCGTGTGCAGGCGGTGCGCGCCGACGGAGAACACGGTCTCGAACCCGGCGTCGACCTGCTCGTGGCCACGGATCAGCGTGTGGCAGCCGATCGCGTGCATGAACGCCCGGAACTGCTCGGCGCCGAAATTGAACCGCGGGCTCTGCTGCTGCAGCGCCGGGGGCACGATATCGGTGCGCACCGGATCGCTCCACATCATCTCGAACTTGAGCACCGCGTCGTCGAGGCTGGAGAGATCGCGGTACCGCTCGGCGAGCGTCGCGTCGCGTGGGATGCCGCCGTGGACGAACAGCGTGCGCTCGAACAGCAGCGCGGTGGGCATGCGCTCGAACAGGTGGCGATAGGCCTCGAGCAAGCCCACGGGCGCGACCTGCGCGAGGGCGGGGACCGCCTCGGCGGGGTTCACCGCGCTGACGACGCCCTCGCCGAGCCGCACGAGGAACTCGTGGTTGCCGCGGATCAGATACACATGGTCGGGGAACGTGACGAGCAGCTTGAGCGCGGCGCGCAGCACGCCCTCGAAGCCGAACCTCCCGCGATCGATGTAGTCGCCGAGCAGCACGAGCTTCACGTCGGGATGGTTCGCCGGGTCGCGCTGGTGCCGGCGCACGCGCTCGATGAAGTCGGACTGCAGCAGCGCCGCCTTGAGCGCCGAGTAGCAGCCGTGCAGATCGCCGAGCACGACGAGCTCCGTCGGCCGCTCGGGCCGCAGCACGTTCGTGTGACCGTCGAGCCACTGTGTGCCCTCGGGGAGCTGCATCACGTCGGTGATCCCGATCAGGCGTCCGTTGCCGCGCGCGCGCTGCCGTTCCCAGACGCCGATCGCCTGGAACACGAGCTGATAGTCGGTCGCGAGCTGCTGCTGGAGCGCGGCCGGCTCGGAGCCATAGCGATGCTCGAGCTCGTCGAGCATCGGATGCGACATCGCGGCGAGCCGGCGCGGCGTGGGTGGCTCGACTCGCAGGCCATCGGAGAGCGGCGCCTGCGCGGGCACCTCGATCGTCGGCGCGGAGAAGTGCGCCACCAGCTCGTCGTACAGCTCGCGCTCCTCGGGGCTCTCGGAGCCGTCGACCCGCATCAGCTGCGCGAGCAGCGACAGCGCGCCCTCCTGGTGGTCCGGCGCGAGGGAGCGGAACAGCGCCACCGCGCGCACCTTGAGCCGCGTGCGCAGGTAGTGCTCGTCGCCTGCCGCGGTGACCTCGGCGACCAGACCGGCGATCTCGGCGTCGAGCGCGCGGTGGACCCCATCGATCTGCGCGCGCGCCTGCGCGAAGTTGTCGACGAGCCAGCTCGTGTAGCCGTCGATGAACCGCTTCTCGTCGGCGTGCAGCAGGCCATCGACGTAACCGATGGTCAGCAGCAGGTCGATGATCGCGATGATGTTCGCGTCAGGAAGCTGGCTCATCCGGCCGAGCTTACCCCGGCGAGCTCGCGCAGGAACACGAGCACGTGCTGCCACGCATCGGCGGCGTCCACCTCGTCGTAGATCGGGTTCGACGGGTTCGCGAAGGCGTGCTCTGCGTCGTAGCGCAGGATCTCGGCACGGACACCGGCCTGCTTCAGGCCGGCCTCGAGCTGGTCGACCTGTTCGTTCGGGATGCCCTTGTCCTTGGTCGCGAAGACGCCGAGCACGCGCGCCCTGATCGCCGCGAGCTTCTGCGGGTCCGTCTCGATGCCACCGTAGTAGATGATGGCGCCGTCGAGCTCGGGGTGTGCGAGCGCGGTGCGGAACGACCAGCCGCCGCCGAAGCACCAGCCGATGACGGCGCGCTTGGTCGCGCGGATCCGCGGATCGGTCGCGACGTACGTCAGCGCCGCATCGATCACCGCCGCCGCCTTGGTGTCGTCGACCGACTTCAGGTACGCGAGCGCGTCGTCGCGCGTGGTCGCGACCTTGCCGTCGTAGAGGTCGACCGCGATCGCGGCCCACCCCGCGCTCGCGAGCCGATCGGCCCAGTGCTCGATGTGCTCGTTCTTGCCCCACCACTCGTGGATGACGACGATCGCGGTCGACCTCTACGACGGCAAGGTCGCGACCACGCGCGACGACGCGCTCGCGTACCTGAAGTCGGTCGA
>DATLHR010000430.1:0-20000 GCA_035539815.1 Kofleriaceae bacterium
GCCCTTCGCCTTCATCATCTCCGCGGCTTCGTCGAGCAGCTTGATGTCGATGCCGAACGCCTTGTTCGCATCCTCGGTGCCCGCGAGCGACTGGAACATGAGGTCCATCGGGCAGCCGAGCTCGAGCGCCTTCATCTGCACGGTCACGTGCGAGAGCACGCAGTGCTGCGTCGGGCACTCGTTGCGGCGTAGCACCTCGTCGATCGCGGTCAGGATCTCCGCGGTCGACTCGGGCGTATCGGTCGCGGGGTTGACGCCGATCACCGCATCCCCACACCCGTACGCGAGCCCTTCGCGCATCGATGCGAGGATGCCCTGCACGTCGTCGGTGGGGTGGTTCGGCTGGCAGCGTGACGAAAGGCGGCCCGGCAGCCCGAGCGTCGAGTTCGCGCGCACCACGACCTCGGCCTTCGCTCCGACGGTCATCAGATCGAAGTTCGACATCAGCTTGCTCGCCGCCGCGGCCATCTCCGGCGTGAGCCCCGCGCTCACCGAGCGCATCTTCGCGCCGGTGGTGTCGACGGCGAGCAGCCACTCGCGGAACTGTCCGACGGTCAGGTGCGCGACCGCGCGGAACGCTTGATCGTCGAGCTCGTCCTCCACCATGCGCGTGAGCTCGTCGCGCTCGTACGGCACGACGGGGTGCTCGCGCAGCTCGCGCAGCGTCAGGTCCGCGAGCACCGCGCGCGCCGCCACGCGCTCGACCGCATCGCGCGCCGAGATGCCGGCGAGGTCATCGCCGCTCTTGGGCGGGTTCGCCTTCGCCAGCACCTCCTTCACGGAGGCGAAGCGATAGCTCACGCCGCGGATCGTCGTCGCAAGGTGCACGGAAGCCCGCAGCCTACCTCACCCCGTCAACGTCCGGCGAGCGTCCGAGCTTCGGACCTCGTCCGAGTTTCGGCCGGACGGCGCCGCGCAAGCTCGCGTGATCGCGTACGTGCCGTGTGGCCTCATGCTTGCGTCGCGCGGCGGCATGCTGCGCATCCTCGTCTCGCTCGTTTTCGTCTCGTCTCTCGCTGCCGCCGAGCCCGCGCCGGTGATCGGCGGCTCCAGGGTTCCGTCGGGTGCCTGGTCCGACGTCGTCGCGGTGATCGCGCCCGATGGCACGTGCACCGGCGTGCTCGTCGCGCCGGACGTCGTGCTCACCGCGGGGCACTGCATCGAGCTGCGCCCGACGCACGTCATCACCAACACCGTCGATCATGCGGCCGGCGGCGATCGCATCGCGGTCAAGTGGGCGCGCGCGTACCCGACGTGGTGGGAGCGCTACGACGCGGGCGTCCTCGTGCTCGAACACGTCGCGCGCGGCAGGGCGCGCCCGATCGCGAGCGCGTGCCTCGCCAACGATCGCCTGCGCGCGGGCGCGCCCCTGCGCGTCGTCGGGTTCGGCGCGACCACTCCGGCCGGCACCGACGACAACACGCAGCTGTACGAGGCGACGATCGCCGTCCTCGATCCCTTCTGTGAGACCGATCCCGCCTGTGGTGACGCGGCACGCCCCAAGGGAGAGCTCACCGCCGGCGGCCGCGGCACCGACGCATGTTTCGGTGACTCCGGCGGGCCGGCGTACCTCGACACGCCGGCCGGGCCGACGCTGCTCGGCATCGTCTCGCGTGGCCTCGAGGTCCTCGGGCTGCCGTGCGGAAATGGCGGCGTCTACGTGCGCGCGGACAAGCTCGTGGCGTGGATCGAAGCGGTGACCGATCGCGACCTCGAGCGCGCGACGTGCGACGCCCCGGCCGACACGATCGAAGCCGCGGAGGAAGGCGGCTGCACGACCGGCGGTGGCGCGGGCCTCGGCATCGTGCTCGTGTTCGGGGTGCGTCGCCGTCGCCGCGCCCGGCAGCTACCTGCGCGTGACCGCGCGAACGCACCTCCACCGCCGTCCATTCGCGACGCGGCAGCGCGCGCGCCGCGCTCGCCGGATGCCCGTGTGCGGTGATGCGCGACTGCCCGCCGCGCGCCGCGTCCGGACCAACGTGGGGCCTCAAGCATCGCGCCGGTTGTCCGCCCGCGTCTGGGCCACCGCCGTCGAGCACCCGCGGGCGCGTCGGGGACGGCGGCGGCTCCGCTTCTGGCTGAGCGCGATCGTCCCCGCTGCGGCGGCAGCAGTCGTCCTCGCGTTCAACCTTGCGTGATACAACTCGCGGCCATGGCGAAGATCAAGGTGAAGAACCCCGTCGTCGAGATGGACGGCGACGAGATGACCCGCATCATCTGGCACTTTATCAAGGAGAAGTTGATCCTTCCGTACCTCGAGATCGACCTGAAGTACTTCGATCTCGGGATCGAGAGCCGCGACAAGACGCGCGATCAAGTCACGATCGACTCCGCGAACGCCACCAAGCAGTACGGCGTCGCCGTCAAGTGCGCGACCATCACGCCGGACGAAGCGCGCGTCAAAGAGTTCAACCTCACCGAGATGTGGAAGTCGCCGAACGGCACGATCCGCAACATCATCGGCGGCACGATCTTCCGCGAGCCGATCATCTGCAGCAACGTGCCGCGCCTCGTGCCCGGCTGGACCAAGCCGATCGTCGTCGGCCGTCATGCGTTCGGCGATCAGTACAAGGCCACCGACTTCGTCGTCCCCGGCGAGGGCACGCTGACCATGACGTTCACGCCGAAGGGCGGAGGCAAGCCCATCGAGCACAAGGTGTTCGAGTTCACCGGCGGTGGCGTCGCGCTCGGTATGTACAACCTCGACGACTCGATCATCGGGTTCGCGCGCAGCTGCTTCAACTACGGCCTCAACCGCAAGTGGCCGGTCTACCTGTCGACCAAGAACACGATCCTCAAGAAGTACGACGGCCGGTTCAAGGATCTGTTCCAGAAGGTGTTCGACGAGGAGTTCGCGGCCAAGTTCAAGGACGCCGGCATCGTCTACGAGCACCGCCTGATCGACGACATGGTCGCGTCGGCCATGAAGTGGGACGGCGGCTTCGTGTGGGCCTGCAAGAACTACGATGGCGACGTCCAGTCGGACTCCGTCGCGCAGGGCTTCGGCTCGCTCGGCCTCATGACCTCCGTGCTGCTCACGCCCGACGGCAAGACCGTCGAGGCCGAGGCCGCGCACGGCACGGTGACGCGCCACTACCGCGAGCACCAGAAGGGCAAGCCGACGTCGACCAACCCGATCGCGTCGATCTTCGCGTGGACGCAGGGCCTCAAGTACCGCGGTCAGTTCGACGGCACGCCCGACGTGGTGAAGTTCGCCGACACGCTCGAGAAGGTGTGCGTCCAGACCGTCGAGGCCGGCAAGATGACCAAGGACCTCGCGATCCTGATCTCGCCGACCACGCCGTGGCTGACGACCGAGCAGTTCCTCGACGCGCTCGACGCCGGCCTCAAGGCGAAGATGGCGACCTGGTGATCGCCCCTGCGCCCTGCACGGCAGGGCGCGTCCGCTGCATCAGCCGAGGAAGCCGCGCGCGATGTTCATCAGCTCGGTGTTCGCCGCGACGGACTTCGCGAACGCGTCCTTCTCGGCGGCCGAGAGCTCGAACTCGTAGACGGCCTCGGCGCCCTTCGCCGACAGCTTGACCGGTACGCCGACGAACGCGCCCTTCACGCCGAACTCGCCCTGGAGCTCGACGGAGCAGGGCAGCACGCGGCCCTGGTTGCGGACGATCGCCTCGACCATGAGGGCCGTACCGGCGCCGGGCGCGAGCCACGCGCTGGTGCCGATCAGGCCGGTCAGCGTCGCGCCGCCCTTCTTGGTGTTCTCGACGACCTCGGTCAGCTTCTCGGGCGACAGGAACTTGGTCGCCGGCACGTTGCCGATCATCGCGGTCGACAGGATCGGCACCATGTCCTTGTCCGTGTGCGCGCCGAGCACGATCGCCTGGACGTCCTCGACGGACACGCCGGCGGCGAGCGCGAGATAGGTGCGGAACCGCGCGCTGTCGAGCACGCCGGCCGAGCCGATCACTCGCTCGCGCGGGAAGCCGGTCACCTGCTTGGCGACGAACACCATCGCATCGAGCGGGTTCGACACGACGACGAGCACGGCGTCCGGCGCGTGCTTCTTCACGTCGGTGCAGATGCCCTTCACGATGCCGGCGTTGATGTTGATCAGCTCCTCGCGCGACTGACCCGGCTTGCGCGGCACGCCCGCCGTCATCACCACCACGTCCGCGCCCGCCATCGCCTCTGGCTTGTCGCTCGCCGTGAACGACGTGTTGTTGAAGCCCTCCCACGGGCCGCACTGCGTGAGGTCGAGCGCGCGACCCTCGGCCGGACCGGCCTTGATGTCGATGAGGACGAGGTCGCCGAGCTCCTTGACGGCTGCCCACTGGGCGACGGCAGCGCCGACGTTACCGCCGGCGCCAATGACTGCGATCTTCGGACGCTTGATCATGATGGCGTCGTCATACCCCCGCGCCGGGTGGGTCGCAATCCGAGCGTGAATCGATCGCACAGTGTGGCGCGCGTGCTTCGACGAGCGGGTGCCGACCGTCGTGATCGGCGGGAGATCCGAGGCACGTGGCATGCACAGTGGGGCGAGATGCGGGGAGCGCTCCTGGTGGCGACGTGGGCTCTCGCGGCCTGCGCCCATCCGCCGCAGCCGTCGCGACGTGTCCAGGCGCGTCATTGCACCCGACGCTCGCTGACCTCGATGCGCCGCGCATGATGTGGTTGCCTTGATCCGCAGGAGCCCTCGCCGTCACATCGATCGGCGAGACGGCGTCACGATCGTCACGCTGCGCTGGCCGCACGCGGAGCGCTGATTCGCCGGCTTGCGCGGTAGCGCGAAGGCACATCGGCTGCAATCCGCCCGCCGATGACGATCCGCGCTTGTTCGTGGTGGCTGTTGTTCGTGGTGCTGTGCTCGGGTTGCGGTGGCTCCACGGCGACGACCGATGCCGAGCCGTTCGATGCACCTCTCGACGTCGCGGTTGATGGGGCGCCCGACGCGGCCGTCGACGCGCCCAGCTCGCTCTCGATCGATCCGCCGGTCTGGGACCTCGGCGTCATCCTGGTCGGCGCGACACCCGGTGGCGGCGCGCTGCTCGCCACACCTCCACCCACGCAGCAGTTCACGATCACCAACGCCGGAGGGACCGCGACCGGTACGCTGGCCGCGGCCGCCCTCACCGGAGCCGGCGCAGGGAGGTTCCAGATCACGACCGATGGCTGCGCGGGCATGTCGCTCTCGCCGGGCGCAGCGTGCGCGGTGGAGGTCGTGCTCGCAGACCGGACCGAGGGCCAGTGGACCGCGAGCCTCGCCGTCGCGAGTCCCGCCGGGCTGGCGCGCGCCAGCCTCGCCGTGTCGATCGTCCGTCCCGCGCAGCTCGCGATCGAGGCGATCACGACGAACAACTTCGGCGCGACCCAGCTCGGGACCACCGGCACGACGCTCCAGTTCCGCGTCTTCAACGCGGGCGGGCAGCCGACCGGACCGATCGACATCGAGCTCGCGGGAGGCTCGACGAGCGAGTTCGTGATCGCGTTCGACGGGTGCACCGGCACCAGCCTCGATGCTGGGGGCGAGTGTCCGGTGCGCGTCCGCCACATGCCGACGCTGCGCGGCGAGCAGGGGGCCGACCTGCAAGCTTCCGCGACGCCCGGCGGCTCCGTGTCCCTGGGGCTCGTCGGCGTCGGAGCCGCGCCGGCCGAGCTGTACAGCGCGACCACGGCGATCGATTTCGGCCTCGTCGAGGTCGGCGTCCCGAGCGCACCGATCAGCGTCGAGATCGCCAACGTCGGCGACGAGGTCAGCGGCCAGCTCCAGATCTCGTCGAGCAGCTCCGAGGTGGGCGTGTCGAGTAGCTGCGCGACGCTCGCCTCGGGGGCGACGTGCACGTTCGCCATCTCGTTCGTGGCGTCCGCGGGCGGTGCGCGGAGCGGGTCCGTGACGGTGCTCGGCATGCCGGGCGGCTCGCTGACGTTCCCCGTCACCGCCCGAGGTGGGTGACGCGTGAAGCTCTGCGTCGAGCCTTACGACCTCGTCGGGCTCACGACAGCAGGTCGAGGATGTCGAGCGAGGTCCGGATCATGTCACCGACGGTTGCTTCGTGCGCGATGGGGGCGAGCCCCAGCCGTTCCTGGTGCTCGTTGATCGCGTCGAGGCCCGGTGGTGCGCCGCGCTTTCCCGAGGGCAAGGTCTGGGGCGGCGAGGTTCCGCGCAGCAGCCAGCTGCCGTCCGGCTTGAGGCGCTCCTCGACGAGCACGAGGTCGAGCCACGCTGCCAGGGCCGCGGCGATCCGGCGCGCGTCCGTGACATCGGTCCCGTCGCGTACGAGGCCGAGGAGATGCCTGCGATCGCCATCGGGTTGCTCGAGCAGTACCCTGGCCACGACCTTGGCGCGAAACCCGGTGGCCTCATCGAGCTTGCCGAGCCCTTGCGGGCGCAACGCGATGCGATCGTCGGGCCCGCAGCGATCGGCGAATCCGACGGGACCCGTGCGCCGCACCGCGCGCGTCGTCCGATCGATCTCGACGGTCCAGGGGCGGTTCACGATCGCCTCGTACACGGCCCCGACGAGCCCACCCAGCGCGAACCCGAGGCCAGCGGCCTGCCACCACGAGCTGGGAATGAACCAGGAGACCACGACACCGACCAAGGCCGCCGGCACGCCGACGAGCAACCCGGAGGCAACGAGCGTGTACCTGTCGGCGCGTCGCGGATCGCGGATGCGAAGCACGTCTCCACGCAGCGATAGCTCCAGTGGAGCCAGCTTGGGTGCGAGCGCGGCGAGCAGCTCGGGGAGCTGCTCCTGCGTGCGGTAGGGCATGGACTATTTGACCACGATCCCGAGCACGATCGCGGGCTGCTTGACGCCGGCCTTGGGCCACGCCGCGATCACGATGCCACCGCGGATGTCGACGAGCATCTTGGCGCGGAGACCCTCGACGTAGCGCGCGTCCACGACCTGCGGCTCGGGCGCCATGTCGACGATGCGCTTTCGCCACGACGTGCAGCTCTGCTCGTAGATCAGCTTGCCGTCGCGGATCTCGACGATGCGGTTGCCGGTCTTCCAGTTCGTGCACTCGTCCTGCGCGACGAGCTGCTTCGTGAACACGACGCGCGCGGTCTCGCCCGCGGGCTCGACGTGGTCGACCTCGCCGGTCCCCCCCTTGGCGCTGTTCGGGCTCACGTGCATCCACCGGTAGTCGACCTCGTGCACGTCGCGGAAGGACAGCTTGAACCCGGTGCGCAGGATCGCGGTCAGGGCCGCGGTGCGCGGTCCGCGGAACCCGGGCCAGGAACGAAGCGCCTTGCCGAGGTACTCCGTCAGAAGATCGTGCTTGCCCGCAGCCGCGGCGCAGTTGAAGTGCGCCAGTGCCGCCAGGTACGAGTCGGGCTCGCTCAGCACCACCGCGGCGAACGAGCTCGGCTCGAGGTTCGCGAAGCGCGAGGCAGGGAGCGCGGAGACCGCGGACTTCAGCGCGGGCCACGTCTTGGCGAGGCAGCTCGCATCGGCAGTGCGCGCGCGGCGAACGCGCACGTCGTCGATCGCGAACGCGAGCTCGGCCAGCGCAGGACTCGCTTTCGTCCAGGTGCGACGTCCTTCTGCGGCTGCGGTGAACAGCTGCTCGATCTCGGGGCTCTTCGCGAGCAGGTCCTTGACCTGCTGGGCGCGCTTGGCGAACCGCTTGTCGAGCACGTCGATGTCGAGCCGGATCGCCATTCGCTGCCAGCCCTCCGCGGCCGTGGAGGAGCGCAGCTCGGCGAAGGCGCGCGTGCGATCGAACGTCATGTCCGCCTGACACAGCGCCCAGTCGACCGGCTTGGGTGATCGCAGACACCGGTGGATGAGCGCGAGCCGTCCGACCTCGGTGAGCTTGGAGCCCAGCGCGTCCGCGCGGTAGAGGTCGTCGAGCTCCGACCCATAGATCAGCGCGTACTGTTCGACGGGCGACAGCGTCGACCACGTCTTGGTCTTGTCTTCGAGGAAGAACGACGCCGGCTGTGAGGTGCGGTTGACCGCCCACTCGACCGCGTCGCCCCAGTCGGCCTCGGTCATGCCGAGGCGCTTGCTCCATGCCTCGCGAGCGGCCGCGAGCTGCGCCGCTTGACCGAGCTCGCCGTCGTCGCACGAGGCTTCGACGAGCTCGCGGAACGAGTCCACCGCATCCTTCTCCGGCGCGAGCGCCCGCCTCGCCTCCCCCCTGAGCCGCCCCTGTGCGGGCGCGCACCACGCGGGGACGCCGCTGGGAGTGCCCGCCGCTGTCGACGAACGAGGCGCCGGTGACCGCGATCCCGACGATGACGGCGGCGAGGATGACGAGCCACCACCGCCGGGCAGGCGGAGGGAGCCGGTCATGCAACCGGCGACGAGGGTGGCGGAACACACAGCGAGAGCGGCGAGTGATTTCATGCGGACGATCCTTGATGGCGCGCGATGGTGCGGCTCGCCGTGCGAGAGCAACCGATGTGCCGGCTGGCGCGGCGCGCGTAACTCCGCGCCACCCCACCCGCGTGCACGGTGGTGTCACGCCGTCCGCTGCGCTTCGTCACGCGCGCGGGTGTGACGCCGTCACGAGCGTCACGTCAGCGCGACGTCGCGCGCGCCGCGAGCCAGGCGTCGGCTTCGGCGAGCGCCGCTTGCCTGCCTGCTCCGTCACTCACGAATCCCTCGCGCGCGGCGCGCGCCAGCTCGAGCGCGCGCGGGCGATCGATGCGTGCCTCCCACAGCGCCTGCGCGAGCTGGAGCTGCGTCTCGTGGCGGATCCACGGCTCCACCTGCTTGGCCTCGGCGATCTTCAGCGCGCGCTCGAGGAGCGGCACCGCGATGCGCGCGTCGCCCATCGCGGCGCGGACCTTCGCCACCGCACGCAGCCCGGAGACCATGTCCGGATGCTGCGGGTCTCTCTTCTCGCGGATCGCGAGCGCGCGCTCGACCATGGCGAGCGCCTTCGCGTGCTCGCCGTTGGCCTCGTACTCGAGGCCGAGCTGCGAGATCGAGACCGCGAGGTCGGGGTGGGTCGGCTCGAGCACCTTCTCGCGGATCGCGAGCGCGCGCTCGAAGTAGGTGCGCGCCTCGGCGCGGCGCTTCATCGTCGAGAGCAAGCGACCGGTGTTCGCGAGCGCGTCACCGACCGCCGCGTGCTGTTCGCCGTGCACCTTCTGCTTGATCGCGAGCGCGCGCAGGTTCAGGGCGAGCGCCTCCTCGTACGCGCCCTGGTCCTGCCGGGTCTGCGCGAGGTTGTTGATCGCGATTGCCACGTTGGGATGCTCGGGCCCGAGCGCCTCCTCCAGGAGCTTGATCGCGAGCACGAACCGCTGCGCGGACTCTTCGAGCTTGCCCTGGCGCTTGAGGGCGATGCCCACGCCGATCTGCGTACCGCCGACGCTCGGATGCCGCGGACCGAGGGAGCGCTCGAGGATCGCGAGCGCTCGCGCGAAGTGCCGTTCCTCGGCGGCGTAGTCGCCAAGCTGATCGAGCACGATCGCGAGGCTGTGGTGGACGCGCCCGACATCCGGGTGCTCGGGCCCGAGCAGCTGCTCGCGCTCCGCGAGCGCCTGCTCGAGCAACCGTCGCGCTTCGGGGAGGTGAGCCTGGTCCTCCTCGATGACGCCGAGGTTGAACACGAGCTCGGCCGCGAGGGCGCGGTCATTCGTCTGTGCGACGGCAGCCCGCGCCGCCACCGCGAGCGTCTTCGCCTCGGGGTAGCGCGCGAGGTCGTGGCCGAGCACGTAGACGAGGCGTGACAGCGCCCGTCCCAGGGTGATCCGATCGCGACCGGCGGACGCGGCCTCGATCGCTCGGGTGAGCGACTGCTCCGCGCTCTTCGCATCGCCGAGGTCCTCCTGGAGCTCGCCGAGCCATCGCCGGGCTTCCGCCTCGAGCGGGGGGTACGACACGGTTGCCGCGGCATCCGCGATCCGGGCCGCGGGGGCGAGCGCGTCCTTGAACTTGCCCGCGCGGTACGTCGCGATCACGCCGCCGAGCTCGGCGTTCAGGGCGTCGATGCGTGCACGCAGCGCCGGATCCGCCGGCAGCGGGACACGTCCGGCGAGGGCTTCGGTATTCGCGCACTCTGCGACGTCGGGCAGCGCGGCGACGGCGCGCACCGCCTTGTCGAGCACCGCAACATCGGCCCCCGCGAACACCTCGGTCAGCGCGTCGAGCTCGCGTGCGCGATGCTCCAGGCACTGCACGCGGAGGTCGAGCAGCGTCGCCGACTGCTGATGGCGCACGTGCGTGTCCTCGCACGCCGTCATCCACGCGGCACTCAGCGCGGCAGTGCGTTCGGTCACCGCGGCCGCGACGCGATCGAAGGTCTCCGCTGCGTACGTCCGGCCGCTCGCGAGGAACGCCGTGCGGACGCGCGCTTGTTTCCCGCCGTCCCACAGCGAGGCGAGGCGGTCGGGCACGACACACGCTGCGGCCTCGGCACCTCGCGACAGCGCCACCGCCGTGACTGCCGTCCCAGCGAGGGCGAGGCCCGCGGCTCCCAGCGCGAGCTGTCGCCGTCGCCGCGGTGTCGCGATCAGCTGCTGCAGGAGCGCGTCCATCGACGGCCAGCGCTCGTCCGGCGCGACCGCGAGGCCACGCAACACGACGCGCCGAAGCCACGCCGGCACGCCGGGATCACGCGCTGGCGTGCGCACGCGTCCCTGGATCACCTCGACCGCGAGCGCGACCGTATCTGCATCGTCGCCTTCGGCCCGGAACGGACGCTCGCCGTAGAGTGCCTCGTAGAGCGCCACGCAAAACGCGAACTGATCGGCGCGTGCGTCGGCGGCGCGGCCTTGGTGCTGCTCGGGCGCCATGTACGCAGGCGTGCCGAGCACGGCCCCCGTACGCGTGATCTCCGACGACGCCGCGCGCGGCGCTCCGTCGTCGATCGCCCCGGCTTCCGCGACCACCTCGCGCGCCAACCCGAAGTCGGTGACGAGCACGCGGCCGTCGGACGCGAGCAGCACGTTCTCGGGCTTGAAGTCACGGTGCACGATGCCCGCGGCGTGCGCGGCGGCGAGTCCCTGGCCGGCGGGCACGAGCTTCGCGAGACACGCACGCCACGAGCGAGGTGCCTCGGTCATCCATCGCTTCAGCGTGGAGCCGTCGATCAGCTCCATCGCGATGAACAGCGCGGTCTCGTAACTGCCTGCGTGGTAGACGGTGAGCACCGATGGGTGCGTGAGACGCGCCATCGCCTGTGCCTCGCGCAGCAGCCGTGCGTGCGAGGCCGGGCCGAGCGAGTCCTCGGCGCGCAAGAGCTTCACCGCGACCTTGCGATCGAGCTCGGGATCGTAGGCGGCGTAGACAACTCCCATCCCGCCGCTGCCGACGCGCTCGAGGATGAGGTACGGCCCGACGGCGGTGCCGCGCGCGAGCAGCGCCGTATCGAGCGGATCGCGATCGGTCTCGGGTGTCGTCATCGTCGAAACGCGGCCAGCGAGATGCCATACCGCTCGGCCCAGCGGTGGATCTGCTGCCGTCCTTTCCCGAACACGCGCGCGACGGCAGCGACGTTTCCTCCGTGCGCCTCGAGCGCGGAGATCAGCTCGTCACGATGGAGGCGCTCCTCGGCCGAGAGCTCCTCGACGGGCACCGCGCGGGTCGCCGGCGTGAGCGGCTCGGGAAAATGGTGGACGTCGATGGGCTCGTCGCCCGCGAGCGCCATCGCGGTCGCGAGATGCTTCTCGAGCCCACGGATGTTGAGCGGCCAGTCGTGCATGAACATCGCGCGCGCGGCGCTCGGCATGAACTTCACCGACGCGGGCGCCCTCAGGCGCTCGAGCAACACGCCGATCAGCAACCCGAGATCCGCGCGGCGCTCGCGCAGCGGCGGCAGGCGCACGGTCAGCCCCGCGAGCCGCGCGTACAGATCGCGGCGAAACTGACCGGCGGCGACCAGCGCGGATAGATCGCGATTGGTCGCCGTGCATACCCGCAGGTCCACTTGCACCGGGGTCTCCTCGCCGACAGGCAGCACCTCTTGCTCCTGCAGTGCACGCAACAGCGCCGCCTGTGCCGTGGCGGGTAGCTCGCCGATCTCGTCGAGAAACAACGTGCCGCGGTCCGCACTGCGGATCAGCCCGGGGCGCGACTCGACCGCGCCCGAGAATGCGCCGCGGCGATGCCCGAACAGCGTCGCCTCGAGCAAGGTCGCCGGCAGCGCTCCGCAGTTCACCGCGACGAGCGGGCCGCTGCGGCCCGACAGCTCGTGCAGAGCACGCGCCGTCACCTCCTTGCCGGTCCCGGTCTCACCGAACAACATCACCGGCACCTGCGAACGCGCCACGCGGGCGAGTCCGGTGAACGCGGAGGCGAGCGAGGGGTCGAACGTCGCGAGCCCGGGCGGCAGGTTCGCGACCGAGGTGTGCGCGGGCACCTCGCGATACATCAGCAGCGTGCGGCCGGTCTCGACGAGGTCGCCATCGTCGAGCGTCGCCCGTGGAGCGCGGACGCCGTTGTGAAGCGTGCCGTTCTTCGAGCCGGCGTCCTCCAGCACCCAGTGGTTGCGCGCGCGCACCAGCCGCGCGTGCTCTTGCGACATCCGGCGATCCGGAACCCCCACGCGCAGGCGACGCATGCCCTTGTGCACGTCGCGGACCGCCGTCCGCTCGTCCATGCGGCCGATCACCACGAGGTCGACGTCGTCGAGCGCATGGCGCTCGGGGCGCGCCGATGGCCGCTCGCACTCGAACGCGATGACGAGCTCGGGATGGAGCGACTCCCCATCTCCATCGCGCGCATCTCCGTCGGTAGAGGTCGTGACCGTGTACGCCACCGCAGATCCGGGGCGAGCGTACGACGAACACCGGGACCTCGGAAACGTATCGGGCAGGCGATCCACTGGGCCTATTCGACGCAGTAGAGAGGAAGCCCCGCGCACGACGCGGTGCCGTCGCTCCAGAACCGTTGCGCATCGTTCGCCGCGCCCACGCTCGTGGTCGTCCCCGCGTTCTGCGTCCAGTCCGAGCACATCGCGGTGCTCGTCGACGTCAGGTTGCTCGCGCCCGTGCTGTAGACCAGCTCCTTCGTCACGCCGACGACCACGGCGCCGAACGCGGGTGCGTTGCCGGCCGCTGGCGCAAGCGAGAGTCCCGCGGCGGTGACGCCGCGTCCCGCGAGTGGCGCGGACACCTGTCCGCCGGGCGACGCCGCAACGATGCTGACAGCGCGAGCTCTCATGCTTCCTCCGTGTGCGGCGACCGATAGCAACGGACATGCCCCGCACGACCTCGCGTCAACCACGCGTCGCGCGGTCTCAGCTCGTCATCGCGAGGACGGCTGTCACGCGCGCGCCTGTGACGGCGTCACGATCGTCACCTGCGCCGGTCCGATCCGGTCGCGGAAACGCGCGTTCTGACCATCACGCTCGTGCCCGTGCGGCGGAACACACCTTGCTCGAGACGCGGGCATGCGGTGTCACCACACGATCGCGTTGCTCGCCCTCGCAGGTGCCGTTGGATGTCGCCGTACGCCCGAAGGCCTCTCGATCGACGAGGCCCGCGTGCACGTGCTCCCCGCGATCAAGCGCGCCGTCGCGGCCGGCAGGTTCCTCGAGGCGGAGCGTGCGTGCGCCCGGCCGATCGCGGAGCTCGCGTGGATTCAGCGCCAGGACGCCGCCCTCGCCAAGGAGCTCGGACGGCTGTGCACCCACGACGTGCAGCTCGCGCTCCTCGCGATCGCGGTCCACAAGGTCGAGACCGCCCGGAGAGACCAGCCGGACGCGCACGACCTCCCCGAGTGCCACGACGTCGCGTACGACCGAGCGATGCAAACCCTGGCGCAGCACCGCAGCGGCGACGATGCGACGACCGCCTTCATGGAGCGCTTCGTCGTCGCGTGCCCCCGCCTCACGGAGTGACGAAGATCGGATTCGTGACGCCGAACGGGATGCGCCCCGGGTGCACGGGCTCGAGCGGCGCGTCGCCGTACGCCGCGACCACGACGAACCCGCCGGTCGCGCGCGGCTGCACCGTCACCTGACCGCGCCACCGGATCGCCGGGTTCCCCGGATCCGCGTCGCCCGGCATGATCGCGATCGTGTCGACGGTCTCGCCATCCACGACAACATCGATCGCGTCGACATCGACCCACGTCGCCGCCTCGACCGTGATGTCGAGCGCGAGCGACGTGCCCGCGCCCGTGATCGTGTCGCCGGGGCCGGCCGCGCCGATCCGCGCCGTGACGTAGATGCCACCCGACACCACGGCGTGCCCGGCCGCGAGCTGGTCGCGCACGCCGTTCGCGGTCAGCGCGCGCGGGTCATCGGTGCCGAGCGCGATGCACGTGCGCGGATAGCCGACCGGGCTCGTCGCCATGCCGTGCGAGTCCGACGAGCCGACCGCCATGATCTTGCGGCCCGCGTTCAGCAGTCCGAACCAATCGGTGACCGTGCCCTCGCGATTCGCGAGCCAGCCGGAGTCGTTGAACACCTCGACCAGCGTGAACTTCGTGTCCCACTCACCACTGTTGCGCGCGATCCCCGTCGCCGGGTCGAACCCGACGTATTCGAAGTAGTTCGCGCCGCCGCGGGGGTGATTGATGATGACGACGGGCGCCTCAGGGCGCGCGCGGACCATGTCGAACACGGCCACGGGCGACAGCGTCTCGAACGGTGTGTCCGGCGCCTCGGGCGTCGGCCACGACTGCCAGCGGGGCGCGCCCCCATTCAGTGCGTTCGGGTCGGGCACGAGCGGGAACACGCCCATGTGTCCCCACACCTCGAACGACGTCAGCTCGAGCGAGCCGAACGCACGCGCGTACTCCTCGGCGCCGAGCTCGGCGAGCTCCGCGGTGAAGTCCGCGACGTACTCGTGATCGGAGCGCACCGGGAGCTCCAGCCCGTCGGCGATCGCCTGTCGTAGCTTGATCACCGCGTCGTCGCCGGAGTCATTCGAGCGCCACGTGTGGACGTGGAAGTCGGCGCACTGCACGCCGGCCGTGTCGACCGCATGCTCGAGCGTGGCGTTAACCTGTGAGCTCTCCCCGGCGGTGACATCGACGGTATAGCGCCCGATCTCGTACTCGTAGCCCCGCGACACGATCACCTCCCAGCGACCCGGCGGCACCGGCAGCGTGACGCTCCCCTCGATCGTGTACTCGACGTGCAGCCGGCCATCCGCGATCGGATCCTCGCCGTAGCTCGCCGGCATGGTCGGCAGCGACGTGCCATCAGCGGGCATCACCTGCACGCGCGCGGGCATCGGTTGGCCACCTTCGTCCTGCGCGTCGACGACGATCGCGCCGATCGCCGGCAACGAGATCGTCACCGGCGTCGCGGCGAACCCGACTTGCGTCGTACCCACCGCGTCGCCGCGGCGATACGCGTCGAGCGTCACGTCGGCGTCCTCCGGTACGTGGAGCGTGAACGCGCCGTTGGCATCGGTCAGCGCGCGCGTGAAGTACTTCCCGGCGGCGTCGTGCGCGTGGACGTGCGCCCCCTGCACCAGCTCGCCACCCGCGCGCGTCACCGTGCCCGTGATCTCCCGCAGCTGCTCGCCGCGCGCGCTCGCCGCCGCGACCACGGCACCGTCGAGCCCGCGGCCGATCGCGATGCGCGCGTGCAGCCGCTGCGTCCGCTGGCAGTTCGGCATCGCGAAACCGGGCGAGAACGCACCGACGAACCCCGACGTCGCGAGCGACGTGCCGAGCGAGCCTTCGCCCGGGATGTACGCCCAGCTCGTCGCACGATCATCGACGAGCGCCATGTACGGCGCCTGCGCGAGCCCCTCGTCGAACCCGCGCCCCGGCTGAAACAGCGGCGTGCGCTTGGTGAACATCAGCGCGTGCAGGGTCGACGGCACCTTGGTCTCGTAGGTCCGCGCCGGCGCGTAGTTGAAGTAGACGTCGACGTGATCGGCGCCCGGCTCGAGGACGTAGTCGAGCGCGGTCTCCACGTCCTCGTAGGCGTCGGCATAGACCGCCGCGATCAGCGACTCGAAGAAGGGAAGGGGATGCAGGCGCCCGCGCGCCCGGATCACCGCGGGGCCGCCGTCGCTGCCATCGTTCACCACCGACACGCGCTCGGTGACCACGGTCGAGCGCCCCGTCATCAGGAACACCTCGCCGAAGTTGTTGGGCTCCACCATGCGCCCGTTCTCGATGCGCGCGAGCCCGACCGGCCGCCCGCCCCACGGGTCGTAGAGATCGCTGTCGCCCGCATCCTCGATGACGAGCGCGATGCGATCGTTCGCGAGCACGAAGTCGCCCTCGCGCCACATCGCGAGCCCGGAGGGAACCTCGGGCAGATCCTCCGCGCGCACGCGACCCGCGCGCGCTTCGAGCTCGCCGGCGCCTAGAGGTGCCGGATGGCCATCAGGATCTCCGTCGGTGAACGGTCCGAGGGAGCATTCGTCGTCGTCTCCGCACGCGCCGAGGACCAGCGCGGCGACAAGCACAGCAAGGTGACGCACGCGGCGAGCGTATGTCACTTCCTCACGACAATCGACCACTGCACGTCGCGACCGGGCAGCGCACCTTGGCCTGCTCTGTCGGTGCGCTCGAGGCGAAGCACGTCCCCCCGGCGCAGCGTGACGGTCGCCACGCCCGGCGTGCGCATCTTGCCATCGGGCAGGCGCCACACCAGTGGGATCCCGTTCGCCCCCACCTCGACGCTGTACGTGCCGTCGTCCCCCGTCCACCGCACGAAGTCGACGTCCTGCCGCGTATCGAGATAGCCGGTGAGCTCCTGCGCGAGCACGAGCAGCGTGGCATCGGGCTCGGTGCCGTTGGGCTCCGCCTCGCCTCCACCTGTCTCCTCGCTGATCGTGAGGGCGTAGGGATCGCTCACGTTCTCGACCGGGAACCGCTGCCCGCCGAGCGTCTGCGCGATGGTCACCGTCATCGGGCCGTCGATCGTGCGACGGTGCAAGACCTCGGGCTCGCCGAGGCCTCCTTCGTCGGCGGTCGCCGCGTGAACGCCGTCATCGAGCGTGAGGCTGACGTCGATGTTGGGCGGTGGCTGCACGCGCACGGTCGCCACGCGCCGGCGGCCCGCCGGCCACATGACCCGGAAGTAGTCGCGGTCGCCCTCGGTCGCGGACACGCGCTTGCCGAGAAACCCCGTGACCTCGCCGCCGGCGATCCGCGTCGCGTGCTCGGCGTCGTTGTTCGGCTCGACCTCGGCGCGATGGAGCGGGGCAGGGCGCGTGACGAGCCACGCGGCACCGCCGGCGCCACCCAGCCCGAGCAGCGTCGCGCCGGCGATCACCGAGAACCGCCGGCGCTTGAGCCCGCGCTCGAACGCGTCGAGGTCGGAGCGCCGCAGCCGCAGGTCGGACTCGAACGCATCCTCGGCGGGGAACGACGCCGCACGCATCCCGCGCACCGACGAGCCCCGTGGGCCGGTGACGTCGCTCACCGTGTCGCGATAGACCTCTTCGAGCGCCGCGGCGAGCTCGGCCGCGCTCTGCCATCGCTGTCCGGGCTGCTTCGCGAGCGCCTTCGCGATCACGGCGTCCACCGCGGGCGGGATGCTCATTCTGGGTGCGCGCATCGATGGGGCATCGGGCTCGCCCGTCAGGTGCTTCGTGAGCACGCCCACCGCCGTCGAGCTCACATATAGTCTTGACGCCGTCAGCACCTCGAACATCAGTGCGCCGAGCGAATAGATGTCGGTGCGCGCGTCGACGTCCTCGCCGCGGATCTGCTCGGGCGCCATGAAGTATGGCGTGCCGACGATCTGCTGCTTGTCGGTGTGGCCCGACGGCGCACCGCGCTGGTCGAGCTTCGCGAGCCCGAAGTCCAGCACCTTCGCGTAGTCGCGCCCTGCGGTCGTGCGCGTGATCAGCACGTTCTCCGGCTTCAGATCGCGATGCACGATGCCGAGCTCGTGCGCTTCCTGCAGCGCGCCGCAGATCTGGAGGAACACCGGCGCCGCACGCGACCACGCGATCGCCCCGTCGCGCTCGAGCACTCGCCCGAGGTCGAGCCCGCGCACGAGCTCCATGATCAAGTACAGATTTCCGCCGGTGTTGCCGAAGTCGAACACCTGCACGCTGTGCGGGTGGTGCAGCCTGGACACCGCCGCCGCCTCGCGCTCGAACCGCTCCACGACCTCCGGGTCCTGCGCGAGATCGCGATGCAGCACCTTCATCGCCGCGATCTTGCCCATGCGCAGGTGCTCGACCCGGTACACCACGCCCATGCCGCCGCGACCGATCACGTCGATCACGCGATAGCGGTTGTCGACGATCTTTCCGAGCCACGCCTGGTTCGAATCCGACAGCCTGCGGTCGACGATCGCGTCGACCGGCGCGGTCGCATCGCGCGCCGCTTCACTCACCGCCGCGCCGCACTGCCGGCAATAGCGACTCGGCTCGTCGAACGTCGCACGGCACCGCGGGCACTCGTAGCGCTGCGCGGTGGTCGTCGACATCGCGCGATGATAGCAGCGCTATTCGACGTCGGTGATCGGCTTCCAGCTCCACGCCTCGCCGTTCACGACGAGCATGCCCGCGCTCGCCTTGCGCGTCGGCCCAGGGAGCCGTGGCGTCGCATCCGCCGAGCCCGGCGTCAACACGACCGCATCGCCGTCCCCCCGCCGGCCCGATCGCGCGCGCGAGGCCGGCTGTCCGATCCCACCGTGCAGCGCCACGTCGACCGCTCCGTCGGGCGGGGTGAGGGCGAGGTCGCCGGTGGGCTCGCCGTCGACGGTGCCGCGCGGTGCCTCGGCGCTCGCGACGATCCGCACGCCCGGCCGCTCGCTCGCCGCACCGACCGCCGTTAGCGCATCCCGCTCGGTGACCGCGCAACCATCCGCGCCCGCCGCGAGCCGGCTGTCCGCCAGCGCGCCCGCGATCGTCGCGATGGTCGTGCCGCCGAGCTCGATCGTGTGCGCGAGCCGGCCATCGATCACCACCTGGCCACGCCCGCGCATCGCCTGCACGGCCGCCGCGAGCGCCGTCGCGGACTCGAGATCGCCCGGCAGCGCCACGACGGGGAACGCCGCGCGATCAGCCAGGACACCGAAGGTCGCTTCGAGCTCCTGCTGCGTCGTCCCCATCCCGCCGAGCGCGAGCACCACCGTCGCTCGGTCGAGCTTCGCGCGCAGCCGGCCGAGCGCTGCCAGCGTCGCGGGGGCCGCCCCGCCCGCATCCGAGACCACGCCGATCGTGATGGGTCCCTTCGTGTCGCCTTCCCGGCGCACCCCGTGCCCCGCCAGCGTCCACGCCTGCCCGTCGACCTCGACCTTCTCGTCGGGCAGCGTCGGCCCGTCCGCCGCCGCGCACCGCCACGGCGCGCGCGCCCGGTCCGCCGCGCTCAGCGCCGCCGCGAGCGCCGGGCCCAGCTGTCCGCCCGCCGGTTTCGGTGCCGGCGCGCTCCCCCCACACGCCGCGAGCACGAGCAGCCAGCCGCGCATCACGGCGCGACCGTCCCGCCGGCCTCTCTCCACACGGCGAGGACCTTCGGCGAGAAGTGGAACGCGTCGAGCTCGTAGGTCGGCAACCGCTGCAGCACGCGCTTGAACGCGACCAGCGCGGGCTTGTTGTCGTTGGACGCCACGTGCGTCGCGCCGAGCAGCACGCCCGCCTCGGCCGCCTGCTGCGCGTCGAGATAGTCGAGCTCGCTCTCGGCCTCGGCGAGCGCCCCACGCACGCCCGCGAAGTCGCCATCCCGCCACGCCTGCCGCGCCGCCGGGATCGCCGCCGCTGCTCGCTCTCGCGCACGCCGCTGCTGCTGCACACGGTTGCGCGACTCCGCATCGAGCGCCGGCAGCTTCGACGCCTGCAGTCGCACGTTGAAGATCGGGATGATGACGCGGTCGCCCTTGTCGATCGCGTCCTTGTCGAGGAAGTTGTAGCCGCTGATCAACGCCGCATTCTTCGCATCGCCGAAGTACGCCGCCGTGATGTTCGCGATCGACTCCGTGCTCTGCGCCGTGTGCGTGACCGTGAACGGGATCGCGAGCTCGGTCCCGCTCGCGAGCGAGCTCCCCTCGTCGAGGTTGTTGAACCTCGCGAGGTACCTGCCGCGCCGCTCGTCCCCGAGGAGTGCCTTCGCGATCGACTCGAACGTATCGCCGGGCGACGTGATCAGCTGCCGGCTCACCGGGATCTTCAGGCGCTCGCCCCCGCGCAGCTTGCGCGGGTG